>DDSN01000080.1:16331-16479 GCA_002343395.1 Hyphomonadaceae bacterium UBA2389 | reverse complement strand
GTCCAAGGGCAACACCATGGACCCCTTGGAGCTGATCGACAAATTCGGCGCCGATGCGCTGCGTTTCACGCTGGCGGCAATGGCTGCGCAAGGGCGCGACATCAAGCTCAGTGAACAACGCATCGAAGGCTATCGCAATTTCGGCACC
>DDSN01000080.1:0-16296 GCA_002343395.1 Hyphomonadaceae bacterium UBA2389 | reverse complement strand
AGACCGCGAAGGCGGCGGCGGCGGTGACGCGCGAACTGGAGGCGCGGCGCTTCAACGAAGCAGCGGGCGCGCTCTACAGGTTCGTGTGGAACGTCTATTGCGACTGGTACCTCGAATTCATCAAGCCCTTGCTCAACGGTGAGGACGAGGTTGCGAAGACGGAAACGCGTCGCACCGCAGCTTGGGTCCTGGATCAAATCTTGATCATGCTGCACCCGTTCATCACCGAAGAGCTGTGGGCGCGGCTGGGCGAGTTCGGCGCCAAACGCGAACGTATGCTCGTTGTCGAGAGTTGGCCGCGCCTAGCGGACTCCCTTGTCGATCCCGCCGCCGAGGAGGAGATCGACTGGGTGGTGCGCCTGATAGCCGAGACCCGTTCGACCCGCTCCCAACTCAACGTCCCGGCGGGGTCGAAAATTCCGCTCTTGCTCATTGGCGCGGGCGCCGCGACCGAAGCGCGTTTGGAGCGCTACCAAGACCTGATCGATCGTTTGGCGCGTCTGGAGTATTCGACCAGCGCTTCCGCCGCGCCGGAGGGCTCCGTGACCTTCGTGCTCGACGGCGCAACGATCGCGCTGCCGCTTCAGGGCGTGGTCGACTTGCCGGCGGAAGCGGCGCGCCTCTCCAAGGAGATCGCGAAGCTGAACGGCGAAATGGCGAAGATGGACGCAAAGCTGGGCAATGCGGATTTCGTGAAAAAGGCGCCTGAGGAAGTCGTGGAGGAGTTGCGCGAACGGCGTGAGGAAGCAGCATTGTCGGTCGGCAAGCTTTCCGCCGCGCTGCACCAAATTGGGGGCGCCTGAGTGCGCATCTTTGTAACCGGCGCGTCTGGGTTCGTGGGCGGCGCCGCCACGAGGAAGTTCGTGGCAGGCGGCCACCAGGTCCGCGCTATGTCGCGATCAGAGAAATCTGACGCCGCGATTGCGGCGCTAGGCGCTGCTCCCGTGCGCTGTGACTTGGAAGACGTGACGGCGGCGCACGTCGGCGACTCCGAGGCGATAGTTCACTGTGCGGCCTTTGTTGAGCAGTGGGGGCCGGTCGACGCGTGGAAACGTTTCAATATCGACGGGACGGAGCGGATGCTCGCGGCGTCGCGTGAAGCGGGCGCCCTGCGCTTCATTCACATCAGCACAGAAAGCGTTCTTTGGCGTGGCCAGCATCTGCGCGACGTTGATGAAACCTACCCGCGCGCGCCGAACTCGCCCTATCCGTATTCATGGACGAAGGCGCGTGCGGAGGAGCTGGTCGTGCGGGCCAACGGCGCCGAGTTCCAAACCATCATCCTGCGGCCGCGCTTTATTTGGGGGCCGGGAGACACCACGCTGCTGCCGACGCTCCGCGCGATGGCGGCGAGCGGGCAGTGGATGTGGATCGATGGCGGGCGCGCTCGGACGTCCACGACCCACATCGACAATCTGATCCATGCGATTGAACTCGCGCTGACGAAGGGGGGCGGTGGGGAGGCGTATTTCGTCCTCGATGACGGCGTCCGAACCCTAAGGGAGATGATCGGCGCCATTGCCGGAAGCCAGGGAATTTCTCTGCCGGATAGGGAAATTCCGGCTTGGGCGGCGGACGTCGCGGGCGCGACAGCGGAAATTGTCTGGCGCTTATTTGGGCTCAGGTCCGAACCGCCATTAACGCGGTTTTCGGCGATGATCATGTCGCGGGAGGCGGTGTTGCGCGACGGCAAGGCGCGCGCCGAGCTCGGCTACGCGCCCGTGATCGGGGTCGAAGAAGGGCTTGCGCGTATGAGGCAAGCATGAGTGATGCGGATCCTCTGGATTTGGCGCGGCTCGATGATTCGATGTTCGATCGGCTCTACAAGAGCCGCATAGAGCCCTGTTTCGCGGAAAATGAATCGCATCGTGTCCTCGCGGTTGCGCAGTTCAAGCAGCGCGCCCTGATTGGCTGCGTCGGGACGATAGCAAGCGCGGCCCTTGCTGGGGTTATCGCCCGTGATGGACAGGTGGCGCTGGTCATCGCGCTCATGGTCGGTGTTGTCGCGGGCATCATCGCCTATCAGCCTCTGGCGACTATGGGGCGCAAGCTGAAACAAGAATACTGCAGCGCGATCGCAGCGGCGATGGGCGCGCGCTATAGCATTGGCGTCGCGGAGCCGCCCGCGTTCGCGCGCATGCGTGCGCTTAGTCTCGTGCCGGCTTTTTCGAGGTCCAGTTTCGAGGATTGTTTTTCCGGCGCCCACAAGGGCGCGAGCTATGAACTCTATGAAGCCCATCTTGAGCAACGCCACTCCGACAGCAAAGGCCGAACGCGCTATTCCACGGTGTTTCGCGGGCAGCTGCTCAAATTGCATTTCCCTCGGGAATTTTTGGGCACGACCATCGTGCGGCGGGACGCCGGCGTCTTCAACGCGTTTGGCGGCGGATCCAGCAACGGCGTCAAACTAGAGCGCGTGCGCCTGGTGGATTCGACATTCGAGCGAATTTTCGAAGTGTGGGGCACCGATCAGGTCGAAGCACGCTACCTTGTCCATCCAGTGATGATGGAACGACTGATGGACTTGGAGAAGGCGCTAAATGGGAAAAGAATCCGCTGCGCCTTCGAGAGCGGCGACCTGCTCATCGCGGTGGAGGGCGGCGATTTGTTTGAACCGGGCGATCTCTTCAAGCCCTTGGTCGATCCAACGCGCGCGCGGCGCATCGTCAACGAAGTCGCGGGGGTCGTCAAAGTGATGGACCATGTCCTGACGGCGCAAGCGCAGCGTCCTGTGGCCTAGGTCGTTTGGATCAGTGCTCCGCGCCCGGCTTCGTCAGCGATTGCGATGTAGTCGCCATCTGGGCTCCAGGCCAATGTGGTCACGGGACCTTCGCCTGGTTCATCGAGGTCGATGCGCACTTCGTCGGCCAAACGAACTGCAACGGCCGCTCCGTCAGAGTATCCGATCGCGACAACGTCTTGGCTGGGATGAAACGCGACGCAGGTCACGAGCGCGTCCCGTGCGGCCAGTTGAAGCGGTGCTTTTCCCTGCGGGCCTAGTTTTCCGACAAACGGCCAGACGATCGCGCTTGGCGCGCCCGAGGTGGCCAGCCATCGTCCGCGCTTGTCCCACGAGAGGCTTTTTGTTTTCGCGGGATAACCATCCATGCGGAGGTCTGTTTTTTCCGGGAGACGCCAGCCGTGCAGCGCGTTCTCTTGCATCGCGCTGATGACATAGGCGCTGTCGGGCGAGAGCGTGACCGCGAGGTGAGATCCCGTCCATTGGAGGGCGACGCCTCTATCGTCCGGCATGAGGGCATAGCGCAGTGTTACGCCGCCATAGTGGCTTGCAGCCAAGCGGCGCCCCTTTTGGTCCATTGCGATCCCGCCAATGCTGGAGGGATGTGAGAAGCGATGCACTTCTGCATCACCCTTAAACACCACCGCGTCACGGCCGATGCCCGCAACGAGAATTCCAGAGGCCGCGCTCGCGGTCAGGTGATCAATCCATTTCGAGTATTGGGCTATCGGAGCGACCGC
This sequence comes from Hyphomonadaceae bacterium UBA2389, assembly GCA_002343395.1. GTDB lineage: Bacteria > Pseudomonadota > Alphaproteobacteria > Caulobacterales > Aquidulcibacteraceae > Vitreimonas. The sequence continues at coordinate 12,816 of DDSN01000080.1, read as the reverse complement.
GCCGCCGACGCTCAGCGCCGCGATCAGCCCGTCGTCGCCACCAGTGACCAGGCGTGCGCCGTCAGGATGGCGGGCGGCGCACAAAATGGCGCCGTTGTGAACGCCGAACCGCGTATCGCCCTCCGCAGGCGATGCACGGACGACCGAGCCGTCTCCCAGTGCGAACCATGCGGCCGAGCCAATCCACTGAATTGAACTGGCGCTCGCCTCGAGCGCGAGCCGGCGCCCGTTCCTGTAGACTTGCGCGGTCATGCCGCGCACTTGGCGAAGGCGGACTCAAGTTCAGTGCGGTCGAGGTTCTTCCCTATGAACACGAGGCGCGAGACGCGCGGTTCGCCGGGCCTCCAGTCGCGCTGCGTGTCGCCTTCCAGTATCATATGTACGCCCTGGGCGACAAAACGCTTGGGTTCGTCGGGAAACGCAAAGATGCCCTTCAGGCGCAGGATGTCGGGGCCTCGTTCCTGCGTCAGCTGGTTCAGCCAGGGCAGGAGCTTCTGCGGGTCAATCAACCTATCGGTTGAAAGAGACACGCTGGTTATGCCTGACGCGGCCGTGTGGTCGTGGCTATGGTGCTCGTGATCGTCGTGGTGGTGATGCTCATGATGCGCGCACTGGTCATCGCAGGCGTGGTCCGGCAGGAAATGAGGATCGATCTCCGTAATCCGATCGAGATCGAATGCGCCGACATCGAGGATTTCCGCGAGGGCGACGTCTCCGCGCGTCATGCGATGAATGCGGGCCGACGCATTGATCGCGCGAATCCGGCGCTCGATGGCCACCAGGTCTTCTTCTGACGCTAGGTCGGTCTTGTTGAGCAGAATGATGTCCGCGAAGGCGATTTGCTCAACCGCCTCCTCATTGTCGGCGAGTTGGCGCGGCAGGTGCTTGGCGTCCGCCACTGTTACAATCGCGTCCAGTCGAGTTCTTTCGCGGACATCCGCATCGACGAAAAATGTCTGCGCGACGGGCGCGGGTTTGGCCAGTCCCGTCGTCTCCACGAGAATAGCGTCAAAACCGGCGGCGTTCCGTGCGCTTTGCCGCTTCATCAAACCCTCGATGATGCGGATAAGATCCCCGCGAACTGTGCAACACACGCAGCCGTTGTTCATCTCAAAGACTTCCTCGTCGGCGTCGACGATCAGATCGTTGTCGATGCCGATCTCACCGAACTCGTTGACGATGACGGCGTACTTCTTCCCATGGGGCTCGGTGAGGATGCGGTTCAGGAGCGTTGTCTTGCCCGCGCCAAGAAAGCCTGTGAGCACGGTGACGGGTATCGGTTGGGTCATGGGCGTTAGATAGCTATTCCGATGGGCAACGCTAGCGTCTAAAGAGGGAGCCGAGTGGAGGGGAAACATGACAGGTTGGGTGCGCTGGACCGTCTTAATCCTGGCCGGCTTGGTCGCCTTGGCGTTGGCGGCGGCGGGGGCGCTGGCGTTCCTGGTTTCTCGCATCGATGTCCGCGCCGAGATCGAGCGGGCCGTTGAAGGGGCCACAGGGCGCGATCTTACGATCGCGGGGGACGTCGGCGTGAGCTATTGGCCGACCCTTGGCGTCCACGCGAGCGATGTCACCCTCTCAAACGTCGAAGGCGGGCGGGCGCCAGCATTCATGATGGCGTCGGATATTCATGTGGGGGTTGAGCTTCGTCCGCTGTTTGACCGGCGCATCGTCGTGCGTCGGCTGGTTGTCCAGCACCCCCGTGTGGCGTTGGAGATTGATGCGCAGGGCCGCCCAAACTGGCTGCTGCAACGGGCCGCGCCGACGGCGCCCCCGCAGCAACCGGCGTCGTCTCCTGGTGCAACGCCGAGCGAGCCCGGGTTCAACGTCGCCGAAACCACGCTGCGCGCGGTTGAGATCAGCAGCGGCGAGATCAGTTATGTCGACGCGCGCCGGGGCGCCGGTTGGGTGATCGGCGACGCCGACCTGAGCACGTCGCTTGAAAGTCTTGATCAGCCAATGCGGATCACAGGCTCAATGGTTTACGCGGATCAGCCTATTGAAATTGATCTGCGGGTTGGACAACCTGCCGCGGCGCTGCGTGGCGCCGTCACGCCGCTCTCATTGACGCTCAACTCTGAACTACTCACGGCGTCCTTCGAAGGGCGCACACTCGCCGCTTCGGGCGAAGTCGCTGGGAACGTGCGCGCATCGGGGCCCAGTTTGCGCAGGCTCTCGGCGTGGTCGGGCGCGCCGATCCAAGGAGGGGTTGGCCTCGAGACTTTCGCCGTCGCTGGCCGGATTGAAATCGCGCGCGGCGCATACAGCTTCAGCAACGCCGCGTTCGCGCTCGATCTGATCCGCGGACGTGGCGACTTCGTGCTGAGCGAGCGCGCCGATAAGCCCTATGTGAGCGGGCGTCTCGAGTTATTCGATTTTGATCTCAACCCTTACCTGGTTGGACAAGCGCCCCCCAACCAAACGGAAGACTTGTCCGCGGCTGTCGCTGCAAGCGAACAGTCGAGCACGCCAACGCCGACGGCCGAGATCGCGGTGGTCGCCGATGCGCCGCGCGCTCTCGACGTGCAGGCGGCGCCGAGCGACACACCGATCGACTTTTCCGGGCTCAGGGCGTTCAACGCTGATTTGGAACTCGTCACCGCCGCGGTCCTAGTCCAGCGTCTCAGACTTGATTCGACGCGTCTCAACTTGGTCCTGAACGACGGGTTTATGGCCGCGACGGTGCATAACGTCTCTCTCTACGGCGGGTCGGGAAGCGGTCGCTTTGAAGTCGACGCGCGAGCGCCAGACATCTCGATCATGCAGGACCTGGATTTCAGCGACCTCAGCGCGCAGCGCTTCCTGAGCGATGCCATCAACCTTTCCAGCATCGAGGGACGCGCGGAGCTCAGCCTCGATTTACGGGCTCACGGCCGCACCCAAGGCGAGATGATCCGTTCGTTGGATGGCGGCGCGTACATCGAGGTGGTGTCGGGCACGCTTCACGGCGTCGACCTTGGCGGCGTTTCGCGCACGATCCGCAACGCGCTGCGCGGGGAGCTGATCGCGCCGGAAGCACGCACGGGTTTTGACGGCTTTTCGGCGCGGTTCGCCATCGCGGATGGCGCCTTGGCGAGCGATAATTTGAGCTTCAACACGCCCGACCTTCGTATCCCTGGAATTGGCGTCATTGACGTGGGGCAGCGCCGACTTGACTTGCGCCTGGCGCCACGCTCTCCGCGCGGTGGCATCGTGTTTCCGTTCGCCATCCGCGGGCCGTTCGGAGCGTCTGCGTATAGTGGCGATGTCGGTGACCGTGCACAGCGCGAAGTCCTCGCGCATGTGCGTTCAGTGCAGGCGGCGTCGCGAGCGGGCGTTCGCTAAGCTCAGCGGGCTCCAAGTTGCGCATCGAGAACGCGCACCAACCCGTCAGGTGTGTGGAATGCGGGGTCGGCAACGCGCGCGCCGTTCATGAAGAAAGTCGGGGTTCCGGTGACGCCCCGCGCGTCGGCGTCTGCGATGGACCGACGAATGCGATCTACAGATGTCGGGTCATTGAGCGCCGCCATGACCTGCTCGGGGCTCAGGTTCCATTCGCCGCCGATGGCGATCAGACTATCGCGAACGCCGACCATCGTGCCTGTGGCGAGGATCGCGCGTTGGCGCTCGAACAGGACGCCAAGGCGTCGGAAATATTCCGCGCCATCGACGCCGCCGCAGCGAGCGACCTGAAACATGCCAAGCGCGACGCCAGGAGGCGGCGTGAGCATTTCCTTCAAGGTGAGGCGCAGCAAGCCGCGGTCGATGTAGCCTGCTTTGAGCGTCGGCCAATTCGTTTGATGAAAGTGCGCGCAGTGCGGGCAGGTCGTGGATGCGAATTCAAGCAGCTGCAACGGCGCGCTCTCCAGGCCGATGCTCATGTCGTCGGCGGTTTGGGCATGGGCGGATGGCGCCGTTGTTAGAATGGCCATCGCGGCGAGGGAAACGGAGCGGCGGGAGATCATGGCCAGGCCCCTGCAAGCCTATTGCGGCGGCGATGTGGCGGAGCGCGGCACGCTCGACCACTTGACTGAGGGGTGGGCGAAATCGTCGCCGCCTGAAATTATTTGATGAACATCAAGCGCGCGCAGAGGGCTTGTCAATGTGGCGCGGGAGATGTCGCGTGATACTGCGCGCGCTCCGAGCCCTGGCGTCTAAGGCTCTCCCTGCGATGACGCCGGGGCCGGGCGCGGCGGGCCGATGAATGGGTCAAAGGTTCGCCGCGCCGAGGGAGACCGCGGAAACGCGCTCTCCTCCCGTATTTGGAAAGGGGCGGCGGCGTGCGGCGACTCGAAGACGGCTTCGGCCGTCGTTTCCCTTATTTGCGATTGTCGATCACCGAGGCCTGCAATTTCCGTTGCACGTATTGCTTGCCCAACGGCTATCGCAAGTCCGCGCCTCATGACTTCCTTTCTGTCGACGAAATATCGCGCCTGGTGCGGGCGTTCCGCGCGCTCGGCGTCAACAAGGTTCGGCTCACCGGCGGCGAACCCAGCGTCCGCAGAGATCTGACGGCGATCATCGCGGCGGTCGCGGAAACGGGCGTTGAGAAGGTGGCGCTCACAACGAATGGATGGCGCTTGGCGCGCGATCTCACTGACTGGGTGCAGGCGGGCCTCACGCACCTGAACGTCAGCGTCGACAGCCTCGATCCCTCCGTCTTCGCGCGCGTAACGGGGCACGACAGGCTCGCGGACGTGCTCGCCGGCGTCGATGGTGCGCTGAGGTGTCCGCAACCAAAGGTGAAGTTGAATGCTGTTCTGCTTCGCGACTCGTTGGTGGGAGGAGCCGACGCTTATGCGGCGTTCCTAAGAGAGCGAAAGATCAGCGTCCGCTTCATTGAGCTGATGCGCACCGGCGACAATGCAGCCTTCTTCGCCGCGCAGCATGTCTCGGGCGCCGAACTCAGGAATTGGCTCCTAGCGGCAGGATGGTCGCCGGTTGCGCGCGACGATGACGATGGCCCGGCGACAGAGTATTCGCATGCTGACTACCAGGGTCGCTTCGGCTTGATTGCGCCCTATGCGTCTGGTTTTTGCGATGGCTGCAACCGGTTGCGTGTGACCGCACGCGGGAAACTGCGCCTTTGCCTCTTCGGCGAAGGCGGCGTGGACTTGCGCGATCTGCTGCAATGCGATGAGAACGATGCCGCTCTTCAAGCGCGCATTCGTGATGCGCTTCGCATCAAGCCTGCGAGACACCGGCTTGGCGAGGGCATCGCCGGTGACACGCGCCAATTGGCGGAAGTTGGCGGCTAAGCGGCGCCCGTGCGCTGGTGCTCGGTCGACCACACTTCAGCATCGGCCTCCGCGAGCAGGGGCGCGCGCGGCGCGTAATTGTCGATCAGCGGGTCTGGGCGCGCGAGTCGTTCGAGGTCGCGAAGTTTGCCCAGGCGAACCTCGGCCCCATTCACTTCCACGCCATAGCCGCCAAGCGTGGCGAAGGCGCGCGAGAGATTCTCGGGCGTCATGCCAAGGAGCGCGGCCAGGACGCGCTTCTCGTGGGGCAAATGCACTTTGTCGCCGCCACCAGATTTGGCCCGCAGGGTGAGTAGATAATTCGCGTGCTGCTCGACGCCGCCGCGCAGCTTCTGGTTTTTGATGGTCCGAACTAGGCCGCGGTAGCAGCCGGAGAGCTCGCGCGCGATGGCGACCGCGAACACCGCGTCCTCGGCCATGTTTTGCCGGATGGCGTCGCCGGATATCATCAGGATTTCGCAGCGATCCAGGGTACGCGCCGACATGAGCGCGTCCGCGTCAAGAACAACGGCGGCGAGAATGAACGTGGAAACAGGGCGCAGAATCGTGAGCGTTGTTTCCTTGTCTTTCCACGTGCCCTGCAACTCGACCTGCCCCTCCAGCAACACATAAAGAAAGTCGACGGGGTCTCCCTCGAGCAGCAGCGTCGTGTTGGCCGGGAAGCGCTGCAGATAGGCGGAGCCAGTGACGCGGCTGAACGTGTCGCCGCTGACGTTCGCGAACATCGGCAGCGCGCGGACCTTGGGAATGTCTGTTGGGCGCATGTCTAAACCTCACAAAGAAATCAGTAGGCGGAAGCGGCCAAGGACTTCTTGATTTCCATCAACTACACTGGCCACCGAAGGCGCTTGGCCTTGAGTTTATTCAAGTGCGCACGCGAAAAACAGCAATTCCCGAAGCAAAGTCTACGGCCTTGCGGCCCCACAGACTTGCAGCGGCCACTTATTTCGCCCGCTAGGGCAAAGCCGCTTAACAGTTATCAAGCGCTGCGGCGCCGAGGCGGCGCATGGTCAGTCCGAACATGAGGCCGAATACGGCCAATGAAGGGGCAGGGACCATGGTCACCGCGACTGAAAGACCGGCGTCGGGAGCATCCGGCGCGCTATGGATGAGCACTATCGCATTCACGACGTGCTTTGCGGTGTGGACGATTTTCTCGATCCTTGGCGTACAGATAAAGAACGATCTGGGGCTCAGCGAAACACAGTTCGGGCTGCTGATCGGAACGCCGATCCTTACCGGGTCGCTGATCCGCCTCTTGCTCGGCGTTTGGACCGATCAGATCGGCGGTCGCATTGTTTATGCGGGCGTGATGCTGTCAGCGGCGGTGGCGACGTTCTTGCTCTCCTACGCCGAGACCTACCCACAATTCCTTATGGCGGCGCTCGGTGTTGGCATCGCCGGGGGCTCATTCGCGGTCGGCATCACCTACGTTTCGAAATTCTTCCCACAGAAAACTCAAGGCACGGCGCTGGGCATTTTCGGCGCCGGGAATGTGGGCGCGGCTGTGACGAAGTTCGCGGCGCCGATCGTCCTCGCATCCATGGGATGGGAATCGGTCGCAAAGATTTGGGCGGCTGGCCTCGCGATCATGGCCGTCTTGTTTTTCATAACAACAAAGGATGATCCGGATCTGCAGGCGCGGCGCAAGGCGGGCGTGAAAGCGCGCTCGCTCGCCGAACAATTCGAGCCGCTCAAGAACGTCCAGGTGTGGCGCTTCTCGCTCTACTACTTCTTCGTTTTTGGCGCGTTCGTCGCCCTGTCGCTGTGGCTGCCGCGCTACCTGATCGGCGCCTATGGTTTTGATCTGCGCACCGCCGGCATGGTCGCCGCGGCGTACTCAATCCCGGCCTCGCTGTTCCGGATTTACGGCGGCTTTTTGTCGGACAAGGTCGGCGCGCGGAAGGTGATGTATTGGACCTTCCTTGTCTCGATAGCGGCGACGTTCGTTCTTTCGTATCCGGCGACCACCTACATCATCGACGGCATTGACGGGCCGATCCAGTTCCGCTTCGCCTTGGGGCCGATCGGCTTCATCGTCGTCGCCTTCGTGCTGGGGTTCTTCATGAGCCTCGGCAAGGCCGCCGTCTTCAAGCACATCCCGATCTACTACCCGAAGGACGTTGGATCGGTGGGCGGGCTCGTAGGGATGATCGGCGGCCTCGGCGGCTTCGTTCTCCCGATCCTGTTTGGCATTCTGAACGATCTCACCGGTATTTGGACAAGCTGCTTCATGCTGCTTTTCTTTGTCGTGTCGGCTTCTCTCCTTTGGATGCACTTCGCCATCCTGCACATGGAGCGCGAGGCTGCGGCAGGCGCATTGAAGGAACTGCCGCAACTGCCGGAAATGCAACCCGTCCACACGCCGAAGCAGGCGGAGGCGCTTGCGCCGAAGCTGATTACCGATTGGCGGCCTGAGGATGCGGAGTTTTGGAGAGCCACGGGGAAGACGATCGCCAACCGCAACCTTTGGCTATCGATCCCCGCGCTGCTGCTCTCGTTCTCGGTGTGGATGGTGTGGTCTATCGTGGTCGCCAAATTGCCAAGCATTGGCTTCGCCTACGATACCGATCAGCTCTTCTGGCTGGCTGCCTTACCGGGGCTTTCAGGCGCGACGCTGCGTATCTTCTACAGCTTCATGGTGCCGGTGTTTGGCGGGCGCTTGTGGACGACGATCACGACATGGTCGCTGCTCATCCCCGCGCTGGGCATTGGCTTCGCGGTGCAGAATCCCGAGACGCCTTACTGGGTCATGCTCGCGCTGGCGCTGCTCTGCGGCTTCGGCGGCGGCAATTTCGCGTCATCGATGTCAAACATCGGGTTCTTCTTCCCGAAGAAGGAAAAGGGCAACGCGCTCGCCCTCAACGCGGGCCTCGGCAATCTCGGTGTGAGCGTCATGCAGTTCATCGTGCCGATCATCATCACGATGAGCGTTTTCGGTTCATTGGGCGGCTCTCCGCAAACCACGGGCGAAGGCGAGCGCCTTTTCCTTCAAAATGCTGGCTTCATCTGGGTTCCGTTCATCGTCGCCAGCGCCTTCGCGGCTTGGTTTGGGATGAACGATCTTTCGACCGCCAAAGCCTCGTTCGCTGATCAGGCCGTGATCTTCAAGCGTACGCAGAACTGGATCATGTGCTGGCTTTATACCGGCACGTTCGGGTCGTTCATCGGCTACTCGGCGGCCTTCCCGCTACTGACCAAAACCCAATTCCCGGACGTGAACGTGCTGCAAATCGCGTTCCTCGGGCCGTTGGTGGGCGCGCTGTCTCGCTCGCTCACGGGCTGGGTCTCGGACAAGTACGGCGGCGCCAAGGTCACGCTCGCGGTTTTCGCGCTGATGATGCTTGGGACGTGTGGGGTGCTCTACTTCCTCGCGATCAAGGACCAGCCAGGCGCATTCATGGGCTTCTTCGCCTCGTTCATGCTGCTCTTCTTCGCCAGCGGCGTTGGCAATGCATCCACGTTCCAAATGATCCCCGCGATCATGCGCAAGGAAGTGGCGCGGCTTGAACCGCAACTCTCAGCGGCGGACCAGCTGAAGCAGGCGGAGAAGGAAAGCGCGGCGATCACCGGCTTCACCTCGGCAATCGCCGCCTATGGCGCCTTCTTCATTCCAAAGAGCTTTGGCTTCTCGATAGCGGAGACTGGCGGCGCCGAAGCAGCGCTTTACGGCTTCCTCGCGTTCTATGTCTCGTGCCTTGCGATCACCTGGTGGGTCTACGCGCGGCCAGGCGGCGTGCTGTTCGATGTCGAAAACAACCGCCAGCGCCGACCGGTCGCGGCTGAGTGAGGTCTAAGAGATGAGTCACGTTCTCGATCGCTTGCTGTTCTTCACCCGCAAAACCGAAACGTTCTCGGACGGTCACGGCGTGATGAACAACGAAGACCGCACTTGGGAAGAGGCCTACCGTCATCGTTGGCAGCACGACAAGATCGTGCGCTCGACGCACGGCGCCAACTGCACGGGCTCGTGCTCGTGGAAGATCTACGTCAAGGGCGGCATCGTCACCTGGGAGACGCAACAGACGGACTATCCGCGCACGCGGCCTGATCTGCCCAATCACGAGCCGCGCGGCTGTTCGCGCGGGGCGTCCTACTCTTGGTACCTATACTCGTCGAACCGTGTAAAATATCCGCTGGTGCGGGCGCGCCTGGTGAAGCTATGGCGCGAGGCGCGCGCCCATAAGCCGCCGATCGCGGCGTGGGCGTCCATCGTTGAAGACGCCGCAAAGCGCAAATCCTATATGGCGCGGCGCGGCGGCGGCGGCTTCGTGCGGGCGAAATGGGAAGAGGTCACGGAGATCATCGCCGCGGCGAACGCCTACACAGTGAAGAAATGGGGCCCCGATCGTGTGTTCGGTTTCTCGCCGATCCCAGCGATGTCGATGGTCTCATACGCCGCCGGCGCACGTTACCTGCAGTTGCTCGGCGGCGCGTGCGGTTCATTTTACGATTGGTATTGCGATCTGCCGCCGGCCTCTCCGCAAACATGGGGCGAGCAAACCGACGTGCCGGAGAGCGCGGACTGGTATAATTCCGGCTTCATCATCGTGTGGGGCTCCAACGTTCCGCAGACGCGTACGCCGGACGCGCACTTCTATACGGAGGTGCGCTACAAGGGCACGAAGTCGGTCGTTATTAGCCCAGACTATTCCGAAGCGTCGAAATTCGCCGACCTTTGGATCAGCGTAAAGCAGGGTACGGACGCCGCGCTTGCCATGGCGATGGGGCATGTCGTGTTGACGGAGTTCCATCGCGACCGGGACGTGCCGTACTTCCGCGACTATGTGCGCAAGTACACGGACATGCCGTTGCTGGTGCGTTTGGTCGCAAAAGATGGCGCGTACGTGCCGGAGCGCCTGCTACGCGCATCGGATTTCGCCGACAATCTGGGCCAGGCAAACAATCCAGACTGGAAAACGGTTTCTGTAGACCAGGCGTCGGGCGAGGTCGTTGTTCCCTCGGGCGCCATCGGGTTCCGTTGGGGCGAACAGGGCAAATGGAACCTTGAAGAGAAGGACGCCAGTGGGCGCGACGTGAAGCTGCGCCTGGGCCTCAAGGGCGCGCACGACCAAGTCGCTGAAGTGCTGTTCCCGTACTTCGCCAATGCCGCGTCAAACGGGTTTGCGTCGACGGATCATCCCAGCACGTTGAAGCGCAACATTCCGGTGAAGAAATTGGCGCTGAAGGACGGCGAGACGCTTGTCGCCAGCGTTTATGATCTCTTCCTTGCGAATTATGGCGTCGATCAAGGCCTCGGCGGAGAACACCTGCCGAGGGGTTTCGACGACCTCGAGCCCTATACGCCCGCCTGGGCCGAAGCCGTCACCAGCGTCCCGCGCGCGCAGATCATCGCCACCGCGCGCGGATTTGCGTCGAACGCCGAGAAAACCAGTGGCCGCTCGATGATCATCATCGGCGCGGCGATGAACCATTGGTACCACATGGACATGAACTACCGGGGCGTGATCAACCTCCTGGTGATGTGCGGCTGCGTCGGCCAATCTGGCGGCGGCTGGTCGCACTATGTTGGGCAAGAGAAGCTGCGTCCGCAGTCCGGTTGGGCGCCGTTGGCGTTCGCGTTGGATTGGATCAGGCCGCCGCGCCAGCAAAACTCGACGAGCTTTTTCTATGCTCACTCCGATCAGTGGCGCTACGAGACACTCGACGTCGATGAACTGCTTTCGCCGACCGCGCCTGACGGCGCGTGGGGTCAGACCTTCATCGACTACAACGCCAAGGCCGAACGCATGGGTTGGCTGCCGTCGACGCCGGCGCTGAAAGTCAATCCGCTTGAGGTGTGCCGACGTGCGAAGGCGGAAAGCATGGATCCGAAAGCGTACGCCGTGCGCGAGCTCTCGGCGAAGCGGCTTGAGCTGAGCTGCATGGACCCCGATGCGCCGGAAAATTTCCCGCGCAACATGTTCGTGTGGCGGTCGAACCTGCTGGGATCGTCGGGCAAAGGCCACGAGTATTTCCTGAAACATCTACTCGGCACGTCGCATGGCGTGATGGGCAAGGACCTTGGCGAGAGCGGGCGCCGCAAGCCCGTCGACGTGACGTGGCGCGACCAAGGACCCGAGGGAAAGCTTGATCTGCTCGTCACCATCGATTTCCGTATGAGCACCACGGCGGTCTATTCCGACATCGTGCTGCCGACGGCGACTTGGTACGAGAAGAACGATCTGAACACGTCCGACATGCACCCCTTCATCCACCCGCTGACAGCGGCGGTGGACCCAGCCTGGGAATGCCGGTCCGATTGGGACATTTTCAAAGGCATCGCCAAGAAGTTCTCCGAGGTGGCGCCGGAAGCGCTGGGCGTCGAGCAGGACTTGGTTCTCGCGCCGATCCAGCACGACAGCCCAGCCGAACTCGCCCAAGGACCTGAGCCGAAGGACTGGTGGAAAGGCGAGTGTGAACTTGTTCCCGGCAAAACTGGCCCGAACATGGTCGTCGTCGAACGGGACTATCCGAATCTCTACAAGCGCTTCACCGCGCTCGGGCCGCTGATGAGCAAAGTCGGCAATGGAGGCAAGGGCCTGGCATGGAACACAGAACACGAGGTGGAGGCGCTTGGCAGGCTGAACGGCGTCGTGAGCGAGGAGGGGCCGACCAAGGGATTGCCGCGCATCGAAACCGATATCGACGCCTGCGAGGCGGTCCTGATGTTGGCGCCGGAAACCAATGGCGAGGTCGCGGTCAAGTCTTGGGAAGCGCTCGGTAAGCAAACAGGACGCGACCACACTCATCTCGCGCTCCCGAAGGAGGACGAAAAAATTCGCTTCCGCGACGTGGTGGCTCAACCGCGTAAGATTATCTCCTCGCCGATCTGGTCTGGATTGGAGAGCGAAAAGGTTTGTTACAACGCCGGCTACACCAACGTGCATGAGCTGATCCCGTGGCGCACGCTCACGGGCCGCCAACAGCTCTATCAGGATCACTCCTGGATGCGCGCCTTCGGCGAGCAGCTCTGCGTGTACAAGCCCCCGGTCGATCTGAAAACGATCGATCCGGTGAAGGGCCGCAAGCCCAACGGCGAAAAGGAGATCGTGCTCAACTTCATCACGCCGCACCAAAAATGGGGCATCCACTCCACCTACACCGACAATCTGATGATGCTTACGCTCAATCGCGGCGGTCCGGTGGTTTGGCTCTCGGAAGTGGACGCGGGAAAAGCCGGCATCGTCGACAACGATTGGGTGGAGGCGTTCAATGCGAACGGCGCGTTGACGGCGCGCGCGGTCGTCTCTCAGCGTATGCGCGAAGGAACGGTCTACATGTATCACGCGCAGGAGAAGATCGTGAACACGCCGGGGGCGGAAACGACCGGCCAACGCGGCGGCATCCACAATTCGGTGACGCGAGCCGTGTTGAAGCCGACGCACATGATCGGCGGCTATGCGCAGCTTGCGTACGGTTTCAACTATTACGGCACGGTGGGTTGCAACCGCGATGAGTTCGTCCTGGTGCGCAAGATGAACAAGGTCGACTGGCTTGAACGACCCAGACCACAAGATCGCGTGGGAGGCGGCCAATGAAAGTCCGCGCTCAAATCGGCATGGTGCTCAACCTCGAC
>DDSN01000071.1:14146-14335 GCA_002343395.1 Hyphomonadaceae bacterium UBA2389 | reverse complement strand
ATGCCGCAGAGGCCGAAGCCGCCGCTCATCACGGTCATGCCGTCGAAGGCAAGGCCCTCAAGGGCCGATCCGGCGTCTGGGAAAACCTTTTTGACCACTGATACCGCCTTTCGCGCCTCTGTTACGGAGCCGCGCGCTGCGGTGCAACATGCTTATGAAAACAGTTGCGCCGGCGGCTGAGCCGGCCGC
>DDSN01000071.1:0-14133 GCA_002343395.1 Hyphomonadaceae bacterium UBA2389 | reverse complement strand
CTGGCCCCGGTACGAGCGAGGGACGAAAAATCGTCCGGAACCGAGAATGATAAGACACCACCCCCGTTGAACCGCGCCTGAATAGAAAAATCAGCTGGAAATCGGGGGCACGCCCCATTCGCCCAGAACTTGCTCGGTGTGCGCGCCCGCCACCGGCGCTGGTCCCTGCACGGCGCCGGGCGTGCGGGAAAAACGGGGGGCGGCGTTTGGCTGAACCACACCCTCGCATTCGATGAACGCCTGACGAGCGACATTGTGCGGGTGCCGCGGCGCCTCCGCCATCGACAGCACCGGCGCAAAGCACACGTCGCTGCCCTCCATGATCGCGCACCACGCATCGCGTGTCTTGGTTTTGAAGACCGCCGCCACTTTCTCCGAGAGCGCCGGCCAGGCCGCGCGGTCATAGTGAGCTGCGAAAGCGGGATCGTTCTTCAAGCCCGTCTTCTCAAGCAACAACGCATAGAACTGCGGCTCGATCGAGCCGACAGCGATGAACCTGCCGTCCGCGCATTCGTACGTGTCGTAAAAGTGTGCGCCGCCGTCGAGCATGTTGGCGTCGCGCTCGTCGCTCCAGAAACCCACTGCGCGCATGCCATAAAACATGGCCATCAAAGATGCGGCGCCGTCTGTCATCGCGGCGTCGATCACTTGGCCTTTTCCAGAACGCTGCGCCTCAAAGAGCGCCGCGCATAACCCCATGGCGAGGTAAAGCGCGCCGCCGCCAAAATCTCCGACCAGATTGAGCGGCGGCGCCGGGCAGTCGTCTTTGCGCCCCATCGCGTGGAGCGCGCCGCTGAGAGCGATGTAGTTGATGTCATGACCGGCGGCGTGGGCAAGCGGTCCAGACTGTCCCCATCCGGTCATGCGTCCGTAGACAAGCTTCGGGTTGCGCTCCAAAGCGGCGTCGGGGCCGAGCCCCAACCGCTCCATGACGCCAGGCCGGAATCCCTCGACCAGCGCGTCGGCCTTCGCGATCAGTGCGAGAGCCGTTTCGATATGGGCTGGGTTTTTCAGATCCAGCGCCACCGAGCGCCGGCCCCGCGATGTGACATCATACACCGGCGGTCCCTTAGGGGTTCCGCCGCGCGAACCGGAAACACGGTCGATTCGCACGACATCCGCGCCCATATCGGACAACAACATGCAGCAGAACGGCCCAGGACCGATGCCCGCGAATTCCACGATTCGAACCCCGGAAAGCGGTCCCTGGCCCATCGGTTTGCTCCGTTTACCGTCTTTGTGGCTGGCGTAACTGATACGCTGATCATAAACCGACGTAGTCCGCGCCGTCGCGGGCGCCGGAGCGTCAACCGTTGCGTATTGTTGTCGAAGCGGCCAACTCAGGCGCGGCACGGCTGGTTCAGGACCGTTTGACGGCGGCCGGCATCGAGGCCGCGGCCTCGATGAGCAATGGCGCACGAGACGCTGTGATCCGCATTTTCGGAAACGACCAGGGCGACGTGCTCACCGGCGCGCCGCCCCTGGCGCGTTTGCTCGTGGCGACGGACGCGATGTCGCCGCCGAGCGCGATTGGGTTTGACGGCGCCATCGCGATCGATGCGCCGCCCACGTTGCTGCGCCGACAAATCGACTTCTGGACGCGGCTAGGCGTGGCGACCGAAGAGCGCGCCCGACGCGCGGCGACGGCTGAGGCATTCGGCCTCAAACTCCCATCTGAGGCCCCAGACCGCGCGCTGAAGGCGCTCTACATCGGCGCACCGAACGCGACATTTCTTGCGCTCGAACGCGCCATTCAAGACCAGGGCGGCCATGTCGCCGGTGCGTTTTCTTCGTTTTCTGGTCTGGATCATCTCCACGACGAAGGCTTCGACGCGGTTGTTCTGAACGGCGCCGACAGCAAACAGCTCGCGCTTTCGGTGTGCTCCGCGCTTCGGCGCAACACCGCGTTGTTCGAAATGCCGACTCTCGTCGTTGTCGCGCGTGGGGATACGGCGACGGCGCGTGAGGCCATCGATCGCGGCGCCTGCGCCGTGCTGGAGGCGTACGCGGCCAGCGACACGACCGTTGCCTGGTTGCTCGAAGCTGTACGCAACGAACGACGTCGACGTTCAACGGAGCGCGCGCTGCATGGGCTCCGCGACATCATGAGCGAACTGCACTCTGGGCTTTGGCGGTCGACCGAATTCCACGCTCACCTGGCGCGGTTGGCCATAGACCACCAAGCGAACGGCCGGCCGCTTGCCTTGGCGGCCCTGCGCGTCTTGCCCGCGCATGGCGCGCGACGCCCCAACGAAGCTGTATGGAAACGCGGATTCGCTGAAGTCGCGAGCATCGCGGCACGGCTCTGCCGCCCGGCGGATTCCGCGACCGCCTTTCCCGATGATGTCATCATCCTGGCGCTTCCCGCGTCCAGTTTCGCCGCCGCGCGCCGTGTAGCGGACCGCATAACCGCGGTTGCGTCATGCACCGCGTTCGTCGCGGGCGATCAAAGCGCGGCGCCGCTTGTGCTGGAACAAAGCATTGTCGAGCTCCATCCAGGCGAGAGCGGACAGGCCGCTCTCGGACGCCTTCTGCGTGGCATTGATCTCGAACATCTCACGGGCGCCGCCTAGCGGCACAGGCGGCGGCCGGCTTCACGCCGCCTTGCGTGTTGAAATCCGCGTCAAGGCGTCCAGGACGCCGCGGAGCGCCTTCAGCCTCTGCGCCGCCTCTGGCCATCCGCCGGTGACAACGAGTTTGCCGTCCGGGCGCATCTTGAAATCATCTGGGCGTTCTTGAACATAACGCACCAACGCCAGCGGATCGGGAAAGCCGCCTTCTCGGAAACTTAACACCGCGCCTTTCGGGCCCGCGTCGAGCTTCGCGATTAGGCAACGTCGACATAGGGCTTTCAGCGCCGCCACGGCGATCAGTTGATCCACCTCCAGCGGCAGAGGGCCAAACCGATCGATCAATTCGGCGGCGAACGCCTCACGCTCCTGATCGGTCTCAAGTTCCGCGAGCCGCCGGTAAAGCGAGAGCCGCACATTGAGATCGGCGACATAGTCTTCTGGGATCAGAACCGAGGCGCCGACATTGATCTGTGGAGACCATGACCGTTCGCTGACGACCTCTTCGCCACGCCCCTCGCGCAGCGCCTGTACGGCCTCTTCCAGCATGGACTGATAAAGCTCAACGCCGACTTCCCGGATATGGCCGGATTGTTCTTCACCCAGCAGGTTGCCGCCGCCGCGCATATCCAAGTCATGACTGGCCAGCGTGAATCCGGCGCCGAGGTTGTCCAAGGACGACAGTATCTTGAGGCGCTTCTCGGCGCTGACCGTCAGCGTCCCTTCAGCCGCCGTCGTGAGATAGGCGTAAGCGCGCAGCTTGGAGCGACCGACGCGTCCGCGCAATTGATAGAGCTGCGCCAGCCCGAACATGTCCGCCCGGAACACCACGAGTGTGTTCGCGCGCGGTATGTCGAGACCAGATTCGACGATGCTGGTGGACAACAGAACGTCAAAGGCGCCGTCGTAGAAACTCGTCATGATCTCATCGAGCGCGCTTGCGGCCATCTGCCCGTGCGCGGTGGCGAAGGTCACCTCGGGGACGTTTTTTCGCAGGAACTCCGCCGCTTCGTCGAGATCCGCGATTCTGGGCGTGACAAAGAAACTTTGCCCACCGCGATATTTTTCCCGCAGGAGCGCTTCACGGATGGTCACGCCGTCAAACGGCGTGACGTAGGTGCGCACCGCCATGCGATCGATCGGCGGCGTCGTGATCAGACTCATCTCGCGCACACCCGCCAAGGCGAGTTGGAGGGTTCGCGGGATTGGGGTCGCTGAAAGCGTCAAGGCATGCACTTCGGCGCGCAAGTCCTTCAGGCGCTCCTTGTGTTTGACGCCGAAGTGCTGTTCCTCGTCGATGATCATCAAGCCGAGATCCGCGAATTTCACTGTCTTTGACAGGAGCGCATGCGTCCCCACGACGACTTCGACCGTTCCCGCTTCGAGCCCCTGCTTGGTTTCGTTGGCGTCCTTGGCGGTCACCAGCCGCGATAGTTGCCGAACCTTGACAGGCAATCCGCGGAAGCGCTCCGAGAATGTGCGAAAGTGTTGACGGCACAGCAGCGTCGTCGGCGCGACGACGGCGACCTGTTTGCCGGACATCGCAACAAGAAAGGCCGCGCGGAGCGCTACTTCGGTTTTGCCAAATCCGACGTCGCCGCAAATCAAGCGGTCCATCGGCTTTCCCGCGCCCAAGTCAGCGACGACATCGTCGATGGCGGCGAGCTGATCGTCGGTTTCTTCGTAAGGAAACCGCGCGCAGAATTCGTCCCACAATCCTTCCGGCGCCGCCACCGGCTCGGCCGTACGGGTCGCGCGCATCGCCGCGATGCGTAGCAATTCCTCGGCCATGTCGCGCAGCCGCTGTTTGGCGCGCGCCTTGCGGCTTTGCCAGGCGACGCCGCCCAGCTTGTCGAGCTGCGCTTCGGCGTCCTCGGCGCCATAGCGCGTAATGAGTTCGATGTTCTCAACAGGGAGATAAAGTTTGTCTCCCCCGAAATAACTGAGGTCGAGGCAATCGTGGGGCGCGTCCTGCACGACGAGCGTTTTCAAACCCTCGTAGCGGCCGACGCCGTGATCTTGATGCACGATCAGGTCGCCGGGGCTCATCGCGGCCGCCTCGGCGATCACATTCGCGGCCTTCCGCCTCTTGCGCGGACGCGCCAGCCGATCTCCGAGAATGTCCTGTTCCGCGATAAGCGCGAACGTCTCTGTCTCAAATCCGTGTTCCAGCGGCAGGACGATCAGGGCGTGTGCGCCTTTCGGCAGCGCCGCCGCCTCGCGCCAATTCTTCACCCGTACGATCGCTTCGACACCGTGATCGCCGAGCACGCCGCCCAGTCGCTCGGCGGAGCCATCCGACCATGCCGCGACAAGCACTCGGCGGTTCGCCTTTGACAGCGCTTGGATGTGGCGCGCCGCGGCTTCAAACACGTTGGCGTCAGCGGTTTGGCGTTCGGGAGCGAAGTCGCGTCCTGGCTTGGCGCCCAGATCAACGGCCTTCTTCGACTCCGCGGCAAAGTGCGTCAGACGCCGCACCTGCCGTTGCCCGAGCGCGCTGATCAGCGCCTCGGCGTCCAGGTAGAAGAGCTGGGGCTCCGGCGCACGGAAAACGAGGCCGCCGCGCTGCGCCGGCGCGCTCTTGCGGGAGTCGTAATGATCGCGCGCGGCGGCGAAGCGCTCGTTCAACGCATCTTCCGCGAGCGCATCGAACGCAATAAGCGCGTTCTCGCCTACATAGTCGAAGACAGTCTCGAGGCGCTCATAAAAGAAGGGCAGCCATTGTTCGATGCCTTGGCGGCGGATGCGCGCGCTTACGGCGTCATAGAGCGGATCCGACACGGCGCCGAAAGCCTGCGTGAAGCGACGCCTGAACTGCAGCACCGTGAGTTCATCCAGCAGGACTTCGCTTACTGGGGTCAGAAGCGCATCCTTGAGTTTTGACTTGGATATTTGGGTATCTGGATCAAAGCTCCGAATTGTCTCGAGGACATCGCCGAAATAATCAAACCGAAGCGGCTCTGGCGCGTTCGGAGGGAAAACGTCGATGAGACCGCCGCGCACGGCGAACTCTCCCGGAGCGCGCACCGTCGAAGCGCGCGCATACCCGTTCACGATGAGATAGGTTTCCAGCTCCTGCATCGAACTTTCGACGCCGGTCGCGGCGGCGAAGATGCCAGCCGCCAGGCGTTGACGTGGCGGCGTCCGCTGCGCCACCGCAGAAGCCGTTGCGATGACGAGAAGCGGGGGATCATTCTGCGATCGGCGCGCCAGCGCCGCCAGAGTGGCGCAACGCTGCGCGGCAATGGCGGCCGCAGGCGAGATGCGATCATAAGGCAGCGTGTCCCAGGCGGGCAGCCGCATTGTCGCCAAGTCGGGCGAGAAAAACCGCACCGCAGATTCAAACTGCGCCGCCCTGCTTTCGTCGCGGGCCACAAACAGCGTGACGCCCCCCCGCAGGCGGGCGGCTTCCGCAAGCGCGGCCGCGTCCGCGCCCTCTGGAGCCCCAGATACGACCAGCGCGTCGCGCGATTTTGCAAGCGTCTCGATGTGACGTTGCTGGATAGCGAAGGATTTCATTTCGGTAGCGCAGCCAATTCATGTCGGAAGGCGCGTATGGCAGCGAGCGTCGGGCCGTCATACGCCGGAGGCGGGAAGGCTTGTTCTGTGATCCACGCATAAACGTCTTGGTCGGACGCATCGAGCAGGCGCTCGAATTCCTCCCAGCCCGACTGGTCTAATTTGTGGAGGCGCTGGTCGGCAAATTGCCCTAAAATCAAGCCAATCTCTCGAAACCCTCGCCGCCAGGCACGGAATCGGAGCTTCTTAAGGCGGTCATCCATGGTTCAAGGGCCTGTTCGGAAGGGGCCGCGCTATACCCCATATGATGAGGACTGTCAGCGGCGCTGAGACGCAGCATGAGTGATCGGGTTGCCCCCTCTCCGCTCGCGGTGCAAGCGGCGCTGCTTGGCGCGGCGCGGGCCCCCAAAGGCGCCCGACGCGACGCCATGGATCTCATCGCGAAAGTCGCCGGAGGTCGGCTGGTGCGCGATCTCGTCTTGCTCGCGCCCCACACCGCGATCGACAGGCGTTTGCGCGTGCCGATTGCTGAAACGCAAGATGGCGACATCGCCACGATTGAAGCCGAGGTTGATGGCCATATCGCCGCCTACAAGAACCTGCCTCACCGCATCCGTCTCCGCGACGAGACTGGATTTCTCTCGGTTGCTTACTTCCGCGGCAATGAGGAGATGCTCAAGCGCATGTGGCCAGTTGGCCAGACGCGCTTAGTCAGCGGCAAGATCACATTCTTCGATGGCATGCGTCAAATGCTCCACCCCGACCATGTCGTGGACCCCGCCAAGGGCGAAGCGCCGCCCCCTGTTGAGCCTGTCTATCCTCTGACGCAGGGTTTGCCCGGGCGAACGCTCGCGCGCGCGGTCCTAGGCGCGCTGGACACTGTGCCTGAAGCGCCAGAGTGGCTCGAGGCCACGACGGTGAAGGCGCACGACTGGCCAGATTTTCGCACTGCGCTCGAACACCTTCACCGCCCAACGGCGCCGGAAGACGTGGCGCCAGAAGGACCGTTTCGAACCCGCCTTGCCTACGATGAACTATTCGCACGCCAGTGCGCGCTGCGGCTGCGGCGGGCTCATCGCCGAAAAGATCCAGGCCGTGCGATCGTGGGCGACGGACGATTGACGTCAAAGTTGCTCGCCTCGTTGCCGTTCGCGCCTACTTCCGCGCAGCAACGGGCGGTGCGTGAAATATTCGCCGACATGGCCGAACCCGCGCCCATGCTGCGTTTGCTTCAGGGGGATGTCGGGTCCGGAAAGACGCTAGTCGCCGGGCTGGCCATGGCGCACGCGGCGGAGGCCGGACTGCAAAGCGCGATGATGGCGCCGACCGATCTCTTGGCGCGCCAACACGGCGCCACGCTGGCGCCGTTGCTCGAGGCGGCCGGCATTCCCATGGTGGTGTTGACCGGGCGCGACAAGGCGGCCTCGCGGCGCGAAATCCTCGGACGACTTGCCGCTGGCGAGGTCTCTGTTGTTGTCGGCACGCACGCGCTGTTCCAGGACGAAGTCGCCTTCGCGGACTTGGGTCTTATCGTGATCGATGAGCAGCACCGCTTTGGGGTCTCCGATCGCATGCGCATGGTGGCGAAGGGTTTCGCACCCCACGTTCTGGTGATGAGCGCAACGCCCATACCCCGAACGCTCGCGCTCTCCATCCATGGCGACATGGACATCTCGATCCTCGACGAGAAGCCGCCTGGCCGGCAACCGATCCGCACGGTCGCCATGCCAACATCGCGCATGGAGGAGGTGATCGGCGCCATCGGCGACGCGGCGAAACGCGGCGAGCGCGCCTATTGGGTTTGTCCCCTCATCGAGGAAAGCGAGGAAGTAGATCTGCCGGCGGTGCTCGACCGACACGCCGAGTTGCGCGCGCGGTTTGGCCATGGCGTGGAGATCATGCATGGCCAGATGCCGCCCGCGACCCGGGAGGCGGCGATGGACCGCTTCCGGTCCGGTGCGTCGTTCTTGATGGTCGCCACAACCGTGATTGAAGTCGGGGTCAACGTGCCGGAAGCCACGATCATGGTGATCGAGAACGCGGAGCGCTTTGGCCTGGCGCAACTTCATCAATTGCGCGGGCGGGTGGGTCGCGGCGACAAGCAGGGCTCCTGCGTCCTGCTTTGGAAACCGCCTCTCGGGGAAACCGCCAAGGCGCGCCTCGACACCTTGCGTCGCAACGACGATGGGTTCGTCATCGCCGAGGCCGACTACCGCATGCGCGGCGCGGGCGATATGCTCGGAACGCAGCAGTCGGGATTGCCGCCGTTTCGCCTCGTGGCGCCCGAGGCGCATGGGGAATTGCTGGGGCCTGCCGATAAGGAGGCGCGCCTTGCCATCGAGCGCGACCCGGACCTCGCCTCGCCTCGGGGGCATGCGATCCGCCTTGTTCTCAACCTGTTTGGATATGCCGACGCCGCTGAGCTGGCCCGGAGCGGTTAGACGCTTGCATTCCGGTCAGCGGCGCGCTTTCTCGCTCATATGACCGCCCTGGCGCCGATCACCGCCTATATCCGCACAAAGAACGAAGAGCGCATGATCGGCGACGTGATCCGCGCCGCTCAGCAAGTCGCCTCCGAGGTTGTGATCGTTGACAGCGGTTCGACCGACAAGACGATCGAAATCGCGGACGCCCTGGGCGCACGCGTCATCAAAGCGCCGTGGCTCGGCGGGGGCAAACAGAAGCGTATCGGCGAGGACGCAGCGCGCTTCGATTGGCTTCTCGACCTCGATGCGGATGAAATCGTATCCGCGGAGCTTGCCGACGAGATCCGCGCCGCCTTCGCGCACGGGGAGCCGGAAGCGCGCGTGTTCGAACTCATGATGGCCACGTGCCCGCCTATTGGCGAACCGTGGTTGCGATTCAACCTTGTTGACCGACGCAAGCTCTACGACAGACGCGTTGTTCGCCAGCCTGATCATGCCAACTGGGATCAGTTCCAGATTCAAAACGGGGTGCGGATAGCGCGATTGCGCGCGCCGCTTCTGCACTATTCATTTCGAGACCTCGCGCAGCTTGAAGAGAAGTTCAACCGCAACTC
Organism: Hyphomonadaceae bacterium UBA2389; assembly: GCA_002343395.1. GTDB lineage: Bacteria > Pseudomonadota > Alphaproteobacteria > Caulobacterales > Aquidulcibacteraceae > Vitreimonas. The sequence continues at coordinate 5,004 of DDSN01000071.1, read as the reverse complement.
AACAGGGCGCGCACGCGACACGAAACTAAAGCCGATGTGGGTTTGCGCGGCGCGCCTCGTCTTCGGAAAGCCCTTCTACTTCCTCAACCAATATGTTCGCCGAGGACTGTGGCGCGCAGGCTGGTACGGTTTCGCGGTCGCGGAAATCGCTGCCCACGGCAGATGGCTCAAGGACGCGAAGATGATGGAAATGCACCTCCGGGCACGGGCTGCACCGAAGACGTGACACCAGCCTCGCCAGCGATCGTTTGGTTCCGCAACGACCTGCGCGTTGGCGACAACCCAGCGCTCGTGGCGGCGATTGAAAGCGGCCGCCCGATCGCATGCCTATACGTCTTTGACGAGGTGACGCCAGGCCGTTGGCGCATGGGCGGCGCGTCGCGCTGGTGGTTGCACCACAGCCTACTGCGCCTCGCCGCCTCGCTTGAACGCCTTGGCGCGCCGCTCATTTTGCGGCGCGGCATTGCACACGACGTTGTGCCGCGGCTCGTCTCTGAATTCGACGCAGCAGCGGTCTATTGGAACCGGCAATACGAGGCCTTTGCCGTAGCGCAGGACACGCGCATCAAGATGCGTCTCGGCGCCATGGGCGTTGAAGCCCACAGTTTCAACGGATCCTTGCTTCACGAGCCATGGACGGTGAAGACGAAAACAGGCGAGCCCTACAGAGTCTTCACTCCCTTCTGGAGGGCGTGCGCCCAGCTTGGACTCGCGCGATCCCCTCTTCCGTCGCCCAAACGGATAGCGCCCTTTGCTCACGCTGGTGGGGAAAACCTGACCCAGTGGCGGCTGTTGCCCACCAAACCCAATTGGGCGGTTGGTTTCGAACCAGAATGGACGCCGGGCGAGGCTGGCGCGCATGCCGCGCTCATTCGTTTCCTCGAAGGACCGGCGGCGACGTACGCGAACGACCGCGATCAACTCGGCATTCATGGTACGTCGAGACTTTCGCCGCACCTGCACTTTGGAGAGATCAGCCCTGTTCAAATCTGGGCCGCCGCGCACAATGCGCCTCGTGCGGAGAAGTTTCTGTCCGAAGTTGGTTGGCGCGAATTCGCTCACCACTTGTTGTTCCACTGGCCGAACCTGCCCGAAAGAAATTGGCGCGGCAGCTTTGACGCGTTTCCGTGGCGAACCGACGCTTCCGGCTTGGCGGCATGGCAGCGTGGTCAAACAGGATATCCCGTCGTGGACGCTGCCATGCGTGAGCTTTGGACGACGGGTTATATGCACAATCGCGCGCGCATGATCGCGGCGTCCTTTCTTATCAAGCATCTGCTGATTGATTGGCGCGCTGGGGAGGATTGGTTCTGGGACACGCTGCTCGACGCTGATCTCGCCAACAACGCGGCGTCCTGGCAATGGATCGCGGGATGTGGCGCGGATGCCGCGCCTTATTTTCGTATTTTTAACCCCGTCACGCAAGGCGAACGCTACGACGCCAACGGCGTCTATGTGCGACGCTGGATTCCCGAAATCGCCGCCTTGCCGAACAATGTGCTGCATCAACCTTGGCAGGCGGACGCTGAAACGTTGTCCACCGCGGGCGTGCGCCTTGGCCAAACATACCCCTACCCCATCGTGGAGCATGGGGTAGCGCGCCAGCGCGCCCTGGCTGCTTTTTCTAGCCTAAGGTCTGAGATCTAACGTGGTTGCTCGATTGCGAGCGGGTCGCTAGCGTCGCGCCATGCGACCGGACCCGCTTGTAACCGTCAAATGGTTGGCAGAGCATCTCAACGCGCCGGACATTCGGATCCTGGACGCAACGTGGTTCCTGCCCGGCGACCCACGCGATGCGCTAGCGCTCTTCAACGAGCGGCGCATTCCAGGCGCGCTTTTCTTCGACATCGAGGAGATATCTGACAAGGAAACAAGCTTGCCTCACATGCTTCCCTCCGCGGAGAAGTTCGCCGCGCGCATGCGGCGCATGGGTGTTGGCGATGGCCTGCGCATTGTTCTTTACGACGGGCACGGCGTCTTCTCCGCGCCCCGCGTCTGGTGGTCGTTCCGGGCCATGGGACACGAAGATGTTGTTGTCCTCGACGGCGGCTTTCCGGCATGGGAACGCGCCGGCCTTGCCGTTGAAAGCGGACCGCCGACGCCGCGCGCCGAACGGCACTTCACAGCACAGGTTCGCCACGATCTCGTACGCACATTGGCGGATGTACGACGCGCCGTCACCGATAAGAACGCGGCCATCCTTGATGCGCGTCCCGCCGCGCGGTTTTCGGGCGAAGCGCCGGAACCGCGACCGGGTTTGCGCGGCGGTCACATGCCTGGCGCACTCAACATACCCGCGAATGCACTCTTGAACGCGGACGGTATGTTCAAGTCGATCGAGGAACTGCGTCCCATGTTCAGCCATGTGATGAACGAGCGTCGGATCATCTGCACCTGTGGCTCCGGCATAACCGCGGCCATAGTCGCACTGGCGCTGGCGCGCCTCGGACGATGGGACGCGCCTATCTATGACGGCTCCTGGGCCGAGTGGGGCGCGCGCGATGATACCCCGATAGAGGAGACGCCCTCGTGACCGATCAAGGGCGCTACAGACTCGAAACCAAGCTCGTCCAGGCTGGGCGTGATGCGGCGCGTTTCGAGGGCGCGGTCAATCCGCCGATACATCGCGCAACGACGCTGATCATTCCCGACGCGGACGATCTCTATGGAACGCAGAAGAAGACCTACGCCCTCGAAGGCATGGCGGTGCAGGAAGCGTTGCGCCGCGCGCTCATCGCGATTGAAGGCGGCGACGACGCCATCCTCGCGCCGTCGGGGCTAGCGGCGTGTACGCTGGCGCTTCTCACCGTCGCGAAGGCAGGAGGCGAACTTCTCGTCAGCGACAGCGTGTACGGCCCGACCAGGCGCTTCTGCGACACGACATTAAAGGCTTTTGGAGTCCACACGTGCTATTTCTCACCGGACTTAGGCGAAGGCATAGCCGCGCTCCTCCACGACAAGACATGCGGCGTGTTTCTGGAATCCCCAGGGTCGTTGACGTTCGAGATACTCGACACACCGGCCATCGTGGCGGCCGCGCGGACCCGCGGTGTCCCTGTCATCGCCGACAACACGTGGTCGGCGGGCGTGTATTTCAAGCCGTTCGAACACGGCGTTGATCTATCAGTACAGGCGCTAACCAAGTACCAAGCCGGGCATGCGGACGCCTTCATGGGCGCGGTGCTCGCGGCGGCGCCCGAATGGACGAGGCGTGCGCGCGATATGCACAAAAACCTCGGCCTCCATGCCTCTCCCGATGATGCGTACATGACGCTGCGCGGCCTGCGCTCCCTGATGGTGCGCCTCGACCGTCAAAGCGCGAGTGCAATCACCATCGCGCGCTGGTTGGAACAACGGCCAGAAGTCGCCTTCGTTCTGCATCCCGGATTGCCCTCGCACCCCGATCACACGCTCTGGAAAAGAGACTTCAGCGGCGCTTCCGGCGTCTTCGCCTTCGCGCTGCAGCGCGAACACGGCGGGAACGTCCACGCCATGCTCGAAGGCTTTGCCTTGTTCTCCATGGGGTTCTCTTGGGGCGGCTTCGAAAGTCTTATTGTGCCGACGAGCGACAATCTTCGCCGTACAGCGGCGCCGAGGCGCGATGACCGCCCGCTGCTGCGCCTCTCAATCGGCCTGGAGCACCCAGATGATCTGATCGCGGACCTTGATGCTGGTTTCGCACGCTTGCGCGCATAGCCGATCGCGTGGCGACCCCGGCAGGACTCGAACCTGCGACCTCGAACTTAGAAGGTTCTTGCTCTATCCAGCTGAGCTACGGGGCCAACAACGGCGTGCGATACCACGCCCTCAACGGTCCTGCGAGTTAGTGCGACCAGGGTTCGCGACGGCGAAAGGAAAAATTGTCGCTATACGACTTGATTTGCCGCTTGCTTTCGCGCCCTTCCAGAACCTGGTGTGGAATGCCGTGCTCCCTCGCAAACGCAATTGCCGCGTCCCTCTCGTCGAACGCGAGTCGTACCTGTCTGTTGGTGTCGGCCTCGCTTACCCAACCCATGAGAGATTCAGGGCGCGCTGCTGAGCTGGGAACGAATTCCAGCAGCCATTTCCTCGTCGTCGCCCTGCCAGACTGCATGGCGTTTTTCGCCGGGCGGTAGATATTAGCCAACATCGATGATCTCTTAGAACGGCGAGCGCCTGAAAGGAAGGCGGCGTTTTTGGCGCCGCCATACCTCCCAAGAACGCTAGTTCAGCGCGTCTTTCAAAGCCTTGCCCGGCTTAAAACGCGCCTTGCGTCCGGCCGGCACGGGCACTTCTTCACCAGTCTGCGGGTTACGCGCGGTTCTCGCGGCGGTTTCCTTGACATCAAACACGCCGAATGACGGCAACCGCACTTCATCACCCTTTTGAAGAGCCTTTGAGATCGCGTCGAACACAGCGTTGACCGCCTCTTCGGCCTTAAGCTTCGAGTCGCCCATGCGTTCCGCGACGTCCGCAACCAGTTCTGCCTTGTTCATCTCACTCCCCTATCCAACGACGGCCTTCTGGCCGCCGCCAAGCCCCTCAAACCACATCGCGCCAACGCTAGGAGGAATTCGCGCTCGGAAGCAAGCGCGAACCCGCAGGCCGCCGGCGACCGGCTTAGTTTGGCAGTGCGTTTTCTCTCGCGCCCGCGCCGTCTGAGCGACGGTTCTCCGCGAGTTCGTCCTCATCGGTCCACTCAACCGGCGTAAGCGGGCGCGTGAGGGCTCTTTGAAGCACCTCATCCACGGTCGAAACCGGTACGATCTCGAGACCCGACTTCACGTTGTCAGGAATGTCCGCGAGGTCCTTTTCATTATCCTTCGGGATGAGCACGGTTTTCACACCGCCCCTGAGCGCCGCCAGCAGTTTCTCCTTCAGTCCGCCGATCGGCAACACGCGGCCACGCAGGGTTATCTCACCGGTCATGGCGATATCCTTGCGGATGGGTACGCCGGTGAGGACCGATACGATGGCGGTCGCCATGGCGACGCCCGCCGAGGGACCGTCCTTCGGCGTCGCGCC
>DDSN01000079.1 GCA_002343395.1 Hyphomonadaceae bacterium UBA2389 | reverse complement strand
GTGGTGATGAAGGTGTAGATGCGGCAGCCGAGGTCTTGCAGATCGATGAGCACGACATCGAACGTCGACATCATCTGTCCGCTCGGGCGGCGCACGTCGCCATAAAGCGAAAACACCGGCACGCCGTGCAGCGGGTCGGTGTAGTCGGCGCTCTCGATCATGTTGTCTTGCTTGTCGCCGCGCATGCCGTGTTGGGGGCCGAACGCGGCGGTGATGCGCACGTCGCCCAGCGCCGCCAGCGCGTCGAGCGAATGGGTGAGATCGGCGGTCACCGAAGCAGGGTGGGCGACAAGCGCGACGCGCTTGCCGGCGAGAGGCGCACGCAGCGCGGGATCGGCGATGAGCCGGTCGATGCCGAATTTCATGGAGCAGGCTGTTCTACAAGGTGTCGATAGTAGTGCCAGACATTGTCCTCTGGACCGTTCGTCAGTCGTTTGTGGACCTTGCTCCATGGCCAAAACAAGGCTTCCTTTGTTGTGGCGCGGAGGCCAGGGAACTCACCTCCATCCATTCGTATGATGCCCCAAGTAGCTCCATGGTTCTTGCGATACACTTCGCCCACGTAACTCCCGAGCATCTTGGCGAAGCCCCAAACTTGCTCTTCTGTCGGCCGAGCTTTCGCTCGCTGCTCGAACAGAATATCTAGAATGCTCTCGACTTTGGCGACGCTGTTGTCCGCCCAATCAAGCTTCAGATGGAAATTCCGTGCGAAGTCTATTGCATCCAATGCGTAGGCCTCCGCGATTTGTTGGATTTTCACGTCCTCGCTGAAGTTGTCAGCCATCGGCTCCCCCCTGCAACCGTAGAGCCTCGGATGCGCCAAGTTCGGCGGCGAAGCAATCGGGATGGTGAAAGTCCGGTTTGCCGGGCGGATGGCGCAGGGCCCAGTAGGATTTGCGTCCGTCGGTTTCCTCGATGACGGCGCAGAGCGCGAGGGGCCCGCCGCGCGCGAGCGCCGGCCCCCGCAGCGTGGCCGACAGCGCGAAGCGTTCGGCGCTGCCCTCGATGCTGATCGCGGGGCTGAAGCCCTCGGCGGCGCGCATGCCTTCGCGGTAGGCGTCGAAGGCATAGACCGCCCATTGGCTCGACGGCGACAGGTTGCACTCCAGATAGCCCCCGCCTGCGGGCGTCATGAGGAACGCCTCGAAGCAGGTATGCTTCCAGAGTTCGTCCGTGCGCTCGGGGTGCGCCGGCGCGGGCGCGAGCAGGCGCGCGATGTCGCCCTCAACCTCATAGCGCAGCGCCAGCTGGTCCGGCGCGAGCCGGGCGATCTCCACAGCGACGGCCGAGATGGCGTCGGGGTTCGTCGTCGGGTGGGGGGCGAGGGAAAATTTCATGCGCCGGCAGTTTAGCCAAATTCGCGCGCCAGGCGCTGTAATTCGACGGATCCCGGCGCGTCGGCGCCGCAAAACCGCCGCCTCCGTTTCGAAGGTTTAACGAAAGCTTAAGCGCCGCGCACAAGGCTGCGGTGCGAGCATGGGCGAATCGTGCGACTCGGATCGCCTTCTGGAGCGGGTAATGAGCCAATACAGTGCGCCATCAGTGCACGATTTGAAGCCGCGCATTGTGGTGTTCGGCGTCGGCGGCGCCGGCGGCAACGCTGTGAATAACATGATCGACGCCGGTCTGCAGGGCGTCGACTTCGTAGTGGCGAACACGGACGCGCAAGCGCTTCTGCGCGCGCGGACGCCGAACCGTCTGCAGCTTGGCCATTCCATCACCGAGGGGCTCGGCGCGGGCGCGCGTCCGGAGGTCGGTCAGGCGGCGGCGCAAGAGAGCCAGCCCGAGATCATCGAGTTTTTGGACGGCGCGCACATGGTGTTCGTCGCCGCCGGCATGGGCGGGGGAACGGGCACGGGCGCGGCGCCGGTGATCGCGCGAACGGCGCGCGAGCGCGGCATCCTCACCATCGCGGTGGTGACCAAGCCCTTTCACTTCGAGGGCCAGCGCCGCATGCAGCTTGCGGAAACCGGCGTGCAGGAGCTGCGCAAACACGTCGACACGCTGATCGTGATCCCGAACCAGAATCTCTTCCGCGTCGCCAACGAGCGCACGACCTTCGCCGAGGCGTTCCAACTGGCGGACCAGGTGCTCTATTCCGGCGTGCGCGGCGTCACCGACCTGATGGTGATGCCGGGCCTGATCAATCTCGACTTCGCCGACGTGCGCACGGTGATGGCGGAGATGGGCACGGCGATGATGGGCACGGGCGAGGGCGAGGGCGCCAATCGCGCGCTCGAAGCCGCGCATGGCGCGATGGCGAACCCGCTGCTCGACATCGTCTCGATGCGCGGCGCCAAGGGCGTGCTGATCAACATTTCCGGCGGCTTCGACATGACGCTCTACGAGGTCGATCAAGCCGCGAACGAGATTCGCGCCGAGGTCGATCCGAACGCGAACATCATCTTGGGCTCCACCTTCGATGAGAGCCTCGAGGGGCGTATTCGCGTCGCCGTCGTCGCCACCGGCATCGACGACGAGCACATCGTCACGCAACAAACCGTGGTTGAGCCTGCGCGCCGCGCGGCGGAAGCGACGCCGCGCCGGCCTTACGTTGCGCCGCGCGCGACCGAGACGCCTAGAGCGTTGGAGCCGGCGCGAGACGCATTCGAGGAGCCGCGCCCGCGATTTGCGAACGATATCGAACCCGAACCGCGCCGGGGCGGCTTCAGCTTGTTTGGATGGAAGAAGCCAGAGGCGCGCGAGGTCGAAGCCACGCCGCGAACGATCGATCTCGATGAGGCGCCGGCGCGCGTTCTGGAACCGGAGGCGCATGATCCCGCGCTGGATGAGGAGCTGGAGATTCCAGCGTTCCTGCGCCGCCAGATCAATCCGCGATAAGGCCGTTCAGCGCGGCGTGAGCACGCCGCCGGCGCGGAGAAGATTGCTTTCGAGCGCGCCGCGGAAGCGCCGCGCTTCGGCGTCGTCGGCATCGGAGAAGATCGCGTCGGCCAGAATGAGCGCATCCTCGAACGCCGCGCGCGCCGCGCCGCGATCGGCCTGCGCCAGCGCCGCAAGCCCGAACCGTTCAAGCGCCACCGCAAGCGCGCGGGCGCGGCGCACGTCGCTGGCGTCGGCCTCATAAAACCCGAAACGCAGGGTGGCGCTCTCCTCGAAACTGGCGCGCGCCTCGGCGTTGGCGCCGACCGTAAGGGCTGCGTCGCCCAACTTGATCAAAGCGGCCGCGAGACCGTCCAAGCGCGACGCCGGTTGTGTCTCCGTCAGGCTCAAACGGCGAAACTCGACGGCGCGGGCGAAGGCGTCACGCGCGCGCTCCGGCGCGGGCGTTTTGCGCGCGGTTTCGCCGAGACGGTCCCAGCACGCCGCTGCCGCCTCCATTGCTTCGGGGGCGGGCTGTTCTACTGCTTCTTGCTCAGCGTGCTGGCGGGCGAGGTCGGCGGCTTCGCGCGCGTGCTCCAGTTCGCCCTCGCGCAAGGCGTGGTCGGCCTGTTCGAGCAGCGTGTGGACGAGGAATCGGCGCTGAAGCGGCGATGCTTTCACGAGCTGCTCGGCGAGCGCGCGCGCCTGCGCGAACGAGTCCGCGGCCGCAACCTGATCGCCAATCGCCGCGCGCAGCATCGCGCGCCGCCGCCAAACGCCCGCGAGGGCCCAAGCTTCGCTTCGATCGCGCGCGGCAAGTCTCAGTCGCGCGTGCAGCGCTTTGTCCATCGCGTCGCATGCCGCTTCGTGCTGGCCACGTGCGAACTCCGCTTCCGCCGCGAGCGCCCATGCGTCTGCAAGCACGTCGCGCCAGTGCGGCTCCTCGCGTTCCGTGACCGCGAGCGCTTCGTAACGGCCGATGGCTTCGCCCAATCGCCGCCGCGCCGACGCGGGCTGAGCGTTCGCGAGTTCCATCTCCGCGAGGCGCATCTCCGCGTCCGCGATATCAGCGGCGAGCGCGGGCGGCTCTCCCACTGACGCGGCGCTGGCGCGCAGCATCGCGAGCGCGCCTTCCGCGCCCGCGAGCGCTCTTTCGCGCTCGCCATCGATGGCGTCCAACTCGGCCAAGCGCCCGCGCGCGCGCGCGTACCACCGAACCGCGGAGGGATCGCCGCGGCTGGCGGCCAGGAGCGCGTCTTCGATGCGGAGCGTTTCGGAGAAGCGCAGGCGCGATTGGATGAAGTCGCCTTGCAGGCGCGCGATCTCGCCCAGCAGGAATGCGGCCCGCGCGCGTGCGGCCTGATCGACGGCGGAGGAGAGCACCGCTTCCGCTTCACGGCGGGCGTCCGCGAAAGCGCCGTCCTCGGCGGAAAGGCGCGCCAGCGCCAGGCGCGGGATCGGGTCGAGCGGTTCAAACCGTAGCGCGAGCGTCAGGGCCTCGCGCGCTAGCGCGCGCTTCGATCCTTCGGCCAGTTGGGCCGCTCGCAAGGCCAACGCCGCCGCCTCGGGGCCGCCCGCGCGCGCGGCAGCCAAGAGCGCCTCGGGGTTTGGCGCCGCCTCCGGTGGTGGGCGTTCTGAGGTCAATGGGAGGTCCTTGTTTCGCCGCACTGGTTAACCGTCACAAACCGTAACGCAACTTGTGTTGTTGGCCTGGGGGGGCGCCCGTAAACCAGCCCGTGTGGGCGGGGGCCCAACTCCCTTTTCAGGGGACAAAGAGGGTGGCTTTGGTGCGACGGCAACAGACCATTGCAGGTCCGGCGATGTGCGCCGGCATCGGGGTCCACTCAGGCGCGCACGTGCGCATGGCGCTGACGCCCGCGCCGGTCGACACCGGGATCGTGTTTGTTCGCTCGGACGTCCGGGCTGTGGATAACGTCATCCGCGCTCACGCGGACTCCATTTCGGAAACGCGCAACTGCACGACCATTCGTAACGCGGCGGGCGTGGAATTGGCGACGGTCGAGCATTTGCTGTCCGCCTGCGCCGGCTTGGGCGTGGACAATCTGATCGTGGAAGTGGATGGGCCGGAAGTGCCGATCCTTGATGGGTCGTCCGCGCCGTTCGTGCAGGTTTTGCTCAACGCTGGGCTGAAGGCCCAGCACACGCCGCGCCGCGTGATCCGCATTCTTGAGCCGATCGAGGTTCGGATGGGCGCGAAAAGCGCGGCTTTGACCCCCTCGGAGGGCTTTGAAGGGCTCGATCTGGATGTGACCATCCGCTTCGCGGATCCCGCCATTGGCGTGCAACGGCGGCGAGTCCATCTCACGGCGGAGACGTTCCTGAGCGAGATCGCGGACGCCCGGACCTTTGGTTTCCTGGCCGACGTCGAGGTGATGCGCGCCGCCGGGCTGGGCCGTGGCGCGTCCCTGGACAACGCCGTGGTTGTCGACGGCGGGCGGGTGGTGAACCCCGAGGGTCTTCGTTTCGAGGACGAATTCGTCCGCCACAAGATGCTGGACGCGGTTGGCGACCTGGCTATGGCGGGCGCGCCAATTTATGGCCGCTTTGTGGCGGATCAGCCGGGCCATGCGCTCAATGCGCGCCTGGTCCGGGCGTTGCTCGATACGCCTGAAGCCTGGTGCTGGGAAAACGCGCGCCGCGAGGAAGAGCGCGAAAGCCGCGCGCCGGCGTTCGCGGCTGCCCTCGGCTGAGGATCGCCGCGTCCGCGACAGCCGTGGGCGCTTTGCCTGGAACGGCTGATCCTGTATCAGCAGCCCATGGCGCTTCGCCGCCAAGATGTTGTCGATGAGGCCAGGCGTATGACCCCACAGCAAAAGCACCTTACCCGCGTCATGGCGGCGATCCTGCTGGCGGGGGGGCTTGGAGCGTGCGGCACGTTGAGCCGGCAACGGGCGGAAGAACAACAATACGTCGATGAGCCGGTCGCCCGCATCTACAATCGCGGCGCGGATAATCTTGATCGGCGTCGCTGGGCGCAGGCGATCCAAGCGTTCGAGGAAGTCGAGCGTCAGCACCCGTATTCGTCATGGGCGCGGCGGGCGATGCTGATGCAGGCGTACGCCCATTATCAAGCCAACCAATACGACGAAGCGATCGAAAACGCGCAGCGCTTTCTCTCTCTGCATCCCGGCAATGAAAGCGCGCCGTACGCTTACTACCTCGTCGCCATGTGTCACTTCGAGCGCATCCTCGATGTGGGCCGCGACCAGGCGACCACTGAACGCGCGCTGACCGCGTTGAACGATGTCGTGCGCCGCTACCCGGAAAGCACCTTTGCGCGCGACGCGCGGCTGAAGATCGACATGGTCTACGATCAGCTCGCGGGCAAGGAGATGGAGGTGGGCCGCTTCTATCTTGATCGCGATCAGCACCTCGCGGCGATCAATCGCTTCCGCAACGTGATTGAAAACGAAAACTATCAGCGCACCACGCACGTGCCGGAAGCGTTGCACCGCCTGGTGGAAGCCTACGTTTCGATCGGCATGGCCGAGGAAGCGCAGCGCATGGCGGCGATCCTCGGCCACAACTTCCCCGGCAATGACTGGTATCAGCGCTCTTACGCCTTGATGACGGATGCGGGCGTGTCGGTCGTCACCGAGGAGGAAGCCGAGCGCCGGGGCTGGTTCGGACGTACGTTCGGAGCTGTGTTCTAATCTCCTCTGCGCGGGGAGGCCTGTGAGCGAAAAAGCCGTCGACCGTTTATCGCCCGAGGAAGCCGCGGCCGAGCTTGAGCGGCTCGCGCGCGACATCGCCCGTCACGATCAGCTTTACTACGCCAAGGCGGCGCCAGAGCTGACCGACGCGGAGTACGATGCGCTGCGCAAGCGGAACGCCGCGATCGAAGCGCGTTTCCCCGATCTTGTGCGCGAAGACAGCCCGTCAATGCGAGTCGGCGCGGCGCCGGCGGAGAAATTCGGCAAGGTGCGCCACGCGGTGGCGATGCTGTCGCTCGACAACGCGTTCGACGCCGAGGATGCGCACGCTTTCGTGGCGCGCGTGCAGCGTTTTCTCAATCTTGGCGCGCCGCCCGTGATCACGGCCGAACCGAAGATCGACGGATTATCCGCGTCGCTGCGCTACGAGAACGGTCGCTTCGTCCAGGGCGCCACGCGCGGCGACGGACGCGAAGGCGAGGACGTCACCGCCAACCTCCGCACCATCGCTGACATTCCGCAAGCGATCAAAGGAGCGCCAGCCGTGTTTGAGGTGCGCGGCGAGGTTTACATGGAGAAGGCCGCGTTCGCGCGGATGAACGCGCGCCTGGAAGCGGAAGGCAAGCAGACCTACGTCAACCCACGCAACTCCGCCGCTGGCGCGCTGCGCCAGCTTGATCCGAGGATCACGGCGACGCGGCCGTTGCGCTTCTTCGTGCATGGATGGGGCGAGCTTTCCGAGCCGTTGGCCGATACTCAGTACGCCAGCATGCTGCGGCTCGCTGAGTTAGGCTTCCCGCTAGCCTCGATCAAGCGCGCGGCGGACGCCGATGAATTGCTGGAGATCTATCAGGCTATTCTGGCCGGGCGCGATACGCTCGCCTACGAAATCGACGGGGTTGTCTACAAGGTGGATTCCCTCGCGCTGCAGCAGCGCCTCGGTTTCGTATCGCGATCGCCGCGGTGGGCGATCGCGCACAAGTTCGCCGCCGAACAGCAGCAGACCCTTCTTGAAGGCATCGACATCCAGGTTGGGCGCACGGGAGCGCTGACGCCGGTTGGCCGGTTGAAGCCTGTGTTCGTTGGCGGCGTCACAGTGACGAACGTGACCTTGCACAACGCCGACTACATCGCAGGGGTCGGCGCCAGCGGCGAGCCGATCCGGGGCGGGAAGGATTTGCGCATCGGCGACACCGTGGTGGTGCAACGCGCGGGCGACGTCATTCCGCAGATCGTCGATGTGTTGCTCGAGAAGCGCGCGCGCGGCGCGCATAAATATCATTTTCCGGACACCTGCCCATGCCCACTTAAGACGCGGGTGTCGACCGGGGAAGGCTCGGTGCGACGTTGCAGCGGCGAGTTCGCTTGTCCCTATCAGCGTATCGAGCACCTGATCCATTTCGTGTCGCGCCACGCGCTCGACATCGAGGGCCTGGGTGCCAAGCAGATCGAGGAATTTTTTGACTTGGGGTTGATCAAAGCGCCTGCAGACATCTTCCGCTTGCACGAGCATCGCAATGAACTGATGGCGCGCGAAGGTTTCGGTGAAAGGAGTGTCGCCAATCTGCTTGCGGCGATCGATGCTCGGCGCGAAGTTGAGCTGTCGCGCCTCATCTACGCGCTGGGCATTCGTGACATTGGCGAGACTACCTCTGGCGTTCTTGCGCGTCGGTTCGAGACCTGGGAGGCATTTCGCGATGCCGTAGACGCCGCAGTCGCCGCACGCCCCGGCGAGGAGTACGAAGCGATAGCGCTGATCGAAGGGGTGAGCGAACGCGCGCGCGCGAGCCTGATCGCTGCAGCGCCTGAGCTTAAGGCGGGTCGAGGCGATTTATTTGAGGGGCCGCCAAAACTCAAAGGTGTTTCCGCGAAAGCTTGGGGGGCATTGATCGCCGCGAACGCAACGCCGCACGATGCAATCGCTGCAGTGAAGGCAGCGGCGAAGAAACCCCCGGGCGAGGATTATTTGGATCTTGGTCGCATCGATGGCGTTGGTCCGGTGGCGGCAGGATATTTGGTGAAGTTCTTCGCAGAACCTCACAATCGCGAGTTGCTCGACAATCTGTTGGAGCAGATTCGATCGAAACCCGAGCCGCGCGTGGCGACGGCGAGCAAGGTGTCGGGACTGACCATCGTGTTCACGGGCACGCTTGAGAAGTTGACGCGCGACGAAGCCAAGGCGCGCGCGACCGCGCTTGGCGCGAAAGTGTCCGGCAGCGTGTCGAAGAAGACCGATCTCGTCGTCGCCGGTCCGGGCGCGGGCTCAAAGCTCGCGGAAGCGGAGAAGCTGGGCGTCAAGGTGATCGATGAAGACGCTTGGATCGCGCTCAGCTCGTAGCGGTCTTGCCGCGCAAATCCGACGCCGCCGCGACGCCGACGACGATCAGATAAACCACGAGAATCGTAACGCCCGCTTGTGGCGGCAACGGCCCGGCGGGTTGCGGCTGCAGCATGGCGACGATCTGCAGCGCGACAAGGAAAGCCACGAACCCAATCGCCGGCCAAACGGCGCGCCCGAGCTGTTTGCGGCTCGCCGCCCAAGCCATGCCCGCGAGCGCCAGGAGCCCGATTTCGACGGCTTGCTCCGGCACGGGATAGTTCCACAGGGCGAAGCCGACCTTGTCGCCGCCTAACCAAAGTTCGAGGTCCGGGCGATGCACCATGAGATCGAGCAGCCAATGCGAAGCTACGGTGAGACCAACCGCGATGCTCGCCCACAAAGGCAGCCGCAGGAGCGCCAACGCAAGCAGCGCCGCGCCGATAGACCATACGAAGGTCATCGGCAGTGAGTGCGTCCACGGCATGTGCTCAAGGACGAGCGACGAGCCGGGCAGGGCGGGATCGACGCGTGCATGCTCGACGCCGGCGATGATGAAAGCGCTCCAGCCGATGTCGACGAGTTGCGCGCCCGCCGCGAGCGTCCAGAGCGGCGCTCTGGGCTCGATCGCTTTCGCCGCGAGCGCGGCTGCATAATGGCCGACGAACATGATGCGCGATCTCCCTGCGCCGGGGACATATCATGCAAGCAGTGGATTCATCCAGCGCACATTGGGGAAGCGTGCGAAGTCGGTGTCGGCTGAACAAATGGTCAGTCCGTGTTCGATCGAAAGCGCGGCGATGTGGGCGTCGGAAGTGAGGTTGCCGCGCGCGCGGGTCGCGCGGAGCAGGGAAAGCAGGATTTCGGCGTGGCGGGGGCCGGGGTCAGGAACCCAGACGTTTTCGCGAGCAAGCCATGTCTCGACTAGGCTACATGCGCCTTCGGTTGTTTCGGGGATCGCATGAAGGCGTGGATTGGTCGAAATGCGAATGAAGGCGAGCAGACAACTCCAGGGCAGACCGACCCTGACAGGTTCGTTGAGTTGCCAGTCAAGCCAGGCGCGCGCTCTGGCATGCTCTTCTGCTTTCAGGAGATGAGCATAGAGCAACAGGTTGGCGTCGATGAGGATCAATATCCGAGCTTCTTACGATCGTATTCTTCGTCCATCATCGCGAGCGCCTCTTTGATGTCCATGAGCAGCTGGCCGCTGTCGTGTACACGGGTCTCGTAGCGTTCCTGCTGCTTCGGCTTTGCGCGCATCTCCATCAGCCCTCGACGCAGCGCTTCGTTGATCACGTCCTTGAGCGCCATGTCGCGCTCCTTACGAAGGCGTTCGACTTGGGTGGCCACGTCGGGTTCGAGGGTCAGAGTGGTTCGCATGCGTGCAAAATAGCGAATTGATGTCTTGATGTCAATAATGTGATGTCTTGATGTATTCGCTCACAAGAGTTCAAATTCAAGGGTTGTTTGGCACCTGCCATCCCGAAGATCGGACGAGATCAAGAGTTTGATATCTCCGGCAGCGTTACTCAGTGCGCCACGAGTCCGTGTCGCGAAGCCGGTTGTACCTGGGTCTGAGAACTCGCTCGGTTCAACCGGCGAGGCCAAGGGGCGCCATCCACTGACCATTATTGAAGAGCCCGCCACCGTGCGGACAATGTGCTCCCCGCGAATTGTGCGAACTTCCCAAAAGAACGGCCCGTAGTGCTCCTCAGCTGCGCGTATGACGCTCAGGCTGGCGGCTTGGCATTCTGCGGCGTTGTTCACGGACGTGCTTCCGCGAAGGCGGACTGCGACAACAGCGCCATAGGCTTCGGTGGCGCGGAGATCGAAGGCAACAGTACCTAATTCTACAAAGTGTGGCGCGATCTCAAGGGCGACGTTGTCAAAGTACGGCGCGTCAGGGTCTGCGCGCCACTGAACATCGGTTCGCTGCGCTCGAATCTCCTGCAATGACGAGCCGATCCGCGAATGAAACGTGGCGATGTCACAACGCCGCCGTCGCCGCTTCCAGCCAAACGCGCGCCTCACCGTCGAGCTGTGGGCCGATCGTCGCCAAGACGCGCGCGTGATAGGCGTTGAGCCAATCGCGTTCTTCTCGTGTCAGAAGTCGGCTCACAATCAGCTCGCGCGCGATCGGCGCGAGCGTCAGCGTCTCGAACCCGAGCATCGGCCGTTCGCCGCCCGCGATGTCTTCGGCGGGAGTCACCACCTGAAGATTCTCGATGCGGATGCCGTAACCGCCGGTCTTGTAATAGCCGGGCTCGTTGGAGACGATCATGCCCGCCTCCAGCACGGCCATGCCGCGCTTCGAGATGGATTGCGGCCCCTCGTGGACCGACAAATAGCTGCCGATGCCGTGGCCGGTGCCGTGGTCGAAATCAAAGCCGCGCTGCCACATGGCGTGCCGCGCGAGCGTATCGAGTTGGACGCCGCGGGTGCCTTTTGGAAAGCGGGCGGACGCAATCGCCATGTGGCCCTTCAAGACGAGCGTGAAACGCTCGCACATTTCGCGGGTCGGTTTGCCGATCGCGACGGTGCGGGTGATGTCGGTCGTGCCGTCCTGATACTGCGCGCCTGAATCGACCAGGAACAGCTCGCCCGGCTGGAGCTTGCGGTTGGTCTCGGTCGAGACGCGGTAGTGGACGATGGCGCCGTTNNGTCGAGGCGCGTTCCTGCTCGAGACGCGTCACTGCCGTGATCTCGTCGATCTTGCCCGACGGCGCGGCGCGGTCGAGCCACGCGAGGAAGCGGCAGACGGCGGCGCCGTCGCGGATGTGGGCCGCGCGGGCGCCTTCGAGTTCGACAGCGTTCTTTTTCGCCTTCGGCAAGATGCAGGGATCGACGTTCTCAGAGACCGCCTTGGCGAGCTTGTTGAAGAACCAGTCAGCCGCGGTTGCCGGGTCGAGGCGGACACGCTTGCCAGATTTTTTCAGTGCTTCGACACGTGCGGACAGCGCTTCGGGCGGATGAACCGTCACGACAGGTTTGAGGTGGGCTTTCGCGTCACCGACGACCTTGTCCGCCGCCATGAACAACTCCGGCTTGCCTGACTTCGGAACGATCATGAATGCGAGCACAGTCGGATTGTGGGCGACGTCGGAGCCACGGATGTTCAAGAGCCAGCAGATCGAATCCGGCAGCGTCAAGATGACCGCGTCCTCACCTGCTTCGACGAGCGTTTTCTGAAGCGATGCGATCTTGTCGCCTGCCGGGACACCCGCGAGTTCGATCGGCTGGACGACGATGGGGCCCGACGGGTCCTTCGGGCGTTGCTTGCCCCAGATTGCATCGACCGGGTTTCTGGCAAGCGGCTTGAGTTTGAGCTTCTTGAGTGCGGCCGGCTTGGTCTGGCTTGCGATGGCGCCGCGAGTGTGAAGCCAGGGGTCGTAACC
>DDSN01000010.1 GCA_002343395.1 Hyphomonadaceae bacterium UBA2389 | reverse complement strand
TCACACTGATTATTGAAGACCGCGCCCTTCCACGTTTGTGGATGTAGCCACGCCGGCATCCAGCCGGCAGGCGTTGCGCTTACAAGCGCACAAAATCAGCGTGTCACCCCTCGCGTGGGAGGGAGAGGTGCCGTTACAGTCCCACGCGCGCGAGCGCATCGGTTTGTCGCGCGGCGAGCGCTTCGGTGGAGAAGTCCTCCACGCTGGCGGCGAACATCGCGCCGAAGTTCAACTCCGCGCGCAAATGCAGAAACGCCGCGCCCAGGCCGATGGCGGCGCGATCCATGAACACGAACTCGCGCGGCACGGTGACGGGTCCCAGCGTCTTCAAACGGCGGCGCACTTCCATCGCCTCGCGCCGCCCGTATTCGGCGGCGGGCACGTCGTCGGCGATGGTGCGCACGCGCTCGTCGAGCAGGGGCCCATAGATGAAGCGCGCCCAGAGCGTGAGCGCGTCGATGAGCTCGGCGTTGAGGTTCTTGAACCCCCACACTTCATAGGCGTGGGTGATCTGATCGCGATCCTCGGCTTTCAGGCCGCGATACAGGCCGACCACGCCGTCCAGGAAGCGCGGCGGAAAGATGCGCACGCAGCCAAAGTCGAGCAAGTGCAGGCGTTCGGCGTTTTCGGTGAGCGCGTAATTGCCGAGATGGGGATCGCCGTGAATGACGCCGTAGTGCGTCATCGGCCCCCACCAGGCCTTGAACAACAGCTCGGCGATGCGGTTGCGGGTCTCCTGGCTCTCCTCAAGCCAGTGCATCAGCCCGCGCCCTTCGAGCCAGGTCATGGTGAGGAGGCGCCGGGTGGAGAGCGCCTCGATGGGCTCGGGCGTGTTGATGCGCGGTTCGTCCGCCAGCATGGCCGCGAACAGGCGCATGTGCTTCAGCTCGCGCGCGTAGTCCAACTCCTCGCGCAAGCGCTCGCCCACTTCGAGGATCGCCTCCGATGAATCGATCGTGCCGTCCATCGCCTTGAACAGGCCAAGCAAGGTTTTGAGCTGGCCGAGGTCGGCTTCCACGGCGCTGGCCATGTCCGGGTACTGAAGCTTGCACGCGAGCGCGCGCCCGTCATGGGCGGTCGCGCGGTGAACCTGGCCGAGCGAGGCGGCGGCGGCGGCTTCGTGCTCGAAGGCGGCGAAGCGGCTTTGCCAGTCCTCGCCGAGTTCGGCGCGCATGCGCCGTTGCACAAACGGCCAGCCCATCGAGGGCGCGTTCGATTGCAGCTTGCGGAACTCTTCGGCGTAGGCTTGCGGCAGCATGTCGGGGATGGTCGACAACAGCTGCGCCACCTTCATCAGCGGCCCCTTGGAGCGGCCAAGCGCTTCACGCATGGCGCGCGCGAGCGCGGCCTGATCGGCGCCCATCATGCGCGCGCCGACGGCGCCGGAGATGTTGGCGCCCACCTTCGCCACGCGCCCAATGCGCGCGGTGATGCGGTTGCGTTCGGGGTCGGCGGGGTCGCTCACGGCGCCGTCATGGTAAACATGGCGTTCACATAGTCGCTGCGAAGTCTTACGCAAACGCCGAAAAGCTGTGCCATTTTAACGCGACTTGAACGTCCTTTCCGTATGGTTGCGCCAACGAACAGCATTTCCATCAGAGAAATGCGTCGAAAACATTGGTGGGACCATGGCTAAGACGATCCTGATCGTTGATGACGATCCGGCGCAGCGCCGCCTCTTGCAGGCGGCTGTCGAGCGCAACGGCTTTCATACACGCACGGCCGATACCGGCGCGCAGGCGGTCAGCGCCGTGGAGACGCACGCCGATATTGACATCGTGCTGCTCGATCTGGTCATGCCGGGCATGAGCGGGCAGGAGGCGTTGAAGGAAATCCGCCTGCGCCGCGCCGATTTGCCGTGCATCGTGCTGACGGCCTCGGGCGGCATCGACACGGTCGTGCAGGCGATGCAAGCGGGGGCGAGCGATTTCTTCGTGAAGCCGGCCTCGCCGGAGCGGATCATGGTGTCGATCCGCAACGCGCTCGAAATGTCGAACCTGAAAACCGAGGTCGTGCGCTTGAAGAAGCGCGCGAGCGGGCAGCTCTCCTTCGACGACATGGTCGCCAACGCGCCGGTGATGGCGCCGGTCGTGCGCATGGGACGGCGCGCGGCGGCGTCGAACATCCCGGTGCTGATCACGGGCGAAAGCGGCGTCGGCAAGGAAGTGCTGGCGCGCGCGATCCAGGGCGCGAGCGAACGCGCGGGGCGGGCGTTCGTGACCGTCAATTGCGGCGCGATCCCGGAAAATCTGGTTGAGTCGATCCTGTTCGGCCACGTGAAGGGCGCGTTCACGGGCGCGACCGATAATCACGCCGGCAAGTTCGTGGAAGCGAACGGCGGCACGCTGTTCCTCGACGAAGTTGGCGAGTTGCCGCTCGACGCGCAGGTCAAGCTTTTGCGCGTGTTGCAGGAAGGCGAGGTCGATCCTGTCGGCGCCAAGCGCCCGGTGAAGGTCGACGTGCGCATCATCAGCGCGACCAACAAGGATCTGGCGAAACTCGTCGCCGACGGCAAGTTCCGCGAGGATTTGTACTATCGCTTGAACGTGTTCCCCATCGAGGCGCCGCCGTTGCGCGAGCGCAGGGACGATTTGACGACGCTGGTGCAGCGCTTCATCGCGCGCTTCAACGCCGAAGAGGGCCGCAACGTGCGCGGCGCCGCGCCCGCGACGATGCGGATGCTGCTCGCTTACGATTGGCCGGGCAATGTGCGCCAGCTGGAGAACGCGGTGTTTCGCGCGGTGATCCTGTGCGAGGGCGACTTGCTGCAGCCGGAAGACTTTCCGCAGATCGCGGGCGTGAAGCCCTTGTTCGCCGCCAATGACGCGGCCGACGCCGACGCTCCAGAAGCCGCCAACGATCATCATATCGAGGCCGCGCACGCGTCGTTCACGCAGGCCATGCAGGCGGCCGCCGAGGTGGCGACCGCGCCGGTCAAGGTGTTCGACGAAGAGGGGCACTTGCGCCAACTCGAGCAGGTCGAGCGCGATCTGATCGAACTCGCGATCGATCACTATGCCGGCCACATGTCGGAAGTGGCGCGCCGTTTGGGCATCGGGCGCTCGACGCTCTATCGCAAGCTGCGTGAGTATGGGCTGGAAGAAAAGGTGGCGGCAGAGGGCTAAGCCGAACGCTTCAGGCCCTCGCCGATCGTCGTGTTCGCTTCGAGCAGCGCCTCCAATTCGCGCACGACGTCCAAGAGGTCGTCCATGGCCTTGAGGCCGCCGGCCTCAACCCCGATGGCCACGATGGCGGCCTCCACGAGCGTAACCGCCTTCACAAGTTTGAGGCGCTTGGTGTCGGTGCTCCATAGATCGCCGATGGCGTCTGGACATTCAAGCGCTGAGCTGGCCGCGCAGATGTAGTGGGCAACGCGCTTGTCGCACGTGAGACAGGCTGGCGCTTCGGCCGGCGGACGCTTTCTGATTCCCTGCATCGCTAAACCGAAGATTGTAATCGGCTGTGGTTACTGAAGTGTAAGTGGGGGTTACCCGCCTTCAGCCGGCGCGCGTTTTCGCCATCCGAGAGGCTTCTTCGTCGTCAGGCCCTTGCGCTTCTTGCCGCGCGCCTTGGCGGCGATTTCCTTGAGTTTGACGGTTTGCAGCGTGGAGAGCGCCTCTTCCTTGCGGCCTTTCGAGAGGTTGGCGAACGCCGACCCGTACTTTTCCAAGCGTTGGTCGACCTCGGTGAGGAATTCGGTCTCCCAGGCCGAATAGTCGACCTTGCCTTCGCCGGCTTCCACCTCGCCGGTTTCCGGATCGATGGTTTCCGCCGCAGCGCCCTGTTGCGCGAGTTTTCGGATCAGCCGCCGTGCTTTGCGGGTTTTCTTGGCGTCGACGTCGCGGGGCATATGTGGCGCGCCAGAGTGAGGGTCGTGAGATCGGGTCAACCAGCCTAGCCCTAAATCTTGAAAACCCAACCACGCGGCGGGGTCGCGCGGATCGTTGCTTGCCAAGGGCGACGGAGTGTATACAGTATACAAATGAGCGTGAGGCGGGAAAACCTTGCCGACGGCGTGGAGAGCGCGGTTCGGGGCATGATCGTGGACGGCCAGTTCGCGCCGGGCGAGCGGTTGAACGAAGTGCATTTGGCTGAGCGCCTGGGCGTGAGCCGCACACCCTTGCGCGAGGCGCTCAATCGCTTGGCCGCCGAGGGCGCGATCGAGGCGAGGCCGCGCCTTGGATATTTTGTCAGCCCGCTCTCCTGCGAAGAGCTTGACCAGATTTACGATCTGCGGCCGATCCTCGATCCTGCCGCGTTGCGCCTCGCTGGCGTCCCCGGCGCGCGGCAACTGGAGCGGCTCGAAGCGCTCAACGCAAAGCTTCTCGCTGAACGCAAACCCGAACGCGCAATTGCGCTCGACGACGCCTGGCATTTGGAGCTGCTCGCGCATTGCCGCAATCGCGCGCTCGTGGCCATGATTGAAGGCGTGATGACGCGCACGCGGCGTTACGAACTCGCGCTGATGCGCGAAGCAAAAGCGGTTGCGGCGGCGGGTGACGCGCACGCCGCGATCATCGCCGCGTTGGGCGCGGGCGATCTAGAGGCCGCATGCGCGGCGCTAAAATCCAATCTCGAAGCCGGCAAGGCGCCGATCATGGCGTGGCTTGGCGCGCGCGAAGCGGCGGCGAAGAGGGGGAAAGGATAAGCATGAGGATGTTGTTTGCGGCGCTCGCGCTTGCATGCGCGGCGATCGAGGCGCACGCGCAGGAGGCGGACCCGGTCGCCCGCTTCGAGGGGCTGTGGGCCAGCACAATGCCGTTCGAAAGCGGCCACTCCGGGCCATTGAGCGTCCGCCGCGATGGCGAAGGCTGGCTTTGGCGCGTCGGCGAGAGTGCGGTGCATACCGACGCGCTCGCGTTAGAACTGGAGGACGGGCGCGGCCGCTTCGACGGGCGTTTGAGTCGCGACGGACGGCGCATTGAAGGCTGGTGGACGCAGCCGCCAGGCTTGCCGGGACAGGCCTATACGACCCCCGTTGTGCTTGCCGCGCGCGACGACGGGTGGGCTGGCGAAATCGCGCCGTTGCCGCAGAGCTTCACCATGGCGCTGCGCATCACACGCAACGAGGAAGGGCGCTGGGTCGGCGCCTTCCGCAATCGCGAATTCAACATGAACGGCGGCGCGTCGCGGTTTTTCGTGCAAGCCGCGGACGGACGGATCGATTTCGCCACGCCGGAAGGCGAGGTCGCGCGCAGCGCCGAGATCGCGGCGGATCGCTTGCGCGTGCAATGGCCGCCCGTGCCGGCGCCATTGGAACTCGCGCGCGCGGACGCCGATGCGCTGCGCGCTTATGCGCCGCGCGCTGAAGGCGCACCGATCGTGGTCTCCCGTCCGGAGCGTACGAATGATGGTTGGCGCACCGCGCGGCCGCGGGGTGCGGGTTTCGACGAGGCCGCGCTCACGCGCCTCGTGCAGGAGATCGCGACCGGCGATCCTGCATCGCGTCGCCCACAACTCATTCATTCGCTTTTGGTCGCGCGCGGCGGGCGCTTGGTGTTGGAGCAATACTTCTTCGGCCATGAACGCGATACGGCGCACGACATCCGCTCCGCGGGCAAGACGTTCGCGTCGATCATGCTCGGTGCGTTGATGCGGCAGGGCGCCGATATAGGACCACAAACGCGGGTCTACGATTTTCTTTCTGCACCGACGCGTGATCCGCGCCAACACGAGATCACGCTTGGCCAGCTCATGACTCATACGTCCGGGCTTGACTGTAACGACAACGACGAGAACTCACGCGGCAATGAAGGCGCAATGCAGGGCCAAAGCGAGCAGAGCGATTGGTGGCGGTTCGCGCTGGAGCTGCCGATGACGCACGATCCGGGGAGGCGCTACGCGTACTGCACGGCGGGCATGAACCTCGTCGGCGCGGCGCTGCGCCAAGCGAGCGGCGAAGACATCCCGCCCTTGTTCGATCGCCTGGTCGCGCGGCCGTTGCAGTTCGGCCGCTACTACTGGAACCTCGCGCCAAATGGGCAGGGCTATCTCGGCGGCGGCGCGTACATGCGCCCGCGCGATCTGCTCAAGGTGGGGCAGCTTTATTTGGACGGCGGCGTTTGGAACGGTCGCCGCATCGTCAGCCGCGAATGGGTCGCGCTTTCGACGGCGCCGCACGTCGAGATCAACGAGAGCACGACGGGCATGGACGCCGAGACCTTCGCCAACGTCGCGCTGCGCGGCGCCGACGGCTACGCGTGGCATCGCTACGGCGTGCGTTCCGGCGATCGCCTGATCGACGCGTACGAAGCCAACGGCAATGGCGGGCAGTTTCTGATCGTCGTGCCCGAATACGATCTTGTCGTGGTGATGACCGGCGGCAATTACGGGCAGGGCGGCATCTGGAACCGCTGGCGCCATGAGATCGTCGGCGACCGCATCATCGCGGCGATCCGGCGCTAGCGTCCCGATACGCGTGAATAGGATCGGGACGCTAGATTCTTGTTTGGTCGAATTTTCTTACGCCGAACCGGCGTCCACTTCGGCGGAAAATGCTTTGGTCGCTAAATCTCGCCCAGCGCGTGCAGGTAGAGATCGCGGATTTGTTCCTGCTCCTCGCGTTCTTGGCGGGGCTGTTTGCGGATGCGGATCACTTGGCGCAGCACTTTTGAGTCGAGGCCGAAGGTCTTCGCTTCCGCGTAGCTTTCCTTGATGTCGTCGGCGATCGACTTTTTCTCTTCCTCGAGCTTTTCGATGCGCGCCACCAGCTGGCGCAGTTTTTCGCGCGTGGAGTTCGTCAGCGACTGCGCCGCGACGGTATCGGTTGCGCCGAAATCTGTGCCGAAGTCCGCCATGTCACCCACCTCATCGTTTCGGGAATCGAATCGTTGAGGAAGCCTAACCTTCCGCGGGCGAGGGCGTCATCTCATTGACACGCCGAATCGTGTGAGCATGCGCGCGCGGCGTTAGAGATGGAGCGAGATGTCCATGCGCTGATGCAGGATGCGGACGATCTCGATCGTGCCGTCGCCGCTGGTGTGGAAAAACAGGATGTGTGATCGCACGGCCGCCTTCCGATATCCCGCGCGAATCTCGTCGGCGGGACGGCCCGTGGCATCGCCGCGCGCGATGGCTTCGCATACGGCGCGTATCTCGCCGACATATTTGTCGGCCTGATCAACCGACCAAACCTCGGCGGAATAGTCCCAGATGTTGTCGAGATCTTCGATGGCCGCGTTGGTTAGGACGTAGCGTTTCATCCCCGCTGGGAGTGTTTGCGTGCGAGGAACGCATCGAATTCGAAGTCCGCGGCGGCGCCGCTTTGCTCTCCGGCGACCAACGCCGCGCGAAGGGTGGCGAGCTTGGCTTCACGCTCTTCAAGCAGGCGCAAGCCCGCGCGCATTACTTCGCTGGCTGATCCAAACCGCCCGGTCGCGATTTGTTGGTCGATGAAGTCCGCGAAGTGATCCCCAAGCGTGACGGATGTGCTTTTTGACATGGCGCCAACATATACCAATAGATGGCATTTTTCAATGCACCGAAGTTGCAGCCAACACCCGGTGGACGGCGGCGACGACCAAATCCGTCCGCAGGCGGTGGGGCATGTGGCCGGTGTCCGGCGCGATCACCAGTTCAGCGGCCGGCAAGTCGGCGGCGAGCGCGCGGGCGTGGCGCTTGGGGCTGACGATCTTGTCCTTTTCCGCGGTGATGACGATCGCCGGTGTGAGTAAGTCGCCGTAGCGCACGGCCTGCGCGGCGAACTCGCGCCGCGTGGCGACAACGTCTTGCGCGCTGGAGCGAAACGCGCGCGGCCGGAAGATGAGGCCGACGCCCGCGTCTTCGAAGTAGCGCACGGGCACGGGCGCGGGCCAAAAATTGTTCGCGATGCTGGCACCCGCCATCATGGGGGCGAGCCAAGGCACGATGAGCCCGCAGAAGAGGTCGCCAAGCACAGGCGTTGACGAGAGCCGCGCCCACCAAGCCGGTTGACCTGGATAAGGGTGGCTCGCCGGCGCGACCAGCACGAGTCCGCTCACCAAGTGTGGGTGATCGATTGCAAGGCGCAGACTTACGGCGGCGCCGAGCGAATGACCGACAACGATGGCAGGACCTTCGCCGGTCGCTTCAAGCACGCGCGCGGCCATGCGCGCTTGCACAGCGAGGGTTTCGGCGTTGCGCCGCGGGCGCGTCGAGTGCCCCATGCCGGGGCGGTCGTAGGCGATCACGCGATGGAGCGGCGAAAACTCGTCGGCGAGCGGCGCCCAAAGTTCGCGCAGGTTCGAACTCGCGCCGTGAATTAGCAGCATGCGCGGCGCGCCGACGGGCCCGGCTTCCCGCACATGCAAGCGCGCATCGCCCGCATCGACAAAGCGTCCCTCCGCTGGCCATTGAGCCTCGGCTTTGCGCGTGTAGCCGCGCGCGTGCGCGGCGAGCCAAAGCAGCGTGAGCGCAAGGACCGACGCCGCGGCCAGCAACCAGATCATGCGTCGCGACCGTCCACGCGCGGTTCGAGGCGGCGTACGCCCTGCAGCGCGGATTCGTAATTGGGATGGATCACCAGCGCGGCGCGAAACGCCTCCAGCGCCAAGCGCTCCTGTCCCAGCTCCTCATAAATCAGGCCGAGCGCGCTCAGCGCCGCGAATTGACGAGGCTCGCGCTTCAAAACCTCCTGCAGCGCGGCGACCGCGCCCGCATAATCCTCGGCGCCGTAAGCCAGGCTCGCGCGCCGGTTCCAGGTTTCGGCGAAGTTGGGCGCGAGATCGCTGGCTTGGTCCAGGAAGCGGTTGGCGAGTTCGGCGTCGCCGGCCGTGGCGGCGGCGTCGGCGCGTTCCAGCAGGACATTGACCGTCGGCGAGCCTGAGTCCGACCAATGCTCGGCGATGGCGAGTTCGAGCGGGCCGGCGCTGGCGGCGTCAGGCGCGCGTTGGAGTTCAACGAACAGCGCGTCCAGTTCCGCGTCCACGGGCGCGCGCGTTTCTTCGCGCCCGCCGCAAGCGACGAGCATCAATGCCGTGACGAGTGTTATTCCGAAGCGGCGCATGGCGACCCGAACCGGGTTCAAGCTTACACGATGTTCATTGCGCCCGCGAGGGCGCGCGCCGCGTGTGGGCTTCAATTACGGCCCAATTCAGCCCTGCTTGGCCTTATAACGCGGGTCGACTTTGTTGATGACGTAAACCCGGCCTTTGCGGCGCACGACCCGGCACGCTCTGTGGCGAGCCTTCAACGACTTGAGGGACGACTTGACTTTCATAACCGTAGGTCCGGGCAAATGCGAAGCGGGGTGTCTAAGGGGCCGGCGCCGCGAAGTCAATCGCGCGGGAGGGAGAGAAACCATGAGCGTTGCCGCCCTTAGGGCAGGGCTATAGAGCCTCACGACGATGTGGAGGAAGGGGATCGGAATGGCGCGCGCACTCATTCTCGCAGCGGCGGCCGCGTTGGCCGTGGCGTGCGGTCCAACCTCCGTCGAGGCGCAGCCGGCGCCCGCGCCACCGCCCCCGCCGCCGGTCTTCGCGACATCCGGAAACGGGGATTTTGACGCGTGGCGCGATGACTTCGCCGCCCGCGCGGTGGCGCGTGGGCGCAACCCGGCGGTGTTAAGCCAATTGTTGAGTGGCGTAGCGCCCGATCCGCGCGTGATCGAACTCGACCAACGCCAGCCGGAATTCGTGAGCCCGGTGTGGGACTACGTGACCAATCGGGTGACCGAGACTCGTATTGCTGGGGGCCGCGCATTGCGGGTCGAGATGGGCGACACGCTGCCGGCCGTGGAGGCGCGTTACGGCGTGCCGCAGGGCATCATCCTGGGCGTTTGGGGATTGGAGAGCAATTACGGCCAGGCGGCGTTGAACTGGGCGCCGCAAACCGCCCTTGCGACGCTGGCGTTCGAGGGGCGACGCAGGACCCAGTTCGAAGGCTATCTGTTGGCGCTTGTGGAAATGGTTGAGCGCGGCTTGGCCGATCAGGCGGAGCTGCGCTCGTCCTGGGCCGGCGCCATGGGACAGCCCCAGTTCATGCCCGACGTCTACCTGACAACGGCGGTGGACTGGGACAACGATGGCCACCGCGACATCTGGAACAATCGCGGCGACGTCGCCGCGTCGATTGGGAATTACCTCGCCGATCGCGGATGGCGACGGGGCGAACCGGTGTTCGATGAAGTGCGGTTGCCCGCGAACTTTGACTACGCGCTGGCGGACGGCACGCAGCGCAGCGTCGCCGATTGGATCGACCGCGGCGTTCGGCGCATGGACGGCGCTAACTGGCGCGCCGAGGAGCGTCCACTGCAGGCGCAGCTGTTCTTGCCGGCGGGCGCGCGCGGCCCGGCGCTGCTGTTGCACCATAACTTCGCGGTCATCCGTCGGTACAATAACTCCGATCGCTACGCCTTGGTGGTCGCGCTGCTGGCGCGCGCCTTCGAGGGACGCGATGGCCTCGTTCAGGCTTGGCCGCGAGACATCGGCGCGCTCAATCGCGAACAAATCCTGGAGCTGCAAACGCTGCTGAACAGCCTGGGCTACAATGCGGGCACGCCGGACGGCTTGTTCGGCTCGGGCACGCGGCGCGCGGTTCGCGGATTCCAAACCGACCAGGCGATGCCAGCCGACGGCTTCCCCACGTTGGAATTGTTGGAGCGTGTGCGGACGCGTGCGGGCGTGTCCTCGCAAGAGGCGCGTACGCCGCAACCCTTGCAGCGCGCCGGCGTTCGCGAGTTGCAGCGCTTGTTGAACAGGCTTGGTTATGGCGCGGGTTCAGCTGACGGACGCATTGGCGCGCGCACCCGGGCCGCGATCCGGGCGTTCGAGCGCGCGCAGGGCATGGAGGTGCGCGGCCGGGCGACCGATATCGTGCTCGAAGCGGCGCGCGCCGCCGCTGCTTAGGGCGACGCCGGATCGCTCGGCGGCGCTTCCTCGATAGCGCTGGCGTGGCGAAGTCGTCGGCTGCGCAGCGTGAACGCCAGCATCGCCGATAGGATCGCGACGGCGATGAGAAGCGGCGCGTTCATGCCGAGCACTTCGTAGGCGACGCCGCCCAAAAGCGGCGACACGACGAAGCCCGCGCCGTTGATCGCGACCACCAGTCCGGCCGCGGAGCCTTGCTCATCGGGGCGCACAGCGATCGAGGAGCCGCCGGAAAAACCCGCGCGCGCCAGCCCGCCGCCTAAGCCCTGCACGGCGAGCGCCACCATCAGCGCGCCTAAGCTTGGAGAAAGAATCTGTATCGCGACGCCGAGCGCGAAAAGCCCCGCGCCCCAGGCCATGAGTTGGCGCGGATCCATCTTGAGCCGAGGGAGGATCGCCATCTGCGTAGCGAGAAACGCCAAGGCGTTGACCATGAAGCCTGCGGCGGCGAATTCAGCGCCCTGTTCGCCGCTGACGCCAAGGCGATCCATGGTGAAGAGCCCAAAGACCTGCACGGTGATGCCGGAAATCACCGAGAGACCGAAGCCATAAATGAGATAGCCCGACAGCCTGCGGTCGCGCGCGAGCGCCAGCGATTGGCGCCACTCGCCGCGCGGGCGCTCGCTTTGCGGCGGCGTATTTTCAGGCAGGAAACGCCAGATGCTGAAGGAGGAGACCGCGGCGAGCACGGCGACCAGCGCGATCGGAAACACAAGGCCGAGTTTCGCCGCGAGCGCGGCGCAGATCGCGGGACCGAAGGCTTGGCCGAACGCAAACGCCGCGCTGAGTCCCGCGAGCTGTTCCGTGCGCTCGAGGCGCGAGGTGCGGTCGGCGACATAAGCTTGCGCGGCTGGCGAGGAGGCGGAGCCGAAGGCGCCGAAGATCGCGCGCGCCAGCATGAGCAGCACGAACAGTCCAAGGCCTGACACAACGCCGTTGAGTCCGAGTAGAACGACGACGCCAAAGGACCCCATCGAGAGCGCGTAAGCCGCCAGGCCAAGTGCGGCGATTGGCTTGCGGCCGACACGATCGGAGGTGCGGCCCCAGTGCGGGCTGGCGAACACCCAAAGCAGCGCCGACAATGAGAAAATCCACCCGACGCTTGAATCGGGCAGATTGAGTTGGCGCACCAGCGGCGGCGCCACCGCCAGCAGCATTGAGTTGCCGGCGCCGATGATCAGCAGGCACGCGAACAGCAAATGGAACTGGCGATTGCGCCCGATGGGCGCGCGCGGGTCGGCGTTGGTGGTCTGGGGCTGCGGGGGCTGCGTGTCAGGCATCGGGGAGGAGATGTTGCTAAGCCGCCGCGCGCGCCAGCGCCAGTGGTGACGCTGCGGCGCGTCACCCCCAGGGGTCGAGCACCGCCACGCCAATTCGAGTTCAATGCCCGTGGGCGAAACGCCTCCTTAAGCGTGATCGTGCATAAGGCGCTGTCGGCAGAATGCCTTTCGGTTAACGCGCGTTAGTCATGTTTCCTCTTATCGGCCTCGCGGTAGTGTTTGGGATGGTGTTCGGCGGCTTCATGCTGGCCGGCGGCCATTTCGAGGTCATTATCGAAGCCGCGCCCATGGAGTTCATGATGATCTTCGGCGCCGCCGTCGGCGCGCTGATCATCTCCAACGACATGCACGGCCTTAAAGGCGTCGTGGGCGGCCTCTCCAAGGTGATGGCCGGCCCCAAGTGGAACAAGAAGGACTACGCCGACCTGTTGGCGCTGCTTTTCCAGCTCACCAAGCTGATGAAGACCAAGGGCGTCGTCGCGCTCGAAGCGCATATCGAAAAGCCGCATGAAAGCGCGATTTTCCAGAAGTATCCGAAGCTGATCAAGGATCACTTCGTGGTCGACTTCATTTGCGACACGCTGCGCATGATGACCATGAACCTCGACGATCCCCATCAGGTCGAGGACGCCATGGAAAAGCAGATCGAGAAACACCACCACGAAGCGCTGCACCCCGCGCATGCGCTCCAGGGGATGGCCGACGGGCTGCCGGCTCTAGGCATCGTCGCGGCCGTGCTGGGCATCGTGAAAACCATGGGCGCGATCAGCGAGCCGCCGGAAATCCTCGGTCTCATGATCGGCAAGGCGCTGGTCGGCACCTTCCTCGGCGTATTTTTGGCCTACGGCATCGTCGGGCCGATGGCCTCGCGCCTCAACTCCGTCATCGAGCATGACGCGCAATTCTACAAAATTATCCGTGATGTGCTGGTTGCGCACTTGCACGGCAACGCCGCTCAAGTTTCAGTGGAAATTGGGCGCGGTTCGGTGCCGAGCGTGTTCCAGCCGAGCTTCGCGCAGCTGGAAGAAGCGCTGGCAGCCGCTGCTGAGGGTTGATGCGCTGCGCGCGAGTTATGCAGAATTGCATAACCCTATTACGATGTGCCGCTTGCAAATGGGGTTAATCCTTGGCATGGAGTCGCCTCCCGCGTTGGGGGCAGACCCTGACGCTGAGACGAGGGGTATAGACCTATGACGAAGTTCAAACTGGGCGTGGCGGCTGCCGCCGCTGCCGTTCTCGCCTTCGGCGTCGCGGCCTGCGGCCAAACGACGACCACGGAAGAGCCGGCTGCGGTGACGACCGAAGAAGTTGCGCCGGCGACCACGGAAGCTCCGGCTGACGCGGCCACCACCACCACGGAAGGTGCGGCGACCACGGAAGCGGCTCCGGCCACGACCACTCCGTAATCTACGTTCAATCGTAGTTTCGCTTGCGAGCCGCCCGAAAGGGCGGCTCGTTTGCGTTTCGGGACGAGGGATTTCGGGACGAGGGAAATGCCGCGCCTGCCACGCATGCCGGATCTGGATTGGCGCGACGCCGAAGCGCCGCGCGCGGCTGCTTTTGACGATGTCTATTTCTCACGCGACGGCGGCCTGGCGGAGTCAGAAGCGGTCTTCCTCGCCGGGTGCGATTTGCCCGCGACGTGGCGAAATCAGGATCGTTTCGCCCTATGCGAATTGGGGTTTGGCTCTGGCCTTAACCTCTTGGCCGTTTGGCGCGCCTGGAAAAAGACACGATCATCCCATGCACAACTGCATATCTCGACCATCGAGGCATTCCCCCTAGCAAGAGAGGACGCCGCGCGCGCGCTCGGATGCTTTCCCGAAGTTGCGGATTTGGCGCGGAAACTGCTCGCGCGTTGGCCAGTCCGCGCATTTGGTCCGCAGCGCCTGTGGTTCCCTGAGGACGGTCTATGCCTCACGGTCCATATCGGCGACGCGGCGACCGTATTGCCCGATCTCGAGGGCGCCTTTGACGCCTGGTTCCTGGATGGCTTTGCCCCCGCGCGCAATCCAGCGATGTGGTCTCCGGACGTTTTGCGGAACGTTGCGCGGCTGAGCGCGCCGGGCGCGCGGCTGGCGACCTTCACCGTGGCTGGGCAGGTCCGGCGTGAGCTCGAATCAGCGGGTTTTCGCGTGGAGAAAAAGCCAGGCTTTGGCGCCAAGCGTGAACGCCTCGAGGCGGTGTTCGTTTCGACCGCCGCACGCAGTGCGCCGCCGTCGCCGCCTGGGCGCGTCGCGATCGTTGGCGCGGGGATCGCGGGAGCTGCGTGCGCGCAGGCGTTCGCGCGTCGCGGTGTGGAGACAGTGGTTTTGGACGCCGCGCCCGCGCTTGGGGCTGGCGCCAGCGGAAATCCAGCTGGGCTGGTGATGCCGCGCCTGGATCGCGGCGGCGCGCTGAGTGGGTTTTACCTCTCGGCCTTCCTGCACGCGGTAGCGACGTATGAGGCGCTCGGCGCGTTCACGCCGACGGGCGTGGCGCACTACGCCGACGCGCGCAACGGCGACGCATTGGCTGACCTCGCCGCCGATCCGCCGTTGCCGCCGGATTGGTTCGCGAGTTGGCCCGGCGGCGTTTTGCATAAGCGCGCCGGCGTTGTTTCGCCGCGCCGCGCGGTCGCGGCGATGCTCGCGGATGCGCAGGTTTTGTTTGAGACTTCCGTTCAGAGGATTGATGCGAGCGATGCGGGGTGGGTGCTGCGCGCGCCGGGTGGACGCGCGCTTCTGAAAGCCGACGCTGTTGTGCTCGCATGCGGCGCGGCGCTGCGCGCTTTTGAGCCAGCGGCGTTCTTGCCGATCGCGTTGTCGCGCGGGCAGGTGGAGTGGGGGACGGGTACGGCGGCCGCGCATGCGTTGACGCGCGGCGCCTACGTTGCGCCGTTTGACGATGGCGTTCTCTTTGGCGCGACCTTCGATCCCCTGGCGGAATACGGCCCGGTCGAGGCCGACACGTCCTCTAGAGAGCGCAATATGGAGGCATTGCGCGCGCTCGCGCCGGAGATCGCGTCAACGGTGAACGCGGCGTCGCTGCGATCGAGGGCGTCGATCCGCGCCACTACGCCCGATCGCGCGCCGATTGCCGGCATGCTGCCGAATGCGGAAACATGGCGCGCCTCGGCGGATGCGCGCCGCTTTCACGACGGCGTCTTCCTTCTCGGCGGTCTTGGCGCGCGCGGCATGACTCACGCGCCATTGCTCGGCGAAATGATCGCGGGCGCGGCCTGCGGCGAGCCGACGTTTTTGTCGCAACGCGCGCGCGCCGCGCTTGCGCCTGAGCGCTTTCTGCAGCGCGCCCTGCGGCGGAGTTAGCTCCGCGCCTGTTCCTCCGTGGCGCGGCGGGCTTCGATGGCGGCATGGAGCGCGGCCTGCGCCTGCTCGTCGAGCGGATAATTGCGCAGCGATAGCGCGGCGGCGAGATTGAGCGCGATCGGCACGCCGATGAAGAGCGCCGACAACATGCCGATGGCGGCGGCGGAATTGCTCGCGCCGAGCTGGGGATCGAAGCCCACCGCGCCAAGGATCGCGTATGTGAGAGGGCCCGCGGCCACGCCCAGCTTGGAGGTCGTGAGCAGCACCCCGAAGAAGAGACCCGAGCGTCGCGCGCCGGTGCGCAGCTCGTCCTCGTCGACGACATCCGCCATCAACGCCCGCGTCAGCAGCGTGCCGCCGCCTTGGCCGAGGCCGGCGAGCGCCATCAGAGGCGCGGCGATCATGAAGTTGTTTTCCGGAAGCAGCGGCAATCCCGCGGTTGAAAGAGCGCCAAAGCAGAGCGCGAGTTGCAGCGCGATGTGTTTGCCTTGGCGGCGGGCGAGAAACCACCAAATCGGCACGCCGAGAAGTCCGGCGAGAAAATAGATCGCAAGCAAGGTCTGGGCCTCGCCTTCGAAGCCGAGCACGAACTGGAAGTAGAACAGGAAAAGTCCGCCTGAGACGCCTTGCGCGACACCGAGCAAAAGATCCGGCGTGAGAACACGCAAGGCGAGTTTGTTGGAGAACAATGTGCGCAACGTTTCGCGGGCGCTGAGGTGCGGCTGCGGCGGCCGGTAGGGTTCGCGCACGGTTGTGAGCGTAGTGAGCACGGTGAGCGGCAACAGCGCCAGCAGGGTCCAGCCCATCGCGTACACAGCGTCGGCGTTCGAGCCGCCGAACCCCTGAGCAACGACGCCGCCAATGATCAGCATCAGCGTTTGGCCGATCATGCTGGCGACTTGAACTGCGCCGAGAACGTGCGTGCGACCGTGATAGGTCGGTTGCAGCTCTCCCGCCCATCCCAAGTGCGAAATCATCACGCTGGCGTAGGCGAGGTACATCGCGAAGACGGCGAGTCCCGCAAGCCAGCCATTGACGCCGGGCGGCAAACCCAGAAACACCAGCCACATCCCGGCCATCAGCACCGGCGCGCTGATCGCCATCCAGAAGCGCCGCCGGCCCATTTTCGATTCCGTGCGATCCTGGATCCCGCCAAGCAGCGGGTCGATCAGCAAATCGAAAACGCGCGCGCCAAGAAAGATCGCGGACACCATCCACAGTGGAAGTCCCAGATGTTCGGCGAAGTGGGGCGGAAGAAAAATGATGACCGGTAAGGAGAGCGCGAGGAGGGGCGCGGCTGGCGCTGCGAACGCCGCGATCTCCCAGGCCGGAACCTTATGTTCTCTGGATTTGGTCACGCGCTTCCTCCAGGCGCAGTGTGCGTGCGCCGGCGCGCAGTGTCCACGACCGCGCGCTGTCGATCAACCGCGCAGAACTTGGGTGATGGGCGTGATGAGCGCGGGGTTTGACGCTACGATAGCGCCCGTCTTCATGAAGTCTCCGCCGTCGATTTCATTGACGACGCCGCCAGCTTCGCGCACGAGGATGGCGCCTGCCGCGACGTCCCACGGGCTCAAGCCTCGCTCCCAGAAACCGTCGAAGCGGCCTGCTGCTACGTAAGCAAGATCGAGAGACGCGGAGCCCCAACGCCGAACACCGGCCGTGCGCGCCATGACGCGTTCGACTTCCCGCAAGAACACTTCATGGCCTGGCTTGCCGTTGAAGGGAATGCCGGTCGCTAGAACCGCGTCGCGCAGATCGTTGCGGCCAGCAACGCGTAGGCGGCGATCGTTCAGATAGGCGCCGGCGCCTTTTTCCGCCCAAAACAACTCGTCCCGTACAACATTGAACACGACGCCGGCGACGAGCACGCCTTCGCGTTCGAGACCGATTGAAATCGCGAAGTGCGGCAAGCCGTGAAGGAAATTGCTGGTGCCGTCGAGCGGGTCGACGATCCAGCGATGCGTCTTGTCGGTGCCCTCAACTGCGCCGCGCTCCTCCATCAGGAAGCCATAGCCAGGGCGCGCCTTGGAGAGTTCCTCGAAAATCGTCTTCTCGGCCTTGATGTCAGCGGCGGTGACGAAATCGCTTGGGCCCTTTCTCGAGACCTGAAGGTTTTCGACCTCGCCAAAATCCCGCGTCAGCGCGCGCGCTGCTTTGCGCGCGGCGGCGATCATCACGTTCATGGTGGCGGAGGCTTGCGGCATGGAGCGCGGGTGCTAGCAGCGGGGGGGCTCACGGGCAAGGCTGGTCGCTGAGGACAGCGCGAGCGCTTCACGCCTTACAGGCGAATGCGCGCTTCACACGGATCGGCAAGCGGCGTCGCCATTCGCGGCGGGATCCGGCGGCGCTGGTTGAAACGCGCGCGCCCGCGCCCTGACGCGCGCGACCTGATCGGGCGCCAGCCCGCTCGCGAGATCGACGGCGCGGTCGGTTGCGTCCGCGTCGCCTTGGCGGGCGGCGAGCAGATACCAGAACAACGCTTCCTGCTGATCGGCGGCCACGCCGCGACCTTGCTGATAAAGGACGCCGAGATTGAACTGACTGTCGGCGACGCCGAACGCCGCCGCTTGGCGAAACCAGCGGAAGGCGGCGGCGGCGTCCAAGGGCGCACCTTCGCCGCGTGCGAAGTGGACCCCGAGGTCGTGCATGGCGCGGCAGTTGCCGCCCTCTGCGGCGCGCTCCGTCCATGCGCGTGCCGCCGCGACATCCCGCGGAAGCCCGTCTCCGCTCTCGTACAGCTTGGCTAGCCGGTACTGCGCGAGCGTAAAGCCTGCCTCCGCGGCGCGGCGCAGCAACATCACGCCTTCGCGCGCGCGTCCCTCGGACAAACGGTTGATCGCCACAGCGTAGTCGCGCTCGCCGCTGGTTGAGGCCTCCGCCGCGCTTGCTTGCGCTGGCGCGAGTTGCGTTTGTTCGGGCGGCGTAGGTCCCCGCAGCGCCAGCGCGCCCGCGAAAATAAGCAGCGGCGCGGCGAGCCCAACGGCGACGCTTAAAACAAGGCGGCTCTCGTGGCGTAATTTGTCAGCCAAGCTCACATGTTCAATCGCTTGAGCGCGTTCCTGGGCGGCGCGGCGTGCGCGCTCAAGGTAGAGAGGCTTCGCAACGGTCTGCGCGGGAGCGTCTCGCATTGGCCTTATCGGCTCAAGCGGCGGCGGCGAGGGGGTGTCGAGGGAGAGGGGCTCTTCGTCGGCGACGACGATATCTGGGCCGTCTGGCGTTTCCAGGACGATCGGCTCATCGGAGGGCGCGTCGAACGGCGGTTCATCGGCCGGGGCCGCGCTGTCGAAAGGATCGAAACCGACCAGAGGCGAGGATGTCTCGGGCTCAGAGTGCGGCGAATGATGCGAGAAAGCCTCGTCTTCAAGCGCGAACGCTCTTTGCAGGCGGTCGCGCGTGCGTGGGGTCAGGAGAGATGCAATCTCGGTCCAGTCGACATCGCTTGCGTCGGCGGGCTCTGGATCCGGCTCCGTCGGCGGCTCGGGAGTCGCAACGGCGAGGATCGGGGCGGGCGCATCTTCCGCGTTCAAGTCGGCGGTTGCGGGCGCCGGTTTTGCTTTCTTTTTCGTCGCTTTTGGCGCGACATCCGCCGCCGCGGCGCGCTGTTTCGCTGCGGTTGTCTGTTTCGGTTCGGCGGGCTTCTTACGCGGCCGAGATGTGGTGGCGCGCCGAGGCTTTGCCATGCCGAACGGTAGGGGCGCGGACGTTAACTGATGGTTATCGCATCAGGCAAAGCCGTGGCGCCTCAACGCCAGCGGGAGAACCAGTCCAGCGTACGCGCAAAGGCGAGATCGCGGGCTGCTTCGTCATAGTCGGCGCCGCCCGCGCGGCAGAAGCCGTGCCCGGCGTCGTAGAGATAGAGCGGCGCCTCCGGGACCGCGGCGCGCACGCGCTCGACATTGTCCATCGGAATGCTTGGGGCGCGGGCCCCATAATGCAGCATGGTCGGGATCGCCGGCTTGTCGTCGCGTAGATCGGCGATCAGCCGGCCATAAAAGCACGACGCGGCGCTGAGGCCGCTCGCGCGCGCGCCGGCCATCCACGCCACGGCGCCGCCATAGCAGAATCCGGTCACGTAGCAGGGCCTTGGCAGCGCATCGATGGCCGCCTGCATGTCGCCGATGACTTGCGGCCACGGGCTCGCCATGACGGCCGCACGACCTTTCTCGATCCCCGCGGGATCATGGCCGGCGTGGAATCCGCGCTCGATCCGGTCGAACAGGCCTGGCGCGATCGCGTGATAGCCAGCCGCTGCAAACGCGTCGCAGACTTCCGCGATGTGATCGGTGAGGCCAAATATCTCCTGCGCGACGACAACGCCGCCGATCGCTTCGCCGAGGGGCTTGGAAGACAGGGCCGTTAGCTGAAAGCCATCGGGGGACCGAAGCTGGACGGGCTCGCTCATGAGGTTTCGTGACACGCGCGGCGCACGTCGTCGAGGGTCTCCAGAAAGTGATTGACCGGTCCCTGGCGTAAGCGCGCCAAGCGTCACAGGATGCCGACAATGAATCTCATTGTTCGCTTGGCGGCCGTTGCGATGGCTTGGTTTTGTGCGTTATCGCCATCGGCGTTCGCGACATGCGTCGCCGCGCCCGATCTCGCCGCCTACCAGACCGCGGCGCCGGAAGATTTCGCGCTCGGCGCCAGCCGATCCGACCGCCTTGGCCGCGTCGTGGCGCCGGTGTTCGTCAATGGCGAGGGGCCGTTTCGGTTCATCGTGGACACCGGCGCCAATCGCTCGGTGTTGTCGAGCGAGTTGGCGCTAAGGCTTGGCTTGGCGCCGGACGGCGAGGGCGAGGTTCATTCGGTGTACGGCGCGAGCATGGCGCCTTTGGCGCGTGTGCGTTCAATCACCTATGAGAACCTTGACGTCGGCGCGCGTGAAGCGCCGATCCTGAGCGGCGCCGTGCTGGCGGGCGAGCATGGGTTGTTGGGCGCGGACGGCATGCGCGATCGCCGCCTGCGGCTCGACTTCGAGCGCAACTGCATCGAGATACTGCCTTCGCGCGAGGCGCGGCGGCTGCGTGGCTGGGCGGTGGTGCGGGGCGAGCTGCGCTTCGGCCACCTTGTCGTCATTCCGGGATCCATCAACGGCGTTCGCGTGCGCATCCTGGTCGATACGGGC
Organism: Hyphomonadaceae bacterium UBA2389; assembly: GCA_002343395.1. GTDB lineage: Bacteria > Pseudomonadota > Alphaproteobacteria > Caulobacterales > Aquidulcibacteraceae > Vitreimonas. The sequence continues at coordinate 66,168 of DDSN01000010.1, read as the reverse complement.
TCTGACTCGTCACTTGCGAACCTCGCGTTGCGCGACGCATTGCGCGCGCGCGAGCGGCGTGACCGCGCCCGTCTCAACTTCGCGCTTGGCGGCGCGCCGATCGTGCTTGATCGCGCCATCGCCATCCATCGCATGAACATCGGCGACCTGGAAGTTCGTGACGTGACCGCCTATGTCGACGACTTTCACGTGTTCCGGCTCTGGGGATTTGTCGACGAACCGGCGTTGCTCATGGGCATGGATGTCCTGTCGCAGACGCGCGGCGTCGCCATCGATTACGGACGCGGCACCGTCGCGTTTCGCATTCGCGGCCCGCTTTATTTTGGATCGCGCGTGCGCAATTAGCTCGCGAATCGGAAATGCATGACGTCGCCTTCGCGGACGACGTACTCCTTGCCTTCGAGGCGCATCTTACCGGCTTCCTTGGCGCCGACTTCGCCGTTGTACTTGACGAAATCGTCGAACGAGATCGTCTCGGCGCGGATGAAACCTTTTTCGAAATCGGTGTGGATGACGCCCGCGGCTTGCGGCGCCGTCCAGCCTTTGTGGATCGTCCACGCGCGCGCCTCCTTCGGACCGACCGTGAAATAGGTCTGTAGTCCGAGGAGATCGTAACCCGCATGGATAAGGCGGGTGAGGCCGGATTCTTCAAGGCCGGCGGCGGCGAGGAACTCGGCTTGCTCCTCTTCGCTCAGAGCCGCGAACTCTGCTTCCATCTGCGCGCATATCACGACGCACGCCGCGTGTTCGGCCTTGGCGCGGTCCTCGACGCGCTTGGTGTGGCCGTTGCCCTGGGCAGCGTCCTCTTCATTGACGTTGCACACGTAAAGAACCGGCAGCGCGGTCAGCAGCTGCAACATCTGGAAAGCCTTTTCCTCCTCTGGCGCGCGGCGGACGAGACGAGCGGGCTTCCCATCCTCCAGCAGCGCCTTCGCGCGCAGCACCAGATCGAGCGTGAGCTTGGCGTCCTTGTCTCCGGTCTTCGCCTTCTTCTCGAGATTGGTGACGCGCTTTTCGAGGCTTTCGAGATCGGCGAGCATGAGTTCGGTTTCGACGGTCTCAAGATCGGCGATCGGGTCGATGCGACCTTCGACGTGGGTGATGTCGTCGTTTTCAAAGCAGCGCAGCACATAGGCGATGGCGTCGCACTCGCGAATATTGGCGAGGAATTGATTGCCCAGGCCTTCGCCCTTGGAGGCGCCGCGCACAAGGCCCGCGATATCGACGAAATTCATCCGCGTTGGAATGATCTCCTTCGAGCCAGCGATCTTGGCGAGCGCGTTGAGGCGCGGTTCGGGCATCGCCACTTCGCCCACGTTGGGCTCGATAGTGCAGAACGGATAATTCGCCGCTTGCGCGGCGGCGGTCTTGGTCAGCGCATTGAAGAGCGTGGACTTGCCGACGTTCGGCAAACCCACAATGCCGCATTTGAAACCCATGAAATTTTGCCCCTAGCCCAGCACCGATTCCGGCGCGGTTGTGAACGGATTGACAATGGTCAATGTTTCGATCTTCTGCCCGTCGCTCATGTCTTCGCTCAAGAATATCCCGCAGCCGGCCGTCAAGGCGGAAGCGAGCAACAGAGCGTCCCAGAAACTCACGCGATGGCGATCCTGGAGTTCCCACGCCAGGGCGAGGTGATCGCTCCGCAAGCCGTCGGGAACCACGTCATCGAGCGCCGCGATATGCGCTCGTAACGCGGCGACAGCGGGCCGCGAGCGATCCTGCCGCAGCACGTTGACGTAGTACTCACGCAGGCTTTGCGCGCTGAGTACGGCCGCGTTTCGATCGAGAAGCGCGCTGAGCCACGCCGTCGCCGCCTTCAGCTTCGAAGGGGATGTCTTGTCCTTCGCGTACAGCAGCACATTGGTGTCGATGAAGCACTTCGGCGTAGGTTTCATCCCGCGTGGGCCCTTTTCCATGATAGCCGATGTCCCGTGCGGGGAGTTCCAAGAAGCGCTTCAAGCCTTCTTGCTGGCGGGTCAAGCTGGCGCGCTCGCCGCCGCGGCGTTCGGCCAACACCTCGCCCACCCAGCGCGAGAGGCTCTTGCCAGCCTTGGCGGCCTCGATCCGAGCCCAGCGAGCGGTGTCTTCGTCCATGGTGATAGTGACGTTGATCATTTCACGAAAATAGTGACTCACGAAGTTCGTGTCAAGATGAAAGCGCGCTCCGCCGCCTGATTGCTATGCGTTGAACGCTGTGCATGGGCGCTTTCGCCGAGAGCGGACGCTCATGTCATTGAACGCGTCGAGGTTTCGTCCCCAAGGATAGTCCGGAATGACCACCCTCGTGATCTCGTCGTAGAATGTTTCAAGCGACGTAATACGCGAACCATCGATTACGTATTCGGGGGTCATGATTGCACTCTGAACCAAAACCGCCGTTCCGTATCTGGTCCAGCCACACCTCACCCCAACACCGCTTCCGGCGGGAGCACAAACGGATCGATAATCTTCACTCCCTCGATCACCGGCGAGGATTGTGCGTCTTCCGACAACAGATGCGTGCAACTGCCTCCCACCGCCGAAGCAATCAACACCGCGTCCCACCAAGCGACGCGCCAACGTGTTTGAATGTCTAGCGCGCGCCGCACCTCTGCATCGGACAGCGGCGCGGTGCAATACCGAAGCAGCCCTTCGATCGCCTCGCGCAAGACGTTAGCGGGCGCTGGGATCTTTCTTTGCGCGACGCTTACGACCTCGTTGCACACTTGCGGGCTGACCACCATCGAACGCGTGCTGGTCAGTGCGCTCAGCCACGCCGCGCACTTTTTCTGTTTTTCCGGCGCTCGGCCATCGAGGCTGTAGATCACCACGTTGGTGTCCACCAGGATACGGGCGGTCATAGATTTCATCGCGATCGAATTTCCAGGGCTCGCCAGTCGCGGGGACGTACTTCGCCAAGGCCAAGAATTTGTCCATCGCCGCAATGCTCTCTTGGCGTAGGCGCTCCTCCTCGGCCGCGATCAGGTCGGCGAGGTAGCGCGAGAGGCTTTTGCCGGCCCGGTCAGCCTCGCGCCGGACCCGCGCCAGTAGATCATCATCCATGGTGATGGTCACATTGGCCATGCGGACACTGGTACACTGATCAGTGTATCAGTGTCAAACTCAGCCGCGCCCCAGCGCTTTCGCGGCCATGTCGCGCCAGATGCGCGCTTCGGCGCGAAGGGGGTTGGCGATCTTGCTTAATCTTCGCTCGATTTCGGTCATGCCGATCTCGGCGTCCTGGCGCCGGCCGGTCTTGGCCATGAACGCCACATAACGGGCGCCGGCTTCAAGGCCAGGCACGCGGTCGGCGGCGAAGCGATAAGCGTCGTCTGCTTCCTGATTGCGGCCAAGCCCCTCGTAGGCGCGCGCGAACGCGAGAGCCACAGTCGGCGTCTCGCCGTCGCGGCCGAGCTTGCGCAATTGCTCCAATCGCGTCAGCGCTTCCTGCCAACGCTGCAGTTCAAGCAACGCGTTCGCGTGTCCCATGAGTATGGCCGGATCTTCGGCCCAATGCCCGTCGGCGCACTGCGCCCATTGCGCCTCGGCGTCGCTCCAGCGTCCAAGCGCCGCCGCGGCTTGCGCCACCTTCATGCGATTGCCCACCGTCGGCGTATCATCGAGCGCGCGCAGGGCGTTGCGATACTCGCGCTCGGGGTCGAGCGCTTGGCGCGCCGCCTTGCCGACATTGCGCGCCGTGCGTCCGCCAAGCATTTCAGGGAGCAGGACCGCGAAGAAATAGACTGCGGGTCCCAACAGCGGCGCGATCACAAAGATCCAAAGCCAATACATTTCGCGGCCCGTGCGCACGACATGGATGCCGCAGAGCAGGGAAGGCAGGTAGGTCAGCAGAATAAAGGGCATTCGCCGCTCCGTGTTTTTGTTGCGCAAGCGGTCCGTTGTTGTTGGCGGCTTGGCGAAAATTGCGAATGCATGTACCCGAATCGTCGGTCCTTATCCACAGGACGAGGGGAACCGATATGGCTCGCTCACGTCGTGCGCACCGAGACCCGCTCTGGGCCGAGGACGCTTTAGCGGACAACCTCTACTTTTTTGAGCCCGCGTTGGCGCGCCGTCGTCGCTTGGCGCAAGAGGCTAAGGATACGCGCAAGGCCGAAGAGGTCGATCGCAGCGGTTCAGAGAAGCATCTGGAGCGCGTCGCCAAACGGTTGAAGAGCGCCAAGGCCGAGGACCGCATCTTGTACGTGCCCTATTGGGATATGGCCAAGGCCGAGCAGGCGATGCGGAAGGCGGGCGTCAACGGCGCCGTCTCGAACCTGTGCGGCTCCCATCGCGTACGCATCCGCGGCCGACGCTAGCGCGGGCGCATCTCAGACATGACGATGGTGTGAAATGAGGCCGTCTGCTGTCTCAGACCGATGACAAGCGTCCGTGGTTGTGGATAAACTGTGGATGGCTGGGTTGGATGACAAATGGGTGGGCCATGGCGGCGAAGATCATATCTGTCGCGAACATGAAGGGCGGGGTGGGGAAGACCACCATTTCGGTGGCGCTAGCGCAGGCGCTCGCGGCGGGGCCGAGCAAGGCCAAGGTCCTAGTTCTCGACCTCGACGCGCAAGCGAACGCCTCGTTTTGGCTGAGCGGCCAAGCGGCGCTGACGGCGCAGATCGAGCAGAGCAAGGCGATCGATACCTTTCTCGAGGACGCGATCATCTTCGAGAAGCCGACGAAACTCAGCGATTTCGTGCGTCCCGCGAAGGCTCATTCCGAGCGTTTGTTCGTGGCGCCGTCGAGCCCCAATCTGCGCATCGTCGAGCGGGAGCTCATCGTGTTTCTCTCGCGCCGTCACCGCAATTTGCTCGAAGTGGAGCGCGTGGTGAGCACGCTGTTGGATGAGCAGCTTGAGTCGCTGCGCTCGGACTTCGACGTCATCATCTTCGATACGGCGCCGGGGATTTCGGCGTTGACGGAAGCCGCGCTGCGACTGTCGCACGTCGTCGTCGTGCCGACCGTTCCCGATTATGTCTCAAACCTCGGCCTGCTTTCGTTCTGTCGGACGGTGAGCTGGAGCAGCAACGACATCGCCAACGCGGTCAAGCGCACGCCGTGGGTCGTGGCTAACAAGGTGAAGTCGTCGCGTCACCACGAACTCATGCTGCAGCAGATGCGTGCCGAAGCGTCGAGCCACGATCACGAGTTCAACATGCTGCGGACGGAGATTCCGTCCTCCCCGCAGATCGACGAGATCGCGTCGGGGCTCGATATGGATGGCGAACTCGCGTTCGATACCGAGGGGGCGGGCGTGTTTTCCAGGCTCGCGGCCGAAGTGCTCGACCTCGCGACGCGCGTGGCCACGGCGCCGTCTCGGGCGGCGTGACGGTTCGCGGGCAGGCGGAAGATCGCCGGTTGCAGGCATTGCTTCGCTTCGCATAAGCTGAACTATGGCACCACGGGCGCTTCAAGCATTGGTCCTCGTGGTGGCGCTCATCTTCGCGGGCGTCGCCCTTGCGCAGGATGTGTCCTCTGACCACCGTTTTGTCCCGACATGGGATGACACGCCCACAAGCTACGACTGCTGGGGCAATTATCCACGGAGCGCTCGTGGAAATAGTGTTTCGGGCGTCGTCCACATGTGCTGCGTGCCCCGGCAAGACAGGCGCCTTGATTGCAGTATTGCTTTTGAGTGGCCCCGAAACCGGCATTTCGGCGAGGCGGCCCTTCGAGTTGCGCGCAGGTTTCGGCTTACTGCGGAATCGTACTCAGCATATCGCGCCGATCCGAACGCTTGGATGCAAGTGCCCGTGTTGTGGGAGCCAATCACGCCAACGCGGAACAGAGCGGAGGTGCTGGCCGCAATGGACCCCTATGTGCGCGGCCTTTGCGCGCCCAGTTCCAATCTAGCGGCAAGGCTACCGTCGACTGAGCCGCCATCGGCGGAAGCTGATGGCTTGGCGTCCAGACATATTTTCCGCTGCCCGACGATGCTCGACCGCGAGTAACCCCACGTCTCACCTGCTCCAAACCTGCCGCTAACCGCGCTCAGCTTGGTCGACGGGAGGTCGCCGAAAGTGGACAATTGGCGCGGCATGGGCTTAGCAGGTGTAGGCTCTAGGATGAAAGTCCAGCACCTTCGGTGATTGGACCAAGTCGCTCGGAATCCCGAACCGTTGGTAGAGAATTATTCCTGTTATCGTTGAACCCGGCGGCACGCGCACCGCGCACTCGTTTCCGATGCAAAATCCCGCGTTGTAGTCACCATCGATTGGGAAGCTGTCTGTGCCGATAGTTACCGTAGCCGTTTGCGGCGCGGCGGACATCCAGCCATGCGAGTTCGGCCAAAACTCCGGAGACAAGCATAACCGGTTTGGACTGTGCGACGTGAGCGCTACCTCAAACAGTTCGCGATCAGGCCGGTCGCGGACATCCACGGTGAAGCGATTATCCGATCGGTTTTCAACAGTCGCGCAGGAGATCAGAGCGAACACGACCAACAAGACAAGGAATCGCATGAGACGGGTCCAATTCAGCCTCGTGATCTTGTTGCTTCCAAGCCAAAGAATTTCAAGTATGGTGGGAACATCTGCTCCGGGCCAGGGCACGACATAGACACAATTTTCGCGTGCGGCTTAGTCTATCGAAATTTGCCGTCGGCGCCTTAACCGCACGAACGGCCTACGTTCGCCGGGAGCGGACATTGATCAGCGTGACCAGTGGACCTCAGATATTGTCCCGTCGCACTTCGCAATTCTCATTTCGAGCCCACCACCACCCGCCATGACAATGATCGCGTCACCTTCTCTTCGCGGGTAGCCACGGACCGTTTGGAAGGCGATCCAATACGCGCCACGATCCTCCACCTTCAGATCATATCGGCGTTGACGCTCGCGGCTGATTAGTTCTTCGCGCCTCTCCATGCCCAGGATCACGGCAAGCGCTATACGCCGAGCTGTCGCTTCGTCGGCCACATAGGGACCGTCAATGAGCCCGGCGGTGTGTTGGCACGCCACTGGTGCGGCGGCGACGTTCGCCTCAATGGGCGGCAGCGTCTGCTGACATCCCACTGCGAACGACGCCGCGACGAACGGCAGGACGCGCATTTGCCCCCCCCCAAAAAAAGGCAGTGTGGGCACGCTAGAGCAAAGGTCGGCGACTGTCTGCATGGGCGCAAAAGCGTTCGTTCGCCTTTGCACTCCTAAGCGCTCAGCCCATTCATCTATCCTCGCCCACCTTCCCCCGGCCGCCGGCTTTTTCCGCGGGCGCGAGGCGCATCACTTCGGCTTGGTATTTGTCGTCCTCGCCTTTGACCAGCAGCGGCGCAGCTTGCGCGCAAGCGCCGAGCAGTTTGCTCACCCAATCCGCGTCGGCCTTGGCGAAGTCGCTCAACACGTAGCCGTGCACGAGTTCCGCCGCGCCGGGGTGACCAACGCCAAGGCGCGCGCGACGAAAGCCTTCGCCGACAGGGGAGGCGATGATCGAGCGGATGCCGTTGTGGCCGGCCGCGCCGCCGCCGGTCTTCATGCGAAAGCGTCCCGGCGCCAGATCGATCTCGTCGTAAAACACGATCACTTGCATAGGCGAGAGTTTGTGAAACCCCGCCGCTTCGCCGACGCTGCGCCCGCTTTCGTTCATGAAGGTCTGCGGCTTCAACAACAGCGCGCGCACGCCCTCGATGTGGCCTTCCGCAAGCTCGCCGTGGAATTTCTTCTTCCAAGGCCCAAAGCCGTATGCGCGCGCGAGCGCGTCGATGGCCATGAACCCAATATTGTGTCGGTTTCCAGCGTACTTCGCGCCAGGATTGCCGAGGCCGACGAGGAGAAGCATGGCGCAAATCTAGCGCGCTTCCCGAAAAATGTGTGAGCGGTTTTCGGATACTACGCGGCACGGCAAGAGAATTGCGCCAGCTGCCCTCTCTTCCGTCATTCCGGGACGCCGAAGGCGGGCCCGGAACCCAGGAACTACAAGCGCTGCGCTCTACGTGCCCCTAGGTTCCGGCTCTCGCTTCGCGAGGCCGGAATGACGGAGTGTGTTAAGGGACGCTAAAAGTTATTTCTTGTCGGCGGGCTTTTTGTCGCCAGCTGCGGCGGGGGCCGCAGCCGCGCCTTCGGCCGGCGCGGCTTCCGCCGCTGTCGGCTCGGCTTCCGCCTTACGGCCCACGATCGTGGCGATGGTGAAGTCGCGATCTCGGATCACCGGGCGCGTGCCGGCGGGCAACGTGATGTGCGAGATGTGGATGGAGTCGCCGATCTCGCGACCGGTCAGGTCGACGACGATCTCCTCCGGAATGCGGTTGGCGTTGCACTTCAGCTTGATCGTGTGTCGCACGATGTTCAGGGCGCCGCCGCGCTTCAGGCCCGGCGAAGCGTCGTGGTTCTTGAAGTGGACCACGACATCGATCGCGATCTCGGAGTTCTCCTCAACCCGGTAAAGGTCGACATGGATCGGCAGATCTGTGACGGGATGGAACTGGATCGCGCGCGGGATTACCGGTTGCTTTTCGCCCTGGTGGTTCAACTCGACCATGTGGGACAGGAATTTCCCCGACCGCAGGGCCATTTCCACGTCCTTGGCCTTGATTTCGATCGGGACCGCGCCGCGCGCTCCGCCGTAGAGGACGCCCGGGATCAGGCCCGCGTTGCGCGTCGCACGCGCGCCGCCGGTGCCGGTTTTTTCCCGCTTTTCAACGTTTAACACAATGCCGGCCATGGGGGCGCTTTCGCTTATCTTTAAGGGTCGGAAAAATGGAAGCGGCGCTTCTAGCGGATGGCGACCAAGAGAGCAAGGCAGGGACCGGCGGTTAGGTTAACTTTTGGGTCGTTCCTGGGCGGTAAAAGCAGGGGGTGGCGGGATCGACACCCTCGGACGGCCGGCGCGACCTGGCTTTGCTACGCGCGAGCGGATCGACGGCGCGCGTCCTGAATCTGGCGCTGGTCTACGAACGCTCCGGGCAGACCCCCGAATTCGCGGCCCGGCCGCTCTTTCGAACCACCAAACTCAATCGGGCGCTGATCATCAAGCACGCCCTGCGCGATCACGAGCGCTCGCTGTTCGACCGGCCAGAGCCGCACACGACGAAAATCGTGTTTCCCTACTCAGCGACCGAATTGGGGCTGGGGGGCACGAGCGTGATGGTCGGGGAGCGGCGCTTCGACCAATTGCTGCGCAATGCGGTTGGAGGCTCCGTCGAGCCTGACGATTTCGCAGCCGATCTCGATCTGATCACGCTGTTGCACGAGCTGCCCTCGTTCGACCCGTTCCTTCTGCGCGAGCAGTTGAAGCGGGCGGGGTACGAACCGGCCAAGTGCTTCTTTGAACTTTCGGACGCCGACGTTGAGAACATGCTGGTGTTCGTTCAGCGGGAGATCGAACCGTTGGCGAGCATGGCGTTCGGCGCTGCCGGGCGGCGCGCCGAGAAGCTCTCCATGCGTCTGGCGCAAAAATTGATGACCGACGAGAGCGCGCAGCTGCTGGCGCCGCTGCGGGAAACGCTGCGCCTGACGCCGTGGGAGTTCGCGGAGGGCGCATTCGCGTGGAAGGGATTTCTCTACTATAAATGGATGCTGCGCGACTTCGCGGCGACGCGCGCGCACTTCAACACGCGCTTCTTTGATTGCGTGATCGTGACCGAGGATCGGCGCGTGCGGTATGAGGTCGACCGCTTGCGCCAAGACATCTCCGCGCGGGTGGACATGGTCGCCAAGCGCGCCGCGGCAGCGCTGTCGGCTTATGATCGCGTCTTCGGTGCGTTGACGCGCGGCGACCCGACGCCGTTCCGCGACTTTTTGTTGGACGCGCCCGCCAAGTTCGTCTCGCTTGGCGAGGCGCTTGGCGCGGTCAAGCACATCTACACCTTCTGGGGCTTCCGGTTTCCCGACAAGGCGCCGCTGCGCCTGGAAGCAGCCGAGGCGCAGGATATTCTGCAAGAGTTCGAGCGCATGCTGAACGGCATCCAGCTTCTCGGAAACCTGAAGGACGACGACGTCCTCGTGTGCTGAGCTAACCGCCGCGCTTGCACTTCTCGGGGATCGAAGCGGCGAGTTTGGCCTGGTATCGGTCTGGCCCAAGCTCGTGCGGCAGCACCTGATCGATGCCTGTCAGCAAGAAGCGCCAATGCGGCGGGAGCGTCATCGGCTCGAGAACGATCGGAATGATCAGCTTGCGCTCTTCCTTCGCGAAGCCGACTTCCCACTCCACCCAGTCGCGCTTGATGGAGCGCGGGGTTAGGAAAACGATCAATCCCGCCGAAACCGCGATCTTGTTGGCGATCAGTTTCCGATATTTGTCGCCGCCCTTGATTTTCTCGCGGTCGAACCAGGTGCGCACGCCCATGGCGCGCAGCTGGCCCAAGTCGGCTTCGATCTCTTTTTCGTCGTCGTGGCAGTACGAAATGAACATGTAGGGGCCGCGATCGTCCGGCGCTTTGCCGGCGACTTGCGGGACCTTTGGGATGCATTGCGAGAAGTAGTAGCCGTAGGAGAGCCCGTAGCCGCTGACGGTGAGCTCATCGACCTTCGCGAGTTCCAGCACTTCCCGATAGACAGGCAGGCCGAACAAGGAAGTGAGGATTTCGTCGAGTCTCTTGCGTTTGTCGAACCAGGGCCTGGAAGCGTCCGTCTGATCTTTCTCGGGCAGCCGCATGCCGCGCCAGACGGAGCGAACCTGCTCGCGCTCGGCGTTCAATTGATGCAAACGTTCATCGAGTTTCGTTTGCATTTGCGTTGCGCTGACGCGGTGATTGTGGCGCTTGTAGACGCCATCCGGCGCAAGGTCGGTGATCGCCGAGCCAACAGCGAAAAAATGCAGTTTGCCCGGCGCGCAACTCGCGGCAGTCGGCAGCGCGAGGTCTTTCTGCAATTCGAGCCGCGCTGCTTTGGCGATGCGCTGCACTTGCGCGCGAATGCCCGCCGCGTTGTCGAGCGGGTTGTCGACCGGCGCTTCCTCGGCGTTCAATCCGAAAAAGTCGCGCCGTCGCGCCACCGTGCCCAGATAAGGGAAGTTGGAGGCGTAGATGGCGATCTCATCCTTCTTGCGGTCGCCCCACCGCATCCAGGATACCTGCAAGGAGCCGCCGCCTTGGTCGATCAGCGCGACGGTGTCGTTGTCGGCGATGGCAGGCCCGGTTTTGCGTCCTCGCCAGCGCTCAACTAGGACTGGAATGCTGAGCAGCGTCAGTTCGGCCTCGCGCTGCTGATCGATCATTTCGATGGTGAGGCCCGTCTTTTTGCGCACGAACGTCAGCACTTCGTTCTTGTTCTCAAGCCAACGAAACCAGGCTGTGCTGATCAGGCGTATGTCGGTGACGCCGCATCGCTGAAGAAGTTGGCGCCACGCGCGAATGAATGTGGTCGCTTGGCGCAAGGATTGGGCGTTCAAGGGCAGGCGCTTGTCGGCGACGTCCAACCCGACATTGGGCTTGCGCCCTTCCATGCGGATCGTGTGTTCGCCGATTTCGGGAGGCACGGACTTCGGGCCGACTATGACGCGCACGCCGCGCGTGCCGAAATCGAACACGGCGATCGCGTTCTTGCCGCCGATCGCGGCGATATGCTCGCGCATGATGGCTTCGCGATTGTCTTGCTGCTCTGACATCGAGAGCCTCCGCCTGGAAGCAAGCCTAGCCGGCTTTCGACCGTCGCGCGAGCGTTGTTCTCTACCGTGTCGCGGTCGTTACGCTTGGCGCGTTTTCGCGCGCATCGGCCTCGGCGATCGCGGCTTCCATCGCTTCAAGCAAGGCGGGCACGCAACACGCGTTGAGAAAGTGATCGCCGCCGGGCACGACGATGAGACGTCGCCCATGGTCCTGGGCGATGCGCTGATCGGCGTCGAGCGGCACAAACGTATCGGCGTCGCCGTGTATGAACACGACCGGCTGGGGTAGCGCCTCAAACGCGCGCCACACCGCGGGCAGCTGCGCTTCCTGGGCGCTCATTTCCGAAATCGAATTGCGCAGGTCGCGCGGCAGCACGCCTTGAAACAAGCGGCCGGCGCCGAACAAGCGCCGCGCGGTTGGTCCGCGATCGCCAAAATAGGCCGATACCAGCAGAACGGCGTCGACCTGGTCGGGATAGCGTTGCGCCATCAACGCGGCGACGGGCGCACCGAAGCTCTGACCCACGACGAGAACGCGCTGGCCCTCCCGCGCCGCCAGCATCGGGGCCAAGGCGTCCGCCTGTTTGGCGAGATCGCGCACGGCGTCTTCGGGTTCGGAGGTGCGAAAGCCAGGCCGGTCGGCGACGATCATCTCGCGCGTTGGCGGAAGCGCCGCGATCGTCGGCGCCCAATATTCGCTCCAAGACGGCGTGCCGGTGATGATAACCACCTTCCAGTCGGCGTCACCGCGGGCGGGCGTTTGCAGCGCCGAGATGCGCCAATTCTCGGAGACCCCGGCGACGAACTCAGTCCGCTCCATGGTCCCGGGCGGATAAGAGGACGACGTCGGGAAGCGCTCGTCGCCGCTTTCCTCGTCTCCAATGCTGACCGCGCACGCCGCCGTGAATGCGGCAAGCAGGGTTCCCAGGGCTTTGAAAGCGGTGCGCATGACATGCCCATGTAATTGAGCCTGCGCGCCGCGCCCAGCGCGTTTGATCGAAATCAATGCGCCATCCGCTGGTAATTGTTTGAAGTTGACGCAGGCGTCATTTTCTCCAGGGAGGAGCACGCATGCGCGTAAAACTCGTTGACGGCCCACCGCAAGAGGTCCGCACCTTTGGCGAGGACGATCTCGCCGACAAACTGACGATGAAGGACGTCGAGACCATCCGCGAAATTTTCAAAACGCCGCTGACGGGCTCTTATAATTGGGACTACGACAGCGCGAACGCGAAAATCCGCAGACTGTATGAACTCGGCAAGGTTCATAATTGGAACGCGACGGTGGACGTCGATTGGGACGCGCCGTGCGACATGAACGATTATCCGATGGAAGCTTCGCTCGGCGCGCTCAACGGCTATCCGGAGTATGAAGCGCTGAGCCCCGAGGAGAAGGTGCGCTTCGCCTGGAAGGGCCATGCGCAAACCATGAGCCAGTTCCTGCACGGGGAGCAGGGCGCCATGCTGGTGGCGTCGCAACTCGTCTCGTGCGCGCCGACCGCCGACGCGAAGCTCTATGCGGCGTCCCAGACCTTCGATGAGGCCCGGCACGTGGAGGTGTTCAACACCTATCTGCGCCGCCGCTGCGGGATGGTGTATCCAATCAATAAGAACCTGAAGGCGTTGATCGACAAGGTGCTGAGCGACGAACGCTGGGATCTCAAGTTCATCGGCATGCAGCTGATCATCGAGGGCTTGGCGCTCGCTGCGTTCGGGACGCAAGTCCGCACCACCAAGGACCCGCTGTTGAAGCAGGTCGTTGAGCTGGTGATGCGCGATGAGGGCCGTCACGTGGCGTTCGGGGTCAACTACCTCGAAGATTGGATCAAGGCGCTGCCGCAAGAAGAAATCGAGGATCGCGCCGAGTTCGCTTATCAAGCCTGCGCGATCATGCGTGACCGTCTCTTCGGCATGGATGTGATGCGCGAATATGGCTTCGATGAAGAAGCCGCCAAGAAACACATCATGGATTCCATGGTGATCGGGTTGTTCCGCGAACTGCTGTTCGAACGCATCATGCCGAACCTGAAGCGGGTCGGGCTGCTGACCGATCGCGTGCGGCCGAAGTACGACGCGCTGGGCGCGCTGAAGTACGAGGATTTGGCGGGCGACGTGCTCATCGATTGGGCGCAGCTTGAGAAGCCGCTGCCGACCAAGGAAAATCTGGCGGCGGCCAAGATCGCCGCTGAATAGGCTCTAACGAACTCTCCCTTACTGAGGCGGCGCAGCCATGCGCCGCCAATTTTTTTTACGCTCGTCGCGGCGGTGCGATCATTGGTAGATCGTGGCTGGCGGCGAAACGAACGGCAGCGCTTCTTCGCCGCATGAAACAGGTGCTCGTCGCGGCGTTGTTCGCCGCTTTCCCGCTTGTCGCTGTCGCCCAGCCGCAACCGCAGCCGCAGTCGCCGGAAAGCATGAGCAGGCAAGAGCTACGGGACGAGGTCGCGCGTTTGCGCCGTTTGGTGCAAGGCCGCGCCGTTCTGCCCCAACGGCCCGCCGGTTGCGCCTCGGACGAAAGCCGCCAGTTCGATTTTTGGGTGGGAGAGTGGGACGTTTCTCCGTCGGGCGCGGCCACGGGGGCGACGATTGCCGAAAGCTCCATCACCCTGGTGGACCAGGGATGCGTGGTTGTCGAGCATTGGCGGCCGTTTGGCGGCGCGCACGGCCACTCGCTCAACATGTACGATCCCGCGACCCAGCTTTGGCATCAGACCTGGATGTCCGCCGCGCCGCTACGAACCGAGTATCGCGGCCATTTCGAAAATGGGGTGATGTCGTTTGAGGCGCAGACGCCTCTGCCGGGCGTGCCAGCGGGCGCGCGCAGCCGCATGAATTTCCAGGCGCTCGACGCGAACACCGTTCGGCAGTGGGGCGAGCAACGCGACGCCGGCGCCGCCGATTGGGTCGTGACCTGGGATCTGACGTACCGCCGCCGCGCTGGAACGCGCTGAAGCTTAGCGCGCGGAGATCGTCGCGCCGACCTCGAAGACGACGGAGACCTCGGCCGTGTAGAGCAGCGGCTCCGGCGCAATGCTGGGCGCCAGGATGGTTTGTTCTTGCGCAGCCGACATGTTGCGCGCCGCGAACACCGCGCGGTTGCCGCTCTGGGCGATCATGTTGTTCGCGCCTTCTTCAACCAGCAGCAGGCGTCCCAAGCGATGGCCGGCGCCTTCCGAATAGACGCGCGCCTTGTCCACGGCGTCCGTGATCGCCGCCTCGCGCGCGGCGCGGCGCGCGCGTGCGGTGTCGCGAAGAGAAAACTCAACGTCATTGAACGTGTCTGGCTGGACGTTGACAGCGACTTCCACGGCCTGGCTCAGGCGCGCAAGGTCGCGCACCAGAATGGTGACGCCCGCGCTGGCCTCGTAGCCGTTGATGCGGTCGGGCCGGCGGTCGCCTCCTTCGCGCATCACGGGGGTGACAGATACATCCGTGCGCTCAACGGAGACGTTTTGCGGGTCGATCGCGCGGATCGCGGCGTCAAGGGCGCGCGTGCGTTCGGAGACGGCGTTGGTGGCTTCTCCAGCCGTTCGTCCTGGCGCGTAAAACGACAGGTGAACCCGCGCCTGGTCCGGCGGCAGGTAGACTTCGGCGCGTCCCGCCACGCGCACGACGGCGGGATCGTAGGGCCGGAGCGGCGCAATGACCTGCGCCATGGCGCTCGGGCTCGCCAGGACGACCAGACTGATGAGAGCAAAAAATGTGCGCATCGTGTTCCCCTCTGTTCGCGTGCGCCCAGGAACCAGCGCGCTGGATACGGCAAAATAATGGACGCTAGGGCTCCGTTTGGTCTGCCGCGATCAACGCTTTGCGCAAGACCACGAAGACCAGATCACGTTGTTTCGGCAGTCCGAACCTCGGATCATCGAGCGGGAAGGGGCGCTCTTCCTCCGTTTGGTGATAACCCCGGCGCAGGTACCACGCGATGAGCTCCCGCCGCTGTTTGATGACGGTCATTTCCATGACGTCGGCGCCAAAGCCGCGCGCGTGCGCTTCCGCGTGCTGGACCAAGCGTCGGCCCAGTCCGCCGGCCTGCAAATCGGGTCGCACCGTGAGCATGCCCAGATAAGCGATGCGCCGCCCTTCGCGCACGCCCTTGTCGACGATCAGCACGCACCCGTTCAGAGCGCCGCCATCGTCGTGAACAAGGATGGTCTGCGCGGGGTCGGCGAGAATTTCGGTTAATGCCGCGAGATCGGTGCGCTGCCCGCCGAGGAGGTCGGCTTCGTGGGTCCAGCCGCGTTTGGCGCTGTCGCCCCGGTAGGCGCCCTCGATCAGCGCATGAAGGACGATTTCTTCGCCTAGCGTGGCGCCGCGAATAGCCATAGGCGGATAAGTAGCGCTAGGACGGCGTGCGCCCAAGCGCTTTTGTCGCGAGCACCCGAGGACGAATTTATGAGACTGTTCACGCCAAGCGCGCTCGGTGAAATCTTCTCGCGCATTCGCTCGATCTCGTTCGCGCAATATGCTGAGGACCTGCTACTCTACCAGGTGTTCCGGCCGCGCGATCGCGGCGTTTATTGCGATGTCGGCGCGTATCATCCCAGCCATTCCTCGAACACGTACAAGCTCTATCTCCGCGGCTGGCGCGGGATAACGGTTGAGCCGAATCCGGATCGCGAAGCGGCGTTCAAGCGCATCCGACCGCATGATCGCCATCTCGTATGCGGGATCGCGCGCGAGCGCGGAGAACTCACCTATCACCGGTTCAAGCAGGACAAGTTCAACACTTTCGAGCTGGACGAGTACCGCGCCGCCTTGGAGCGCAGCGGGCCGCCCATCACGGTGCCGTGCCTGCCGCTTGCCGAGGTGTTGGACAAGCACGCGCCTGGGCCTGTCGATCTGCTTTCAGTCGATTGCGAAGGTCTCGATCTTGACGTGCTCAAGAGCAACGACTGGTCAAAACACCGGCCGACCGCCGTGCTGATCGAGGATATCGAGGAGTATTGCTTGCGTAGGGATGGGGCGGCGACGCAGAGCCCGACGGCGCAGTACATGCGGGACTTGGACTATGCGTGCGTTACGCAAGCCATGTTCACCTTCTTCTACTTTGATCGCCGCGCCGTCGATCCGCCCGGTTTTGACATCGACGCATCGCAAATCAGGGGCTGATCACTCGAACAGCGAACTGACGCTTTGCTCGTTCGCGATGCGCCAGATCGCATCGCCCATCAGCGCGGCGACCGATACGACGCGCACCTTCTTGCTGCTTCCCTTGAGAGCGGCCGGGTCGATGGAGTTGGTGACCACCAGTTCCTTGAGCTTAGACGCTTCGACGCGTGCGATTGCTCCATTGGAAAGCACGCCGTGCGCCACATAGGCGGAAACGGAGGTCGCCTTTTCCTTGAGCAACGCCTCGGCTGCGTTGCAGAGCGTGCCGGCGCTGTCGACGATGTCGTCGATCAAGATGCAGTCGCGGCCCGACACGTCGCCGATGATGTTCATGACCTCGGATTCGCCAGCCTTCGGGCGGCGTTTGTCCACGATCGCCAGATCCGCGCCAAGCCGGTTGGCGAGCGCGCGCGCACGCACGACCCCGCCCACATCCGGAGACACGATCATGAGCTTGCTCACGTCCTTGTAGGCCTCGCGAACGTCGCGCTCGAGAACGGGCGTCGCGAACAGATTGTCGGTTGGGATGTCGAAGAACCCTTGGATCTGGCCCGCGTGGAGCTCAAGCGTCAGCACGCGGTCGGCGCCGGCGGTGACGATGAGGTTGGCGACGAGCTTCGCCGAGATCGGCGTGCGGCCGCCCACCTTGCGATCTTGGCGGCCGTATCCGTAGTAGGGGATGACCGCCGTTATCCGCCGCGCGGATGCACGCCGGAGCGCGTCGATGCCGATCAACAACTCCATCAGATGATCGTTCGCGGGGTACGATGTGGATTGAATCAGAAACACGTCCTCGCCGCGAACATTTTCCTTGATCTCGACGAAGATCTCGTTGTCCTTGAATCGCTTGAACTCCGCCTCCGCCAGCGGCGTGTCGAGGTGGTCGGCGATCGCCTGCGCGAGCGTCTCGTTGGAATTGGCTGCAATAAGTTTCATGGGAAAGCGGGCCCTACGCGTTCCAGGTGCCGCCATCTAGGGGCGAGTCGGGCGGGGGCAAACCAGATTCGCTGCGAAATTGAGGCGTAGGCCCAGGCGTGGCGCCAGGGTCACGCTTAGGCGGGCGCCGTCGCGCCGTAAATCGCATACGGCGCGCCGGTGAGCTTTGCCCACATCTGATCGCCGAACGAAAAGTGCCACCACTCGCTTGGGTTGGCGGCGAATCCCGCGTCCCGCATCAGCCAGTAAAGGAGGCGGCGGTTTGCGCGCGCCTCGGCGTCGCTGAAACAGAGGGCGTCGTCGTTCGTGATCTCAAAGCGCGCGGTGTGCGCGATGGGCGCCGCGTCGTCGAATAGCGATCCCATCCAGAGCGCATCGCCGCCTCGCCACCGTACGGTTAAGTCGACGGCCGCGCCGGTCGCGTGGGGGGAGGGCGCATCTGCCCCCGCGCTTGGCGCGGCCCAATAGGTCTCGACCTCGGCGAGGAGCGCGTCCTCGGAAATACCTGGGTTGCGCCGGCGGACTTCGGCGGGGAACCAATGATCGTGAAAGTACGTCTGCACTGCTTGCGGGCGCCAAGCGTCGAAGAGCCAGAGTTCCAAGCCGGCGTGCGCGAGCTGTTCGTTTATCGTTGCGAGGCGCGCGCCGACGCCTTTGCGCAGCAGCAGCTGCTGAATGGCGCCGGGTATCGCGTGATAATAGGGCGGGTTGCGCTGCCCGGCGTAGAAATTCTCGCCGGCGAGGCCAAAGCGCGACGCCTCGAGGAGCGGCTCGTCAAATGCCGGGTCACGTTTGTCGATGGGCGTCGCGCGATAGCCGCGCGCGGCTCCCAGTTCGACGTCTTGAACGGGGATCGGCCGTTCGCGAAGCATCTGGAGATCGCCGAAGACGTTAGACGACATAAGGATGACGCACGCCGGGGTCGCCCTTTGGGAAGTCTTTCGTATTGCGCGTCACCAGCAGCGCTCGCTCTTCCTGCGCGGAAGCCCAGACAATTGCATCGGGCAATTTGATCCGATGTTGTTTGCGCAATGCGACAGCGCGCTCCGCAACCGGCGTTCCAATATCGACCAGCTCGAAGGTGGAGAGGAAGGCGCGTGTTTCGGGAGCTGCGTCTTCCGGCGCGCCGACCATGACTTCCATCCATGTAATGACGCTGATGCATTTTTCAGAGTAACGCGCGAACTCCTTCCGAGCGGCGGCGACGCCGCTCAGGTAGTCAATAACGATGTTGGTGTCGAGAAGGGCCTTCACCACTCGGAGCGAACTTTGCGCTGGAAAGCCAAGCCGTCGATCTTGTGGCGCCGCCAAAGCCCAAACGCTTCTGTTTCGCCTTCGGCGCGCCGCCGATGTAAGAATTCTTGGATCGCCCTGCGAATAAGGGCGGCGCGGGACGCCTTCTCACGCGCGGCCTCCTCATCAAGGGCGGCGACGTCATCTGCATCGATATCGACCAAGATGCGCATAATAAGAATGATATCATCATCTGATATCACGTCAACTCAAGGCGATCGCCGCGCAATTTCGTCCATAGTCTGGTTCGCGCGCATGAACGCTGCGGCGATGGCTGAATAGCGTGTCGGCCGCTGGATAGGTGTCAGCGTCGACGATTTCCGCGGACACGCCAAGCGCGCGGAGTCGAAACGCGCAGAAACCCGGCAGGTCGAATTGAAATTTCCCGTCGATGCCGGGGAGAAAGAAGGCGGCGTAGTCGGCGCTCGCCTGTGTGAACCGCGCGTGAAACTCGGGGCCGACTTCATAGCTCGGCTGGTGAATGCAGGGGCCGATGGCGGCGCCGATGCGCGCGCGTTCGGCGCCGTGCTTCTCCATAAGCGCGACAGTGGCCTCAAGCACGCCGCCAATCGCGCCTTTCCAGCCCGCGTGCGCGGCGCCGATAACCTGGGCTCGCGCGTCGGCGAGCAGAACCGGCGCGCAATCCGCGGTGAGAACGGAGAGCGCGAGACCCGGCGTTTTGGAAACCAGCGCGTCAGCGTGGGGGCGCTCGCCTGCCCAGGGGCGCTCGACGAATACAGCGTCAGCCGAGTGAACCTGATGCACGCCGACAAGCTGAGAGAGGTCCGCGCCAAAGGCGGCGGCGATGCGTCGCCGATTTTCGGCGACAGCGTCAGGATCGTCATGCGAGCCCGTGCCCGCGTTCAGGCCAGCGTAAATTCCGGTTGAGACGCCGCCCGTGCGTCCGAAAAAAGCGTGACGCACCTTGGCCAATGACCGCGCACGCCAATGCGGCGGCGCACTCATGCTCAAAAGCCCGCTGGCGGCGGCAGGTTCGGACTGGAAAGACATATCGCCTTGAATAATGCCCCCATGTCGTCTGGGTGGGTCAAGCGTTTGAGCTCGCGCGCCACGCGCTCGACTTGGTCAGGATTGGCGCGCGCGAGCATTTCGACGCGGACGTCGATGCCGAGGGTCTTGAGGAAACGTCCTTGCGCAATAGGCCCATGCACATCAAGGCTTGCCTCGCGCGCCAAGTGCGACACCCGCGCGAAGTCCACGTGCGCGGTTAAGTCGGCTTCGCCCGGCGATTCCAGCGGGTCCACCTTGGCGTGGCGTTTCAGCGCCTGGAGCGTGTCGGCGCCCTCGGGCGCGGCGTAGCCGTAATCGATGAACAGCGCGCGCCCCGGCGCCGCATGCAGCCGCCGCTCAACTTCATAGACAAGCGCATCCAATGCAGGCGCGATCTCGCGTACCGCGCCCTCGCGAACGTCATCGTCAGCGGCGGGCA
This sequence comes from Hyphomonadaceae bacterium UBA2389, assembly GCA_002343395.1. Classification (GTDB taxonomy): domain Bacteria; phylum Pseudomonadota; class Alphaproteobacteria; order Caulobacterales; family Aquidulcibacteraceae; genus Vitreimonas. The sequence goes on along the minus strand of DDSN01000010.1, from coordinate 45,845 downwards.
GGAGAGCGCTCAGACCGAAGATCAGGTCATCGCTCTCGCTCACGCCCACGAGCTTTTCGCGCCAGCCGTCCTCGACGCGCGCGAACTGGCGGATCGGCATGCAATCCAGGAACTCGTTGCCCACAATGAGGCACGGACCCGGGGGTGCGTCTTCAAGCGCGGCGGCCCATTCGGCGTGAGGCGTGCGCTCGGCTTGCTGTTCTCGCAGCGGCGCGCTGGTTTCGATGAAGACGACATTGGCCGCGTCATGGAAACCCTCGACGCGCTGGGTGGCGCGCCAGGCATCTTGCATCAGCACGCCGCGGCCTGGCCCAAGTTCGATCAGGTTGATCGCGGGCTTGCCGAGCGCCGCCCATTCATGCGCGCACCAAAGGCCGATTAATTCGCCGAACATCTGGCTCGCTTCTGGCGCGGTCAGGAAGTCCGCGCCAGCGCCGCCGAGGGCGGGCCGGGTCGCGTAATAGCCATGCTCAGGATCGTGGAGGCACGCGGCCATGTAGTCCGCGACCGTCATCGGCCCGGCTTCCTTGATGTGCTCGATCAGTTTTTGCTTGAGGCTCACGCGGGCGCCAATTTCGGCGCCGCTAAGGCGCGGCGAATGAGCCAAAGTCCGATCAGGATCATGGGCGCTGAGAGCAACATGCCCATGGTGACGTAGCCTCGGAGCGCTTCGGGCATGTGGGCGTCGGGCTCGCGGACGAACTCAAGCAGAAAGCGGAAGCAGCCATAGCAGAGTAGGAAGGCGCCGACATTCAGCCCCGGGCGGCGCAGCGAGTCGAAACGCAAGGTGAGCACGTTGATGACCGCAAACAGGGTGACGCCTTCAAGCGCGGCCTCGTACAGCTGGCTCGGGTGGCGCGCCGTTTCGACGCCGGTGAAGATCCAGGCGCGCGAAATCCAGTCGTAGCCGCCCTCGGGGAACACGACGCCCCATGGCGCGTCGGTGTGGCGGCCCCATAGCTCGCCATTGATGAAGTTCGCGATGCGGCCGAAGAACAAGCCGACCGGCGCCGCCGCTGCCGCGAGATCGCCCAGGCGCAGCAGATCAATGGTGTCAGACTTCGCTTTTTCGCGGGCCGCTTCTGCTTCCGACTTCAAGATCCACTTGTCGCCAAAGCTTGTGTAGTCGCGCTCCTTGCCGGCTGGCGCTTTTTCAACCGCGTGTTTGGCGGCGAGCTTGGCGTATTGATCTTCGTTCACGTGCTTTTGCCGTGTGAACCAGAACGCCGCCAATGCAACCCCGATCAGGCCGCCATGAAAGCTCATGCCGCCTTGCCAGATTTGCAGCACTTCCATTGGACTGCGCCACAGCATGTCCGGCTTGTAGAACAGCACATAACCGAGCCGCCCGCCCAGGATCACGCCGAGCGTCGCCCAGAACAGAAAATCATCGATTTGGGGCACGCTGAGCGCCGGGCGGCCAGGCGCCCAAAGCCTGTCGCGGCGGATGAGCCACACCATCCAACGCCAACCCAGGACCAGTCCTACGATGTAGGCCAGGGCGTACCAGCGGAGATGGAAAGGGCCCAGCGTTGCGCCGAAGAGGTCGAATGAGGGAAGCGTAAGCGCTGCCGGGTCCAATTGGGGGAATTGTATCGCTTCGATCATGAACGCGCGCCCACCTTTTTGCTCATTGGCCGCATTGCCCGGCCCGTCGGCGCTTTCTAAGTAGGCGGCAAGGATCGGTCCACATGCAAACGACAAGCTCCGTGTTTGATGACCTCGCCCGTTTGATGACGGGGGCGATGGGCTTGGCCCAGGGCGCGGGGGAGGAGGCCAAGAGCTTCATGCGCGCCCAGGCCGACCGTTTTGTAGCCGAGATGGATTTGGTGAGCCGCGACGAGTTCGAGGCGATGAAAGAGACCGCCGCCGCCGCGCGCGCGGAGGCCGATGCGTTGCGTGCGCGGGTCGATGCGTTGGAAGCCGCGCTCGCGGCGCGCGAATAGCATGACGGGCGGCGAACCAAAGTTGCAGATCCACGTCATTCCGGTGACGCCGCTGCAACAGAATTGCTCGCTTGTCTGGAATGACGACACCAAACGCGCCGCGCTCGTGGATCCAGGCGGGGATGTCGAGCAATTGATGAGCGCGCTCGCGCACTTTGATCTCACCTTGTCGCGAATTTGGCTCACGCACGGCCACTTCGATCACGCCGGCGCCGCCGCCGAGCTGCGCGAACGAACCGGCGTTTCAGTCGAGGGCCCCCATCGTGACGACCAGTTCTGGCTCGACCTCATCGAAGAAGGCGCGCAACGCTATGGCGTCCCCGGTCTGCGCAACGTGACGCCGGATCGCTACCTCGACGATGGAGAGACGCTGGAATTCGAGGGGGTGGAGTTCAAGGTCGCGCATACGCCGGGGCATACTCCGGGTCACGTCGTGATCTACAATCAGGATGCGCGGATCGCCTTCGTTGGCGACGTGTTGTTCGCCGGCTCCATTGGACGCACGGATTTCCCGCGCGGCGATCATCAACAGCTCATCGACTCCATCACAGGCAAGTTGTGGCCGCTCGGCGACGACATGACGTTCATTCCCGGCCATGGCCCTGTCTCGACCTTTGGGCGCGAGCGCCATGGCAATCCATTCGTCGCCGATCACATTACCGGCTACGCCGGCGCGGCAAAGCAAGCGCCTGACGCCGCCGAGCAGCGGACCTCGAAGCGCTATAGCTGAGTTCGTAAAGCACTCAGTAACCTCTCCCGCGCTTCTCTTGCTGCGGGGAACGATTCGACGCGCCACGAAAAGCGCGCGGCCAAGGCGAGCGTCTACGACCACCCGGCCGCCGGGGGCGGCCCGCAGCATCGTTTGAAGGGGGCGCGCATGGATCTCTGGGTCGACGACGAAAGCGAAACACCGACTGATCCGCTCGAGACAGTCGAGGCGGTAGTCGGATCGGATGATCGCTTCGCTTATGAACGCGCCGAGGATGGCGATGTCCACTTTTCCTTCAAGTGCGCCTGGGGCGAGTCGGTTGGTTATTTCTCTTACCGCCCGGAGCTGCCCGCGCTCCTGTTCACGCTCGGGTTCGACATTCAGGCGCCGGCGTCACGGCGCACCGAGGCGATCAGACTTGCCGCGTTGGTCAATGAGAATTTGTGGCTCGGCCACTTTGACGTATGGTCGGACGACGGAACCATCATTTTCCGCCACGCCATGCCCATGATCGGCCGCGATGAGATTTCGGTTGGCGAAGTGCAAGCGATGTTGGCGGCCGCCATGGACGCAGCTGAGCGCTTCCAGCCAGCCTTCCATTTTCTTATCATGGGCGGCATGAGCGCCGAGGCCGCTTCGCAGGCGGCGTTGTTTGAGACTTGCGGAGAGGCGTGAGCGGACTTGAAGCCCCAACCGTTGCCTTGGTCGGCGCCGGCGCCATGGGCGGGGCGCTGGTGCGCGGCTGGATTGAAGCTGTGCGAAAAGGCGGGGGGCTGACGCTCACCGTTGTTGAGCCCAATTTCGATCCGGCGCTTGAGCGCGCGCTTGATCAAGTCGGCGCCGTACTCAATCCGCCAGATCCCGGTCCTGTTGACGTGCTCGTGCTGGCGGTGAAACCGCAGGCATTCGCGGACGCCGCGACAGCCGCGCGCCGTTTCGTCGGCCCGGAGACCTGCGTCTTGTCCATCATGGCGGGCGTGCCGATCGACGCTTTGTCGCGCGCGCTCGGCGCCGACCGGGTCGTGCGGGCGATGCCAAATCTGCCGGCGCGCATCGGGCGCGGCGTCACCGCGTACGCGGCGTCTCCGGCTTGTCGGGACGAAGATCGCCGTTTGATCGCGCAATTGCTTGAACCGCTCGGGGCGGTTGAGCCGATAGCGGCGGAGCGGTTGATGGATGTGGTGACAGCGGTCTCGGGATCGGGCCCCGCCTATGTTTTCCTGTTGGCTGAGGTGTTGGCGGTGGCTGCCGAGCAGGAGGGGCTCGACCGCGAAACCGCGATGCGCCTGGCCTCCCGCACCGTCGCCGGCGCTGGAGCGCTCATGCTGGAAACGGGCGATCCGCCTTCAACGTTGCGCAAGCAAGTCATGTCGCCGGGCGGTACGACCGAGGCCGCGCTCGACATCCTGGCGGCAAGCGACGGTCTCGCGCCGCTGCTGCGGCGGGCCGTCGCCGCGGCGGCCAAACGCTCGCGTGATCTTGGCCGGGGCTAAGGCGGCGCTTTTTTCGATGCGAAGATTTGCGTGCGGTGATTGGGCGCTTGCCGCGTGCGCCCGGTTCCGCTTGGCTATGCGCCATGAGCATGCATGATCCCGCTATCCGCCGCGATGTCGCCCGCGCGGCTTTGGTTTTGGCCGCCGCGAAACCGTGGCGAGAGATAACATTGCCCAACTTGGCCGCAGGCGCGGGCCGTCCGACCGCCGACCTCTATGGCGGCTCCCTCTGGGAGGCGGTCGATTGCGTGGAAGAGGCGTTTGATCGGACGATGGCCGAAGCCGCCGAGAGCATGGACCCCTCACAATCGGTTCGCGACCGCCTCTTTGATCTGATCATGCGCCGCTTCGAGGCGATGGAGCCGCATCGCGCGGCGGTGCTGTCGATGGAGCAGGGCGTTGATCGCGATCCGACGCTTTTGGCGTCGCAGCATCAAAGGCATGTGCGCTGCGCGCGCTGGGTGCTGGCGCTGGCGGGCCTTGAGGCGGACGGCATGACAGGCCAAGCGCGCGCGCAGGGGCTGGGCGTCATTATCGGCCAAGCGCGGGCCGCCTGGCGCGGCGACGACGCAGGCGATTTCGCGAAAACCATGGCGTCGCTGGACAAGAACCTGCGTCGCGCTGAGGAGATGTTCGGCCGCTGGGCCGGGTTTGAAGCGAAGCCGAAGTCCGAAGACCCGGCATGACCAAGCTCCATCCCATCGCGGGCGCGTCGCCCGTCGACCGTCAGGCCATCGATCCCAAGCGTGTGATCGAAGGCGCGCCGGTCGCTGAAACGCGCCTGGACTACGCGTGTGGCGACAAGACCTTCGCTGGCGAGTGGGCGAGCGATGTCGGCGCATGGCGCGTGACCTATGACGAATGGGAGTTCTGCCACGTTCTCGACGGCGTGTGCGAACTCACGCCCGACGGTGGTGAGGCGCAACGTTTCCAGGCGGGCGACAGCTTCGTCATTGAGCCGGGGTTTGCAGGCGTGTGGCGCGTGATCACGCCGATGCGCAAACGCTTCTTCATTCGCTACGACTGAACACGCCGACGGCGCGCGCGTTTACCTTTTGGTGAGCGCTTGTTTACACCTTTTGGTTGATGATGCGCCTCGCAACGGAGAACGCGTCATGCTCGCAACGCTTCTAACCGAACTGAAAACTCAAAGTCGCGCGTTACTGAACGCACAATGGCGCGTATTGGCGGGCGCGGCTTTCGTGGCTGTCGCGCTCGCGGCGATCGCTTATGATGAAGCGGTGGCCCCGCACTTCGACCGCTGGTCCCAGATCGCCGCCGACTTCGCACGCAAAGTCGCCTAGAGCCTGTTCCGATCCGATTGGATCGGATCGGGGCTCTAGGTTTTCGTTTGGTCGCGTTTTCTTACGCCGAACCGGCGTCCACTTCGTCGGAAAATGCTCTAGAGCGCGGGCATCATTTCGACCAACGCGCCGCCAACCGACATCGCGATTTGCGGAAAGGCGTCGCGCAGAGAGGGGTCGATGCCGGTGTACAAGGCGTTGACCGGCGAAAGCGGCCCCACTCGCAAGGCGACGCGCGTTTGCCGGAGTGTTCCGGCGCTCTTCACCAAGTCCATCATGAACGGCAGCTGTGAGCCGCCGCCGGCCAGGACGATGTCGATGACGTCGGCGTTGGCGGCCTCGGCTCGGTCGATCACCCGCGACAGGCTCGCGGCGATGGCTTGGCGCAGCGCCGTCAAATAGGTGCGGAAGTTGGGATCTTCCATCAGGTCCTTGGCTTTGATGGTCGTCGCCATCCAGCCTGTCTTGAGCGAGGTTTGGCCGCGTGTGAACAGTTCGCGCTTCAGCTCGCGAGCGGACAAAATCGCCGTGCGCAGAAGCCGCAACTCGTCCTCGCGGCTTTTCTCGCCGCCGCGTTTGCGCAGGTACAATTCAACCAGAATGCGGTCGATTTCGTCGCCCGCGAGCGCGCTACACTGGCGCGCTTCCTTAATCTCGCTAAGCGCCGGCGGTTCGGTTCGCTCGTCGAATTCGAAGGCGGCGATGTCGACCGTGCCGGCGCCCATGTCGAACACCATGACGTATCGTGTCGGGGCGTTGGTGAAGGCGAGTGCCGCCGCCGCCGCCGCGTGCGGCTCGAAAATGCCGGTTTCCAGCAATCCGTTTCCGGGCGCCGCCTCCGCGCGATTGAGCGCATCCTTGCACTGGGCGATGGAAACGCCTTCGGGCGAGATCAAGGCGTCGCCCAAACGCTGGGTCACCGCCGCCGCTTCGTTGAACATCAGTTCGAAGGTTTTGTCGGCGCCGCTGCCGGGACGCCACACCGGGCTCGTGTAGCGCCGCCGGGCATTGACGACGGCGTTCGGGATATTCGGCGCGAGTTCGATAGCCTCGCGGATCAAACGATCGAGGTAGGCGAGGTAGAGAACCAGGGCGTCGCGTTGGCGAAACGTGCCCGTCGGATCCATGGAGGGACGCAGCTTTTGCGCAAGCGCGTCGTTGACGTTGGTCGCGCCGAGAACGGTCTTGAACGAGAGCAGCGGGTCGCGATTGACCTCGATGCCGCGGCGCGCGCGCTCCAGCGCCGCGGGGCCAAAAAACAAGCGCCCTTCGTCAACGTAGAGGACCGACGGCGTGAGTAGAGGATGTTCCGCGCGCGCGATCGCGCCGATGGGAAGCGGTTTGACGCCGACCTCTAGCGGAAGCGTTGGATCGAGGCAGATCGAGGCCTTTGAGAGCGCCGTGCCGAAATCGATGCAAACGCGTGCGCGCTCGTACCGGGTGATGTCGCCGTCGTCCATGCTGTGTCGTTAGGTCCTGCGCCGCCGTGGGCGGTCGAAGACTTAGTTCCAAGCCGGCGCTATGGGAAGCGTCGCGGCGCACTCCAAAAAAAGGCTCGCAAAAACGATGCCTTATGCCGGGCGCGGCAAACGCAACGTTGCGCGCAGGCCGCCCAGCGGGCTGGTCGAGAGCAGGATGTCGCCGCCGTGGCTGCGGGCGACGTCGCGCGCGATGGCCAATCCAAGACCGACGCCCTTCTGGTTGCGGGAACGGGTTGCGTCGAGGCGCGAGAAGGGGCGGAATGCTTCTTCGTACTGATCTTCGGGGATGCCGGGTCCGTTGTCGTCAACCGAAACGATCACGGCGTCCGGTTCGCCAACGACGTTGACCCGCACGATGTCGCCGTGCGCTGCGGCGTTATCGATCAAGTTCGCGAGGCAGCGCCGCAACGCGCGCGCTCGGCACGGCGTTGTCGTTTCGCCTCGCGCATCCACTTCAATGTTCGCGCCGTGATTGGCGTTTGCCTCGGCGATTGCACGCGCCAGCGCGGCGATGTCCACGCGCTCCGGCGCCTCTTCCGACAAGCCCTTGGCGAAGTTCAGGTACTCGTCCAGCGTTTCTTCCATATCGGCGAGGTCGCGTTTCGCATCCTCAATTTCTCGAGACGGCGGCATGAGCGCGAACTGCAGCTTAAGCCGCGTCAGCGGCGTGCGGAGATCGTGGCTCACGCCCGCAAGGAGCTGGGACCGTTGCTCGATATGGCGCTTTATGCGCTCACGCATGTCGAAGAACGCATGGGTAGCGCCACGCACTTCGCGCGCGCCCCGCACCTTGAAGACGCCTGAATCGTCTCCCCGACCGAACTGCTCCATGGCGTCCGCCAAGTTCTCGATTGGCCTCACCTGGTTGCGGATGAAGATAACGGACACGATGATGAGAAAGAGCGTGGCGCCTGAGATCCAAGCGACGAACAACGGGCCGGAGCGCGCTTGCAGGCGGTCACGGAATGCTTTCAGCTGCAACACGCCGTTTTCAGTCTGAACCCGGATGATGACTTGAGCGCCTGGGCAGGTGGAATCGTAGAAGACTTCGCGTCCGATGTCAGTGGACAAGGCGTTTATGAAATGGCGATCGAGCGTCGATCCGAACGCGCGGCAGCGGGGAATTTGCAGCGGCGCCTCCGGCAACAGTTCGATTTCAAGCCGCAAGGGGCGGAGCGCAAGTTGACGCAAGTCCGCGAACGTCGCGGGCGTCGGATCACGTTCATAGAGCTGAATGATGAGCGCGACGTCCGCCGCCACGCCTTGGCTCATGCGCTTGGACGTGGCTTGCCAGTGATCGTCGAGGAAGATGATCGTGATGATCAGTTGCAGCAGCGCGGCTGGCGCCACAATAATGAGCAGCGTACGCCAATACAGTCCCTTCGGGAGGAGACTGTTGAGGCGGAATCGCTTGGGCGCCATCAATCAGCCGCCAGCTTGTAGCCAACGCCGCGAACGGTCTGCAAAAATACCGGCGCGCGCGGGTCGACCTCGACTTTCCGGCGCAATCGCGTCACTTGGACATCCACCGAGCGCTCCAATCCCGCGCCGGTGCGTTTTGCGAGCTCCTCTCGACTGATCACTTCGCCTGGGCGCGTCGCGAGTACGCGCAGCATGGCGGCTTCGGCTTCGGTCAAGCGAACCGCCGCGCCCTCGCGCTGCAGTTCGCCGCGCGCCGCATTAAATGCGAAGGGGCCGAAAGTCACGATCTCGGGCGGCTCGCTGCGGGTGCTGGCCGTTCGCCTGAGGATGGCGTTGATGCGCAGCGCCAACTCCGCGGGCTCAAAAGGTTTAGGCACATAGTCATCGGCGCCAATGGATAGACCGCGAATGCGATCCTCTGGCATTCCGCGCGCGGTAAGCAGAACGATCGGCACCTTCGAGGTTCGGCGAACGTTTTCGGCGAGCGAGAAGCCGTCCTCGATGGGCATCATCACGTCGAGGATCAGCAAATCGAAGTCCATGGATTCGAGGAGGCGCCGCGCGCTCTGAGCGTCTGGGGCGGCGGAGACGCGGGCGCCGGTTTGGGTCAGGAAGCGCTTCAGGAGGTCTCGAATGCGGTCATCGTCGTCCACCAGCAATAAGTGCGGTGGACGGTCTAGGGCGTCGAACAGCTCAGTCATGGGCGCGCCTGCGCGAAAGATCCAATTTGCGTGGCAATTTTTCTCATTCTAGATACGAGTTAGCGCAAAGAAAACCCTCTGACGCCGGACGTTGTTGACATTTGTGCCGCTGTTCCCCGATTGGGGTGAAAATCGTTCTCCACTGATCGGCTGTGGGCNNGACGGTTGGGTGTGGATGGACGGGGCCTTCGTGCCGCAGCGCGAGGCCAAGGTCCACCTCCTGACCCACGCGATGCATTATGCATCCTGCGTTTTCGAAGGTGAACGCGCGTATGGCGGCGTGGTGTTCAAAGGCCGGGCCCATAGTGAGCGGCTGATTCAATCCGGCCGGATCATGGGGTTTCACGTCCCGTTTACTGCCGAAGAGATTGATCGCGCGAAGTCCGAACTCGTCGCCAAGATGGGGTTCGAGGATTGCTACATCCGCGCGCTTGCTTGGCGTGGCTCCGAGCAGCTTGGCGTGTCCGCGAAGAACAACACGATTCACTGCGCAATCGCGGCATGGCAGTGGGGCGACTACTTCGCGGACAAGATGAAGGGCATCCGCCTGATGATCGCGCCTTGGCGGCGGCCGGCGCCCGACACCGCGCCCGCGAACGCGAAAGCCGCGGGTCTCTACATGATCTGCACTCTCTCGAAGCACGCGGCCGAGGACGCGGGCTTCAACGACGCCTTGATGTTCGACTGGCGTGGGCAAATTGCGGAAGCGACGGGAGCAAACATTTTCTTCATCCGAGACGGCGTCATCCATACGCCGACGCCAGACTGCTTCCTTAACGGACTGACGCGCCAGACGGTGATCGATTTGGCGCGCCGCCGCGGCGTTGAGGTGGTTGAGCGCGCGATCTTCCCGAATGAACTGGCGACGTTCACGGAATGCTTCCTCACCGGTTCGGCCGCGGAGATCACGCCTATTCGCGAAATCGCGGGACTTGCCTACAAGCCCGGCGCGATGACGGAGCAGCTTGTCCACGACTATTCGGCTTTGACGCGCCGCAAGAACGCGGCCTGAGTCAATGTCCTTCGAAAGCGCATAGAGCTTGCGCTTGCAGGCCGAGCGCGTGCAGCTTTTCCATCCCGCCGAGTTCGGGCAAATCGATGATGAAGCTGGCGCCGGCCGGGCGCGCGCCAAGGCGCTCGATCAACTTGACCGCCGCGATCGCGGTGCCGCCGGTCGCGATCAGATCGTCGACGATCAGCACGTTTTCCTCGGGCTGCACGGCGTCGACGTGCATCTCCATGATGTCGATGCCGTACTCAAGCTCGTAATCCTGAGCGATTGTTCGCCAGGGGAGTTTGCCTTTCTTGCGAACCGGGACAAAACCGACCGATAGTTGGTGCGCCACAGCGCCGCCAAGGATGAAGCCGCGTGCTTCGATGCCAGCGACCTTGTCAATGCGAACGCCGGCGTAGGGCTGCACAATCCGATCGACTGCGGTGCGGAACGCGCGCGCATCGCCCAAAAGGGTCGTGATGTCGCGAAACATGACGCCGGGCTTGGGATGATTGGGGATGGTCCGGATGGCGTCTTTCAGGTTCATGGCGCCGCGCCTTTCAGAACGCGGCCCGCGACGGCGTCCAGCTTGGCGACGAGCGCCGGATCGCGCGCCTCAGGCGCGGTGATAAGCGCGGTGTCGAGTGTCCGTTCGATCCCCAGCGGGGAGGGACGGCGTTCCGGCCCCAACAGGGGCGCGGCGTATTCCAAGAGTTGCGCGGCGTTTTCCGCGTTCTGACGCAGCGCTTGGATCACGGTCGCGACTTCGACATGGGCGTGGCCAGGGTGCCAGCAATCGAAGTCGGTGACCATGGCGACGCTCGCGTAGGGGAGCTCTGCTTCGCGCGCGAGCTTGGCCTCGGGCATGTTGGTCATACCGATCACGTCGCACCCCCACGTCCGGTAAAGAGTGGATTCCGCGAACGAAGAAAATTGCGGTCCCTCCATCGCCAGGTACACGCCGCCTCGGCGATGGGGAATGGAGAGCGCGCGGGCCGAGGTTTCAAGCGCGTCGGCGAGCTTCGGGCATACGGGATGAGCCATCGAGACATGGGCGACAAAGCCGGCGCCGAAGAAACTGCTCGCGCGTGAGGTTGTGCGGTCAATGAACTGGTCGACCAGGACGAAGAATCCCGGAGACAGGTCCTCGCGCAGCGAGCCGCATGCGGAAAACGAAATGATGTCGGTCACGCCAACGCGCTTCAAGGCGTCAATATTGGCGCGGTAGTTTATGTCGCTGGGTGATAACCTATGACCGTTGCCGTGACGCGCCAGAAAGACGACGTCAACGCCGGCGAGCGCACCAAGGCGCAGGGCGCCCGAAGGTTCGCCCCAAGGCGTGGCGACATGCTCCTCGCGGCTGCCGGCGAGGCGCATGTCGTAAAGGCCGCTGCCGCCAATAATGCCAAGAACTGTGCGGGTCATGCGCTTCCTTGATCGAGGATTCGGAAGCTACTCCTTAATGCCTAGCGTTTCCGCTGTCAGGGCGCCCACGGCGGCGAGAAGCGAGAAGGCCGCGAAGTCGGATTCAGCGTCCGCCCTCGTTAACGCGATGAGGGCGTTCCTGCGTTCTTCTTCCGCGTTGAGGACATCGATCGTGGAGCGCAGCCCAAGTCCGCGTTCACGTTCGGCGCCCTCCACGGCGACGGTGGCCGCCGCGACCTGATCGCGCGCCGCGTCGGCTATTGCGCGGCCGGCTTCCACATCGGTCCAGGCGGAAACGACATTCGCGACCGTTTCGCGGCGCCGGATTTCGATGATCGTATCGGCGCGCTCAACGGCCAGCCGTTGTTGGCGCGTGCGGGAAGCGGCCAAACCTCCCTCGAACAGCGGCACCGAGAGTTGCGCCAGGGCGGTCGACCCGTCGGCGCGGTCGCCCTCCACGGAGCTTTCCTGGGTGTGCTCATAGCGCCCAACGACGGAAACCTGCGGCCTCAGCGCGGCGCGTTCGATCTCAACGCGCGCACGCGCGGCGCGGCGATTTGCCTGGGCGCGAAGCACATCCGGATGGCGTCCTTCCGCCATTCGAATGGCCTCGTCGAGAGTCGAAGGCGTCTCCGGCGTCTCTACTGGCGCCAGCGCGCCTGGCGAGCGCCCGACGACCAATTCGTAGCGGGCGCGGGACACGTCAAGTTCAGCGAGCGCCCGCGCGAGCGAGGCTTCCGCGCCGGCGAGGCGGGTTTGCGTCTGCGCGACATCGGTGCGGCTGACTTCGCCAACGGCAAGCCGTCTGCGCACGCCATCAAGCTGGCGAGTCAGCGCCGCGACGTGCTGCTCGCGAAGGCGCATTATCTCTTGATCGCGCAGAATGCTGATGTAGGCGTCAACCGCCGCCAGCAGCACATCTTGTTCGACGCCGTGCAGACCATGGCGGGCGCCCTCAAGGCTTGCGCGCGCAAGGCTCGTTTGTCCCTCACGGCGGCCGCCGGAATAGAGCTGTTGCTGCAGTTGAACGGTAGCGGTCAACGGCTCGAGTTCGGTTTGTCGGATTTGTGGACCGAAGAACGTGGGCGTTTCGGTCTCCACGTCGCGATAGCCGTACGTCGTAACCATGTTGAGCGTCGGCAGGTAGGTCGATCGCGCCTGAGCGCCATCTTCGCGCGCGGATCGCACCGCGAGGCGCGCGTCTTCCAGATTGGGATTGTTCAGGTAAGCGTCGACGAGTGCGTCCTGCAGGGTCTCGGCGCATGCTGGGGCCGCTGCCAGCACATAGGGTGCGGCCGCGAGCGAAGTGAGGAGGCGGCGCAGCACGTCTATTGTTCCCGCAACGAGCGCCAGAGCGACTGGTTCAACGGTTCCAGCAAGTATTGCAGCGCCGTGCGCTTACGGGTCGGCACCACGATCTGAGCGGGGAGGCCAGCGCGCAAAGCGCGTCCGGCAGCGGAAGCGAGGCGTTCCTGCTCCTCGCGCGACACCGCGATTTGCGCGCGGAAGTAGGCTTCACCCGTGCGCTCGTCGGTGAAACGATCCGCTGAAATCTGGCGGACCACGCCGTTGACGATGGGCAGGTTGCGCCCTCCGAACGCGGTGACGCGCACTTCCGTGCTTTGTCCAGGCTCGAGATCGTCGGCGTCTTGGGGATTGATCTGCGCCTCAACGATGAGTTCCTGTCCTTCCGGCACGATTTCAAGCACGCGCGCGCCCGGGCGAATAACGCCGCCTACCGTATGCACCGCGAGTCCGACGACGACGCCATCCACGGGCGCGCGAAGGCGCGTTAGTTCCAGCCGCTCGCGCGCGCCCGCGAGTTGTGGCGCCAGTTCCGCCAGACGCGCATCGATCGTGCGCTGATCTTGGTCGCGCTCTTGTTGAGTCGATGCGATCGCGGCGGTGAGCTGCGAGCGCCTGCCTTGAAGTTCAGCTAGCGCGCGCTCCAACGCCCGCACACGGGTCATCGGCACAAGCTGATCGGCGGCAAGTTCGCGCATGCCGACGAGTTCGTCCCGCAGCAAGCGCTCCTGGTCATTGAGCGCCGATATTTCGCCGCGATAACCGGCAATGCGCGCATCGAATGGGCTCCAGGCGCCGCTGGCGACTTCGCGCTGATGGCGTTCAAAGGCGGCGTCGGCGGCGGCGCGGTCTTCCGTTTGAAGGGCTGTCCATTCGGCAGGGCGTTGCAGGCGGCGCGAGCCCGTTCGTTCGGCGGCAAGCCGAGCGCGCTGCATTTGCAGGTCGACCACTTGCGAGAGAAGGGCTTGTTGCTGGGCGACGATCTCAGGCGATCCGAGTTCAATGAGAATCTGGCCGCGCGTCACATGCGCGCCTTCATCGACGGCGAGACGCGAGATCACGCCGCCCTCGCGATGCTCCACGCTCTGACGATTGCCTGAAACGACCACGACGCCTTGCGCCACCACGGCGGCGTCCAAGGGAGCGAACGCAGCCCACCCAAGAAAGCCCACGAAGAACGCAATCAGTATGAGAAGACCCGTGCGAATTTCGTTGGCGCCGGAATCATCCACGGTCGATGCGGGCGGAAGGTTGGTGGCGGTGTCGACGCTCATGGGCGGCGCCCCGATGCTTCGCTTTCGGCGACGACGACGGGGCGAGGGGCGCTTTGGCCATTAAGGCGCGCCATGACCTGGTCGCGTGGTCCATAGGCGTCGATGCGCCCGTCTCGAACCACGAGCAAAGCGTCCGCGATGTTGAGGAAACTGGCGCGGTGCGCCACCACGATCGCGGATGCGCCGCGCGCGCGCGCTGATCTAAGCGCTTCGATAAGCGCGCTTTCGCCCTCGGCGTCCAGATGAGCATTCGGCTCGTCGAGAACCAGGAGAACCGGGTCGTCGTAAAGCGCGCGCGCCAATCCGATGCGCTGCGCTTGCCCCGCCGAAAGGCCGCGTCCGCCCGGGCCGATCAGCGTATCGTACCCCTGAGGCAGGGTCAGCACGAGATCATGCACGCCCGCGGCCTTGGCCGCCGCGACGACTTTAGGATCAACGATGCTGTCAGGACGCGTATCGAAGCGCGCGACATTCTGTTTGATCGTGCCCGCGAACAATCCCACTTCTTGAGGCAGGAAGCCGACATACTGGCCAAGTTTGGAGGGCGCCCAATCGTTCAGCTTGGCGCCATCGAGCCTGACAGCGCCGTGATCTGGGGCGACCGCTCCCGCGATGGCGCGGATGAGCGTGGTTTTTCCCGCGCCGCTCGGTCCGATGACGCCGACAATCATGCCGGGGTCGACTCTGAAGCTCGCGCCCGAAATGAGCGCCCTATCGCCCGCCGGCGCTCGGATCACGAGGTCTTCAACAGCGACACGCGCCTGCGGCGCGGGAAGATCCGTGAAAGCGCGCTGGCGCTCTTGGGTTTTGAGCACGCTGGTGATTACCCCGTAGGCGGCGCGGCCCTGTTCGAATTGCCGCCAGGCGCCGACGATAAGCTCAAGCGGCGCAAACGCGCGCGATGACAGGATCGACGCGGCGATGATCGCTCCAGATGAGATTTCCTGCTCCACGGCGAGGTAGGCGCCCAAGCCCAGGGCCGCTGACTGAAGAATCAAACGTACAAATTTTGTCGATGCGGCGAACGCGGCGCCGGCGCGGCCAGCGCTCAAGAGGCTGTCGGACATCGACGCGCGAGTCTGAAGTTGGCGTTGAACCAGCGCTTCTTGCATGCCAAGCGCGCGCGCGACTTCGCCTTGTGCGCTGTCGGCGGCTTGCAGATTGTACATCGCGCCGGTCGCTTGTTCGTTGGCGTGCAGGGTTTTGTGAAGAGAGGTTTGATTGGCGTAGGCGATAGCGACGAGCAACACCCCGCCGCCGAGCGTAAGCGCGCCGATAAACGGATGGATCATGAAGCACACCGCGATGTACACGGGCGCCCACGGCGTATCGACGGCCGCGATCGCTGGCGGCCCGGTGAGCGCGCCGCGCAGCGTGTCGAATTCGCGCAACGCTTGCGCTTGGCCCGCGGCTTGACGCCCCTCGCGTTCAAGCGATGCGCGCAAGATGTGCGGAGCGACCAGGCGATCAAGGCGTTTACCCATCGCCGCCAGCAGGCGCACCCGCGTCGCGTCCAGGAAGGCGAGCGAAAGCAACGCCGCGAGTAAGGCCGCCGATAGGAAAAGCAGCGTCAGAATCCCGCCGGAACTCAAGACGCGGTCATAGACCTGGAGCATATAGATGGACGGCGCGAGATAGAGCACGTTGAGCGCCGCGCTGAAGATCAGCACGAATGCGATATGGCGTCGGCACGCCCGCAGGGCGTCGCGCAGGATTGACGACCCCTCTCGACCAGCGCCCGGTTCGCTCGCCATTAACCACACCCAAGCCGCCCCGTCGGCGGCGCCCCCCTATAGAGCATCCCCGGGCGTTCGTCAGGAGTGGTAACAGTCGCGAGGCGAGGCGTTCGCCTGGGGCGCTATCGCTTGGCTTTCGGCTCAGGCGCCGGCTCGTACGAAACCGCGCACCGCCTCCGCGATCCGCGCTTGAACGGGTTCGTCCAAATAGGCGTGCATGGGCAGGCTAATGACGCGCTTGGCGACATCGTCGGAGACCGCCATGCCGCCGTCGCCGACAGGGTAGGCGCGATAGGCGGTCTGCTGATGCAACGGCTTGGGATAATACTGCGCCGTTGGCACGCCTGCGTCCCGCATGTGCGCGGCGAAGCGGTCGCGGTCGTCCACCTCGATCGTATATTGCGCCCACGTTGAAACGCCTCCTGCGATGACCGTCGGCGTCTTCACCATATTGGACAGCATTTGCCGGTAGCGATCGGCGACTGCATTTCGTTCGCGGATTTCGTCGGCGAAGATCGCGAGCTTCTCGATAAGGATCGCTGCCTGGATGGTGTCGAGGCGCGAGTTCATGCCGATGCGGACGTTGTCATACTTGTCCGTGCCCTGGCCATGCACCGCGAACGACCGCATGACCGCCAGGTCTTCGTCGCTGTTGGTGAGTGTCGCGCCGCCGTCGCCGTAGCAACCGAGCGGTTTGGCTGGGAAGAAGCTGGTCGTTGTCGCGTCCGCCCAGTGCATGGGGTGCTCGCCGTTCAGCGTGCACCCAAAACCTTGCGCGCTGTCGGCGATGAGTTTCATGCCTTCGCGGCGGGCGATTTCGGCGATACGGGGATAGTCAGCGGGCTGCCCGAACAGGTCAACTGCGATGACGACGCTGGGCTTGAGTTTGCCCGCGCGCCTCACGCCCGCGATCGCGGCTTCAAGCGAAGCCGGGTCCATGTTGTAAGTGTCCGGCAAGACGTCGATGAACACTGGCGTCGCGCCCACCCAGGGCACGACCTCCGCCGTCGCCGCGAAGGTGAATGCCGGGCAGAATACGGCGTCGCCTGGACCAACGCCCCAGGCCATCAGCGGCAGCACCAGCGCGTCCGTGCCATTGGCGTTGGCGAGCGTATGCTTGGCGGCGCAAAACGCCGCCAATTGTTGCTCGAAAGCGCGAACCTCGGGCCCGAGAATGTATTGGCCGTGCGCGAGGACGCGCGCGACGGCGGCGTCGATCCTGCCCGCGATGCGGGCGCGTTGCGAGGCGAGGTCGATGAAAGGGATCATGCGTTTTCTCAGGCGAAGGACAATGAGGAAAGGCCCGCGGCTTTATCCGCGTCGAGGGCGATCTTGAGTGCGTCCGCGGCCTCACGTCCTGTGACGGCGGGGCGTTCCGCGGCGCCAAGCACGGCGTCAATGAAACGGTGAACATTGGCGCCCAGCGGATCGCGGCCGGACGGCGTCTCGGCAAAATCAGCGTTGAGTTTGGCGTTTGATGTGTTTTGGAAGGTGCGCGCGATGAAGTCGATGTTCACTTCGCCGCTAGGGTACACGATGCGCATGGTGCGGTTGCGCGCGTCCGCGACGCGGCTTGCCTTGAAGCGCGCCACAAGCCCGTCAGCGAAGAGAAGCTCGGTTTCGAGTTGATCCGCCGATGCGCCGTGTTTGGCCTGACCCGTAGCCTTGACGGAGGCGGGATCGACGCCGGCGAGCGTTCTCGCCAGATCGAAATCATGAACCATGAGATCCAGCGTGACGGAGACGTCGGTGCTGCGTCCAGTCCAAGGCCCTTCGCGCGTACTTTCAATCAAGGTTGGGCGTTCCTGCGTTGAAAACAGCCCCATTGCCTCGAACACCAGGCGCTCTTGATGTCCGCAGGCGAGCACGCGCTTGTTCGCCTCGGCGACCAGGAGGAGGAGGTCCGCCTCCACCATGGAAACCGCGAGCGGTTTTTCGATCAGCACATGCTTGTTGTATTCGAGCGCGGCAGCTGCCGCGCTTGCGTGGGTTACGGGCGGGCTGGCGATCGTGACGATGTCGAGCAGATCGAGCATGTCGTCCATGTTGTTGAAGCGGCGCACTCCAAGCGTTTCAGCCAGGGCGTCCATGCGTTCGGTATCAAGGTCGTAGACCCCGACGAGCTCCACTCTTGGATCGTTTTTGTATTTGCTGGCGTGATGCGCGCCAAAAACACCGGCGCCGATCACGCCCGCCTTCAGTTTCGTCATTCAACAGTCACCGATTTCGCCAAGTTCCGCGGCTGATCCACGTCGGTGCCTTTATGCACCGCTGTCAGATAAGCAAGCAACTGAATCGGCACGGAATAGACGAGCGGGGCGATGAAGGGATCGCAGGCGGGCGCCAGGATAAGGTGCTTGGCGATGTCGCTGGCGGCCGCCGCGCCCGCGGAATCTGTGATTAGGATGAGTTTGGCGCCGCGCGCAGCGACTTCCTGCATGTTGGAAAGGGTTTTCTCGAACAACGAATCGTGCGGCGCCAGAACCACGACCGGAGTGCCTTCGTCGATCAAGGCGATGGGGCCGTGCTTGAGTTCGCCTGCGGCGTACCCCTCGGCGTGGATGTACGATATTTCCTTGAGCTTCAGCGCGCCTTCGAGCGCAAGGGGGTAGTGAACCCCGCGTCCGAGATAGAGCACGTCGCGCGCTTGCGACAGCTCGTGCGCGATGGCTTCAATTTTCGGCTCGGAGTCGAGCGCCTGGGCGATCATACGCGGCGTCTCCATGAGCGCCCGCACCAAGCGACCTTCCTCTTGCGAGGAGATCGCGCCACGCGCGCGGCCAGTAGCGATCGCGAGGGCCGCGAGCGCCGAGAGCTGCGCGGTGAAGGCTTTGGTGGAGGCGACGCCAATCTCCGGGCCAGCCAGAGTGGGCAGGCGCGCATCTGCTTCGCGCCAAATGGTGGATTCCGGAACATTGACCACGGCGAGCGTCTTGACGCCTTGGTCCTTGCAGTAGCGCAAGGCGGCCAGGGTGTCGGCGGTTTCGCCAGATTGCGACACGAACACGGCGAAAGATTTCCGCCCAAACGCGGGCTTCCGATACCGAAACTCGGATGCGATGTCAGTTTCCACCGCGATGCCGGCGACTTGCTCGAGCCAATACTCGGCGACTCGTCCGGCGTAATGCGCCGTGCCGCAGCCAATGACGATGGCGTTGTCGGCGGCGAGGTCGACGCCGTCGAGGTCAGGCATTTCCACGCGCTCGTCGAACGCGTTTACATAGCGCGTAATCGTGCGGCCGGATGTTTCCGGTTGCTCGTAGATCTCCTTCTGCATGAAGTGGCGGTGGTTGCCTTTTTCGACAGCCGCCGCCGCGCCGGAGAAGACATGGATCTGCCGCGTCACGACTTGGCCGTTGGCATCCAGAATTTTGGCGCGTGCGCGGGAGAGGATCGCGATGTCGCCTTCTTCGAGAAACATCACACGCGTCGTGAACGGCGAGACGGCGATGGCGTCGCTGCCGAGAAACATTTCGCCGTCGCCGATGCCGACCGCGAGCGGGCTTCCTTTGCGCGCGCCGATGAGCACGTCCTCCTCGCCGGCGAACAAGCAGGCGATCCCAAAGGCGCCCTCGAGGCGGCGCACGGCGGCGATCGCCGCCTGTTCCGGCGTCAGGCCGTTGTCGAGCCCATCGGTGATAAGGTGTGCAATCACCTCTGAATCAGTTTCGGACGCGAACTCATGCCCCGCCTTGGCGAGGCCTTCGCGCAGAGAACGGAAGTTTTCGATGATGCCGTTGTGGACTATGGCGACCTTATCGGTCGCGTGGGGATGGGCATTGGCCGTGGTTGGCGCGCCATGGGTCGCCCAGCGCGTGTGTCCAATCCCGGAAACGCCGCTGAGCGGGGCGCCCGCAAGCTCCAGTTCAAGGTTGGCGAGCTTGCCTGGAGCGCGGCGACGCTCGATCCTCCCGCCCTCTAGCGTTGCAACGCCGGCGGAATCGTAGCCGCGGTATTCCAGGCGTTTCAGAGCTTGCACCAATCGGGGCGCGGCGGGGGCCGAACCCAGGATGCCGATGATCCCGCACATAGTTAATCCTGTCCGCCCCGTTCCAGCGCTGCTCTCATGCCGAGAGCGCCATTGATTTGCACCTCAATTAGTCTTTCAACATGCGACGGTTTCGCGGAGTCCGGCGGGTATGACCAGAACTTATTTCGGCACCGATGGCATTCGGGGGACGGCCAACCGTTTTCCCATGACCCCGGAAGTGGCGATGCGCGTGGGCTTGGCCGCCGGGAAGCGGTTCAAGAGCGTGCACGATCGCCGGCATCTGGTCGTGATTGGCAAGGATACCCGCCTGTCCGGGTACATGCTTGAACCGGCTCTGACAGCGGGCTTTACCGCGGCGGGCATGGATGTCGTGCTCTTTGGGCCGCTGCCGACCCCGGCGGTGGCCATGTTGACGCGATCCTTACGCGCGGACTTGGGCGTCATGCTCTCGGCTTCGCACAACAAGTTCGCGGACAACGGCATCAAGCTGTTTGGGCCTGACGGATACAAGCTCTCTGATCAAGATGAGCTGGAAATAGAAGCGCTGATGGACGGCGCGCTCGACAGGCACTTGGCACCGCCCGATCAACTCGGTCGCGCCCGTCGCATCGATGACGCGCAGGCGCGCTACGTTGAGATCGTGAAAGCGACTTTCCCCAAGGGGCTGACGCTCAAGGGGTTGCGTATTGTCATCGATGCCGCCAACGGCGCCGGTTACAAGGTCGCGCCGGTGGCGTTGTACGAGTTGGGCGCCGAGGTGATCAAGATCGGCGTCGAGCCAGACGGCTTCAACATCAACCAGGAAGTAGGCTCCACCGATACCCGGGCGCTCAAGGAGGCGGTGCTTAAGTATCGCGCCGATATTGGCATCGCGCTCGACGGCGACGCGGACCGCGTCGCTATCGTCGATGAGAGAGGTAACTCGATCGATGGCGACCAGCTGATGGGACTGATCGCGCGAAGCTGGAAGCAGGCGGGCGCCCTGTCGAAGCCGGGCATCGTCGCGACCGTCATGAGCAATTTGGGCCTCGAGCGTTTCCTGGAAGGGCTCAAGCTCAAACTTGAGCGCACCAAGGTGGGCGACCGGTATGTGACCGAGACGATGCGCGCCAAGGGTTACAATGTTGGCGGCGAACAATCCGGCCACATCGTCTTGTCCGATTTTTCAACCACCGGCGACGGCCTGTTGGCCGCGCTCCAAGTCTTGGCGGTCATCGTGCAAGGCGGGAAACCCGCGAGCGAGGTTTGCCAGGTGTTCGAGCCCGCGCCCCAGGTGCTGGAGAACGTCCGCTACGAAAAGGGCGCCAAGGACCCCATGGAAGCGGCGGCGGTTAAGGAAGCCATCAAGGCCGCCGAAGCGAAGCTCGTGGGCAAAGGCCGCTTGCTGGTGCGCAAGTCCGGCACGGAGCCGCTGGTGCGCATCATGGCGGAAGGGGATGACGAAGCGTTGGTTCGTGAGGTCGTGGGCGGCGTAAAGAGCGCGGTTATCGCCGCGGCGCGGGCGGCCTAGTTCGAGGGACGAAGCGGTCCCGCGCGCGGCGACGGCGGTGTCGCGCCGAGGCTCACGGCAAGGCGGATAAGCTGATCGCGCAGCGCTGGGCCGTTCGTCCTTAACGCCGTTTGATCGGGAATTACGCGCATGGCCTCATCGAGCGCACCGGCGGCGTGAATTAGCTGATTGGCATCGACGGTGCGCTCCAGCGCGCGTAGCAGGCGCGCTCGCGCCAAGCTTGAGGACGCGAGGCGCAGACAGGCCGGCGCCCGGATCGAGGCCCCTGATCCGGCGTCCACGCATAGCGGGTCAACGACGGCAATCACCAGCGACAGTGCGTCGATCTGTGCGTTCTGATCGGTCGCCGCGCGTTGATTGGCGATCGTCATGAGCGCGCTGGACAGTGCATATCGCCACTCGGGGGCGGCGTCGTTGTTCGTCGCCGCGCGTTGAGCGAATGTCGCCAATCGCGCCCGAACACGTTGCGCATCGCTGCTCCGATCTCGCGATTCGTACTGAGCGGCGATGCGCTCAAGCGGAGGAACGAAGAGGGTTGGATCAAGAGCAAGCGGAATGCTTGCTTCAAAAAAACGCCAATAGGCGTTTTCTTGTTCGCGCAGCGCTTGCGCGACGCTTTCACCTTCTAAGTCGGCGGCGATCACCGCGTTAGTCGCCCGGTTCAGCGCGCGCAAGGCTTCTTCGAGCTTCGCCGCCGCGCCGACGAGTTCGCGTTCGGCGCTCGCGCGCTCTTCCGCCTCGGCGCGCCGCTCCGCCAAGGTTTGCTCGCGGCCAGCCGCGGCCTCCGCCGCGGCGCGCTCGGCGGCGAGACGCTGAGTTTCGCTGTCACGCGCGGAGTCCTGCGCCTTCATCGCAACGGCTGACGCCGCGGCCAAGCCGAGCGTCAGCGCGGCCATCGCGACCCACATTGCGCCGATGACGCCGCGGGTTTGGCCAAGAGCATTTGCCGCCAAGGCGTGCGGCTCTACGCCAAGAAGCGCCGCTTTGAGCCGCAATATGCCGCCGAGGCGGCCGTCGCCGCCCGGTGTATTGCGAAAGTCGATGCAAAGGAGGCCTCGTCCAGCGAGTGCGGAAGGGTAGAAGTCGCGATCCGGGTCGGCGTTCTCTGGGGCGTCGGGCGCGACCAGCGCCACGATGCTTCTCGCGCGGCCAACGCTCAAGGCTGCTTCGACATCTCGTCTTATGACTGGGTCATGGGCGGTATGCGCGCTGCAAAGTACGAGGTGCGCCTGGCAATCTCGCAGTTTATGCTCGACTTCCGTTTGGGCGATCTCCGTCGGCGGCGAAAGGACGACCTCAAACCTTGGACGGACGCTCACCAGCCGCCTGGGCGCGCGGAATGCGGCCAGTTGGCGCCCGAGCCAGCGTGCGTGGCGTTCGTCTCCGACGCCCGCGCTGAGAAAGACCCGAAACCGCATGGCTACCGTCCCCAGGCGCAAAATTAGCGCGCGGCCTGAACATTGTCACGGTCACGCGAGTGCGATGGACGAGGCGCATGAAGTCGGGCAAGGCGACGGGAGAGGAGGGGTCATGGGCGCGAACCGATTGCGGCATCTGCAGGAGCGGATCGCCGTGCTTGCGCGGTCGAGAATCGCGGGCGCCGCAGCTCTCGTGCTCGGCGTTCTTGGCATGGGAGTGTCCGCCCTTTGGGTGGTGAAAGAACTCGCCGCCAACAGCGCTTGGCCGGCCGGCACCGATATGGAGATTTACCTGCGCGCCGCGCACGACTATGCGCTGGGCCGCAACCTCTATCTCGGCGACGACGGCGACTTCTTCCGCTACGCCTACCCGCCTTTGTTCGCGGGCGTTCTGGCGCTGCTGGCGGCGCTGCTGGGCGATGCCGGCGCGGCTGCGGTGTGGACGATCGCCAGCGCCGCGGCGCTCATCGCCGCGATCGCCTGGATGGCGCGCCGCGTTGGCGTTCGCGTGCCGTGGGTGTGGATAATCTTCCTCTGCGGCGTCGTATTCTTCGCAAGGACGGCGCGCGCCGATCTCTATCACGGCCAGGTCAATTTCGCGCTTCTCGGACTGTTGGTCGCGGGGTTCGCGGCGTGGCGGGCAAATCGCGGCGTGCTGGCCAGCGCGCTGTGGGCCATCATGATTTGCTTCAAGCCATTCCTTGGCGTGGTGACGCTGTTCCAGCTGAAGCAGGGCGATTGGCGCGGCGCCGCGCGTACCTTTGTGTTCAGCGGCGTCGTGTTTGGGCTCTCGTTTCTGCCGCTGTATCAGGACATTGTCGGCGCCTTCTGGGGATGGCGTGGCACGACCCAGCACTCCGCGTCGCCGGAGTGGGCGGTCAATCCGCTCAATCACTCATTCTTCGGCATGTTTCTGCGGGCGTTTGTCGAGAATGAATACAGCCAAGCCTGGATGCACGCGCCCGTGATGGTCGGCGTTGGCGTCGCGCTCGTGGCGGCGATCGCACTCTTCGCCATTGTGTTCATGCCCGCGCCCAAGAAAGAAGAAGAGAGCGCCATTGCGATGCTGCGACTTGGCGCGGTTTTGGCGGCGATCATGAGCATTGGGCCGCTTACGGAAGGCGATCACCTCTATTTCGTGTTTCCGGGCGTGGCGGCGGCCTGGATTTTGACTTGGCGGCGCATCGAAGCCGGCGCGCAGGCCGTTGGGTTGTGGCTCGCAACGAGCGCGGCGTGGGCGGGCGTTCTGGTGTTGCCGCTTTATCCAAAGCGGGGGCTCTTGCATTTCATGGACGAAACGACGCGGCGGTTTCTCGAAGGCCCCGGCGTGTTGCTGAGTGCCTGGCCGGCGATTTTCATGCTCGCGGCAGCCGTTCTGACGGTGTCCGCGCTGCGCGCCGAAAGCGGCGTCAAATCAGGCCGCTGAACCGAGACTTCGCGCGTGCGCTAGGACCAAAGTCACAGTGGCGCCGTTGAGTTCCATCCATGTGGGCGGCGTGGACAGGCGCGAGCGCCCGCGCTACGCCAGTCACGCGGTTTTTATGTGGAGGATCGGAATGATTCGTAAGGCTCTGGTCGCGGCTGCGGCCGTTTTGGCGCTGAGCGCGTGCAACCAGCAAGGCTCGGGCCCGCAGCTGCCGCCGGTTCAAGCTGGCGCGCAAGCGCCGTCAACGCAACCCAGCCAGACGGCGCCCGCGCAGCAGGCGAACGTTACGCCCGAGGTGCGCCAGCAGCTGATCGACAATATCGGCCAGCAGCTCAACCAAATTGGTCAGAACTTCGCGAGCGGCATGAACCCGCCCACGGGCTTCACCGATCAGATCGTGCCCATGCAGCCCTCGACGGACCATCGATTCAACATCGCGCTGACCGGCGGCTCAAACTACACCATCATCGGCGCGTGTGACGGCGACTGCACCAATGTCGATATCGAACTCATCGATGTTTCGACGGGCGGGGTCGTGGCCTCCGACATGCTGCCGGACGACTATCCGGTGGTGAACTTCGCACCTTCGGCCAATGGCAACTACATCGTGCGTTTGCTCATGCAGCAATGCTCCGTCGCGCCGTGCTATGCTGGTGCGCGCGTGCTGCAACAAACGGGCGGCGGCGCCGGACCGAAGTAGATTACGCGTAGGGGTAGCAGGCTTCGCGCCTGAGCTCGACGCCGAAATGACGCGCCAGCGCACTGATCGCTGGCGCGTTTTTCGTATAGGGGTCGCTGTTGCCTGGGCCGACAATGATGCAGCGGACGTTCGCCTCGCCGCGCGCCTCTGGCGGCACCATGGCTGTCGCGAGGCCCGCGCCGTCATCTGCCCGCAATGTCAAGAATATCGGCATCGCGCGGGCGAGGTGATCCTTTAAGCCGATCTCCCGCTCGAACGACGCCAAACTTGTCGATGGCCTGTAGGCGTCCTTGGCGATCTGTTGAAAGCGCTTGAAATACTTGTCCACCGCATGCCGCATCAGAGCGGATTCGGCTTCCGCCTCGCCTTCCGTTTCGATTCGAAACCACGTTGCACCGTCCGGCGCATCGCAAACGTATTTCATGACCATAAAATAGCGCAGCAGCGCTCAGCTTGAAGAGCGCCGCTACACAGGCATGATGTCTTGCGCGGACCTGTTGTCAGCAGGGCACGTCTACATAGACGTAGCGCCGCGCATACCGATCCCACTGACGTTCGCGGCGCGTGCATTGCGGACGATCATCGGAGTAACCGTCATAGTAGCGATCATCGTCGTAGCGGCGATCGCTGTAAGAGCGATCGTAATAGTCGCGGCGTTGCTCCTGTTCGGCCGCCGCGCCAATCGCCAAGCCGAGCACCAGTCCAATGACGCCGGCGGCAATGGCTTCATCGTTATCGTTGTCGCGATCGCGGTGGCGATACCCCCGGCAACGGTCGCCATAGCCGCCCCGGCGGCAATCGTAATAGTCGCGGTCGTGGCGCTCATAGCCGCCGTAGCGGCGGTCATGCGCGGCGGCTGGCGTTGCCGGCGCCAAAGCAACCATCGAGAAGGCGGTTGCGGCGACGAGGCTTGTAAGTTTCCGGATCATGGTCAGGCTCCCGCGCGCAGCCTCGAACCTCGAGCCTGAACGCAAGCTGAATCGTGGCTCAGTCGTCTGCAAGAAGGAAATGGCCGTGCAGGATCGCGATGGGTGCGCCGCGCTCGCTTTGCCAGGCTTCCGCCTGCACGTTGGCGATGCGCTTTCCGACCTTGACGACGCGGGCGCGAGCGAAGGTGTCTTTCGGCCGGCCCGACCGCAGATAGTCAAAGCCTACATCAATGGTTTTGGGGAGTTTTTCGCTCTTTGAGGCGATAGCGAGCTGGGTGAGCGCGGTCAGCTCCATCAATGCGCCGACCGCCCCGCCATGCAGCGCCGGCAACATGGGGTTGCCGATCAGGTGTTCGCCGAAGGGCATGGTGAGCGTGAGTTCATCGCCCTTTATCTCGGCGCGCAGGCCTAGAAAAGTCGCGTAGGGAATGCGCGCGAGCGCGCCAGCGACACGTTGCTGCACATCATTCATGAGCGGCGCTCGCGCGGCGTCGTGCGGGAGCGTTCACAGCGAAGGTCGCCGTCGCGTGAGCGATGGGGTTTTCGTCGCTCTGCTCAAACGCAACGGCGCGCACGAATGCGACATTGCGTCCGATCTTGTAACAGAGCGCCTCCGCGAGCACGTCATTTCCGGGCTCGGCGGGGCGCATGTAGTCGATGCGTAGATCTATGGTGGCGACAACGCTTGGCTCGCGCATCGCCAACACGGCGGCCATCCCGCACAATTGGTCAAGAAACGTGGTGATCACGCCCCCGGCGATGACGCCGGTCTCTGGGTCGCCAACCATCTCCGGCTTGTACGGCGCCCGCCCGCGGACCTTGCCGTTGTCCATGCCGACAACCTCGAGTCCGAGCGCACGGCCATGGGGCGTGAAGCGCATCATTGTCCGGATGCGCTCAACGACATCGTCGCCTTCGCCATAGTGCGCGGGGTGATCTTGGCTCATTTGGCTGTTAGCTATCATGATCGATGGATCGCGAAACCATGAAAATTGACGATCCGTCATTTTTGTGCCCTATGGCCTCGGGGACAGGACGATCTAGGAGCGGGCATGAGCGAGGCGGCGGCGATCGAGCCGATAGGTAAGCGCGAGCGCACGAAAGTCGCCAACCGGCAAGCCATCCTTGCCGCGGCGCGTCGCGTGTTTGCCCAAATGGGCTACGACGCGGCGTCGGTGCGCGACATCATACGCGGCACCGAACTCGCATCAGGGACATTCTACAACTACTTCAGGTCGAAAGAGGAGGTGTTCGAGGCGATCGCTGACGACGCCGCGCACCGCTTTAAACCATTGCTGCGCGCGGCGCGGGAGCGCGCCCGAAGCTTCGAAGACTATCTGCGTAGCGCCTTCCACGCTTACTTCGCTTTCATCTCGGAAGAGAACAAGATCGATGGCCGCCCCATCGATGAACGGCGCCCGCACGTTCGTTCGGATACGCCGGAAATGATGGCGGTGTATGAGGAAGTCCGGCAGGGCTTGGAGGACGCAATCGCACGTGGACTAGCGCCTCGCATTGACGCGGACTATCTGGCTTGTGCGTGCATCGGCATCGCTCAGGAGGTCGGCGCCGCCATGCTGAGGCGTGCTCCAGCCAATGTGGGCGCAGCCGCCGACTTCGCGGTAGGGTTGATACTCAAGGGCTTGGACGGCGCTCCGCGCCGGGGCTGAGGAGCACACGGTTTGTCTTGGCTGAGAAAGTTCGTCGTCCAATTGGCGTTGGCGCGTTCGCCCGACGCGCTCGTCAAGGCGTCAGGCGGAACGCCGCGGACCGTTCGCGGAATGACGCTGGATCCGCGGTTTCAGTTTCTCGAAGCGCAGGCCCGCAAGCGCGCAATTCCATGGGACCAGATGACGGTGGCGCATTTGCGCGCGCAGACCGAAGCGGGCGCCGACTTGTTTGGCGGTTCAGCCGCCTCTGGGGTGCGCACTGAAGTCGTTCATGTGACCGGCCGTTCGCATTCCGTGCCGACGCGCCTCTATTTGCCGACCGTGCGAGACAATTCAGCGGCCATGCTGGTTTATCTGCACTTCGGCGGGGGCGTGATCGGTTCGCTCGAATGCTGTCATCGTCTGTGCAGCCTTATTGCGAAAGACGCCGGCGCGCCTGTGCTTTCGGTCGATTACCGGCTGGCGCCCGAGTTCAAGTTTCCGATCGGACTTGAAGACTGCCGCGCGGCGTACGTTTGGGCGCTGGAGAACGCCGCGCGCTATGGCGCCCCCGCTGGAAAGGTCGCGATCGGCGGCGACTCCATGGGCGGCCATTTTTCAGCGATCATTGCGCAGGAGTTTCGAGACTCCAAGCCGCCAATCCTGCAAGTGCTGGTCTATCCGGCGGTCGACTTCACAAGCGAGACGCCATCGATGCATGACTTCGCGGATGCTTGGCCGCTGACGGCGGAAACCGTGGAGTATTTCCTGAAGCAGTATCTGCCGGACGGCGTCGATCCAAGCGATGCGCGTTTGTCGCCTGGGCGGACGCAGGATCTGCGCGGCCTAGCCCGGGCGCTGGTGTTCACGGCCGGCTTTGACATGTTGCTCGATCAGGGAGCGGCGTACGCGGAACGTCTGCGCGAAGCTGGCGTTCGTGTGAGCTACGCATGTTTCGAGAACTTGCCGCACGGATTTGTTGCGTTTCCAGCAGCCGCGCCAGCTGCTGAGCAGGCCATTCGACGCATCGCACGCGAAACGGCCGCCGCTCTCAAAGGGCAACGATAGCTGGCGCGCGCTCCGACTTTCGATCGCGGCGCCTGGGGATGGGCGCTCTACGAGTGGGCGCGCAACCCCTACGTCATTCTGTGCGGCATCTATGTGATGGCGCCATACATCTCGAATGTTGTGGTCGGTGATCCGATCCGTGGGCAAGAGATCATCTCAAGCTGGCACAAGACGTCGGGTTTGATCGTGGCGCTTTCAGCGCCCTTCGTAGGGGCCACCGCCGACGCCATGGGCCGGCGAAAGCCATTGCTCGCGGCGCTGACGCTTGTGCTCGCGGCGGCGATCGCCGCTCAGTGGTGGGCGTTGCCAAACGAACAAGGACTGCCCTTGGCGACGCTCGGCGCCATCGTGATCGTCGCCAGCGTTTCCTTCGTATGGACGGAAGTCCTCCACAACGCGATGCTGACCAACGCCGCGCCGAGCGAGGGCGTGTCGCGCTTGTCCGGCTTCGGACTGTCGCTTGGCAACGCGTCGTCTGTGTTATTGCTGGTGGGCGTGCTTTGGGCGTTCGCGCTTCCGGGCACGATGAACTTGCCGCTTCTGCCGGAACGAGCCTTGTTCGGGCTAGATTCAAACGCGCACGAGCCAAGCAGGGTTGTGACGATCCTCTGCGCGGTGTGGCTGCTCGTGTTTTCCGTGCCGCTGTTCGCCCACACGCCCGATCTTGTGTCGACCGGGCGGCGCTTCGGCGATTCCGTCGCGTCCGGGGTCATGAGCGTGGCGCGCACGCTCCGCAAGCTGCGCGACCATCGAAACATTGCTATCTTCCTGCTCGCGCGCATGTTTTACGCGGACGGGAAGACAGCGATTTTGATCTTCTCCGGCGTGTACGCCTCGGGAGTGATGGGGTGGGGGCTCATCGAAATGCTCGCCTATGGCGTCATCCTGTCATTGTTCGCTGTGGTCGGCGGGTTTGTCAGCGCCGCGCTCGACCGCACGATCGGCGCGAAATTGGCGGTAGCGTCTGAAATCGGCGTGACGCTGGCGTGTCTGGTGACGATGGTTTCGGTGTCGCCGACGACAATATTCTTTTCGATAGCCATCGACCCGGCGGACCGTTTGTGGTCGGCGCCGTTCTTCAATACGCTTCCTCAAGCGGTGTATCTCGGCGCATCGCTGGTGATCGCGATTTCCATTACGGCGGCCTATGCCTCCAGCCGGGCGTTGATGGCGCGGCTTTCGCCGCCAGCCATGGCTGGCGAGCTGTTTGGGCTCTATGCGTTGGCGGCGTCCGCGACGGCGTGGTTGGGGCCGATGCTGGTGGAGACCTTCACGCACGCGTACGAGAGCCAGCGCGCCGGATTCGCGTCGATCGCGCTGTTGCTGGTTGTGGGGCTCGCTCTGCTTTTGTTTGTCCGTCCGCCAAAGTCTGCTTAGGCGGCGGTCGCGGGCTGGCGCAGTTTTTTGTCCACCATGCGCTTCAGGCTGTCGGCGACGCGCTGACGCTCTTGCACCAACGTTTGTGGCAGCAGAGCGAGTTGGTTCAACGCCGCGAT
This sequence comes from Hyphomonadaceae bacterium UBA2389, assembly GCA_002343395.1. Lineage (GTDB taxonomy): Bacteria > Pseudomonadota > Alphaproteobacteria > Caulobacterales > Aquidulcibacteraceae > Vitreimonas. Next base: position 15,868 of record DDSN01000010.1, on the reverse strand, counting down.
ATGCAATCGCACGACTTCGGGATCGAGCCGATCCGTCGCGCCCTGAGCCTGGACGTAGCGGGCCATGTCGCGCGCGCCGGCGCAAAGGCTTGCGTCGCCGATATCCTCACCGATGCCGACGAGGGCCTGCACTGCGCTGTAGACGGCTCGCGCGGCGTTTGCATCGCCCGGTGTGAGGTTCCGCGCCGCCGTCTCCAGCGCCGCCACGCAGGCGCGGGCGAGTTCCGCCTTAAGGTCGACGTGTTCTGCTTCTTCCGCGGTCACGGCGCTGGCGTCATCGAGGCGCCGCCAGGGGCCGGCGTAAACAAGTTGCGGGCGCGGGCGCCTCCGGCAGGGGCCTACATATGTCGCCGTCATGACGAATGGCTGCGGCTTGCTGACGACTTTTCGGACGCGCTGTTGCAGCGCCAAGGCGGAGATTGGTTTGCGAAGGTAGCCGTCCACGCCCGCGGCGCGCGCCGTCTCCACCGCCCCAGCATCCCCGCGCGACGTCAACATGAAGATGGACACGGCGCGGTTGGGGGAATCCTCGCTCTGACGAATGCGCCGGACGAATTCCAATCCGTCCCGGCCGTCTTCAACCCATTCCAGCAGGACAATATCGGGCGCGGCCTCGCGAAGCAGGTCCCATGCGTCCGCTGGCGCGGCCGCGCCGAGCGTGCGGCCGAAGCCCATCGCGCGCAGCTGGTCGAGCGAGATGCCGCGGGCATACGCGTTCGCGTCAACGACAAGCGCTGTCAGTCCTGATGGATCAAACGCCGAAGACATGAATCCGTTGCCGATTGTTACCGGCTCAGCGCTATCACGGATTGTTTAGGAATCGCTGAAGCGCCGTCGTTTACGGCGCATTAAGCTTGGCGCTCGTCGAGCGCGCCGATGATGGTGATCTTCTGCCAGATCTTCCGTCCGAGGCCGGTCGTGAGGTCTTCAATGTCATTGACCGCGTCGATCACGACGGAGTCGCGCATGCGGTCGGCATAGAGGGCGGCGAGCTTGCCGATGAGGGACAGCATCTCGGCGCAATAGTCGAGATACCGGGTCAATTCGAATTGGGTCATCGTGCGCTCGGGCGAGGCGGACGTTGGTTGCGGGTTGAGCAGGGCGGTTGGGTCTTTGGTCAGCTGGTGCATGTCGATCACGTGGGCGATGGACCGCAGCCGGTGCAGGGCGTCGAGCGCGCGTCGGCGTTTCGTCCTTTCCTCCAGCGTTAGGACGAACCAAACGCCGCCGCCGAACAGGATCAAGAGATTTACCGCCGCTTCCAAGCCCTGCACCCAGTCGGCGGCGCTGAGCCCTTGGGCGTCAACATGCAGATAGCGGAGCGCCGCGATCTGCGCGGCGGCGCCCGCCGCGACGAGCAGAAGCGCCGCCAGCCGCCACACAAGGCGCGGACGCGCCAGTTGGGCCGCGTCGTGCGCGCAAAACCGCGCGGTGTCGATGAGCTCCGCGGACACCTCCGCAAGCCCCGCGTTCGGAAATCGCGCAACGATGCGCGCGCGTAGTTTTTCAAGCGTCTGTAGAATGCGCGCGGCGCTCAGATGCTGATAGCGCGTTTCGCTCATGGCGCGGCGTTCAAGTTGTGCGCGCGCTGAACGCTCTGCTCGTTGATGGCGCTGCCAAAGGCTGAACCGCGCACGTCGCTAATGGTCTCAGCCGCATATTGGCGTCCGTTCGGCGCGGCGGCGCATGAGACGCGAACGTCAAACCGCTCTATGGTGACCAACGGCGCCGGGGAGAAGGCGCGCGGAAGAAAAATGCGAAAGCGCGAGATGTCGGCGTCGGCTTTGACAATCGTGAATTCGCCGCGGAACCGGCTCGCGAATGGCCGCGCCTGCTCGCTGCGGATCATTTCCGCCGTCGGCTGGAAAGCGTAGGTGGCTGTCTCCGTGTTTTCCGCGATCAATCGGACATTCGCGGCCTGCGACATCCGCTCGCTGGCGCACCATGGCACGCCCTCCATCCGGGCGGCCATTCTCTCGAAAGCTTGGCGTTCGTCATTGTTCAGCGATTGCGGGGCGGGCGACGTCAGGCGCAGGCGCGGCGTGGCGGACGGATCAAACCGCGCTCGCCATTGGCGCTCGCCGGAGGAGAGTTCAAAGTCGAATGCGTAGTCCGCGCTCGCCGCGGTCGTCGCTGAGACCGCCTGCAGCAACGCCGGCGGGGGCGCTGACCCAGTTTGAGCCGCCGCCGTGGCCGCGATCGCAACGCAAAGGAGGAGGGCGGAAGCCAAGCTGCGCATGAACCTGCTTTCCTTGGGGATTGCGGCGCCGCGATGGCATAGCGCCGACGATCCAGTCAAGGCTATGAAGCGCGCATGGATCAGATCCTGCCGGAGCCGTTTGCGTCTTGGTTTGGCGGCCGGGGTTGGGCGCCGCGCGCCCACCAATTACGCTTGGTTGCGCGCGGCGCGGCCGGAAAGTCGAGCTTGTTGATCGCGCCCACGGGAGCGGGCAAGACCCTGGCGGGATTTTTGCCGAGCCTTGTCGAATTGGCTGACGGCACGCGGTGCGGCGATCGTTTGCACACGCTCTACATCTCGCCGCTAAAGGCGCTGACGACGGACGTCGCGCGCAATCTCCTCAGCCCCGTGAGCGAGATGAAGCTCGACGTCCGCATCGAAACCAGGACTGGAGACACGCCGCCGCACAAGCGCCAGCGCCAACGAGCGCGACCGCCGGACATCCTGCTCACGACGCCGGAGCAATTATGTTTGCTGATCGCCTCCGAGCACGCGCGGGTGTTTTTTGAAGATCTTCGCGTTGTCATTGTCGACGAGGCGCATGCGCTGGCGCCGACCAAACGCGGCGACCTTTTGGCGCTGGCTCTCGCCCGATTGAGGCGTTGGTCGCCAAAGCATTTGCGCGTGGGACTGAGCGCGACCGTCGCCGACGAAGCGGGGTTGGCGTCATGGCTCGTCGGGAGCGTCGATGAGCGCGCGCGGGACATCGTTATTCGCGCCGCCCCGGGCGCCGCGCCGATTGTTGACGTGCTCGACAGCGATGCGCGCATCCCATGGGCGGGCCACACGGCGCGCCATGCGATCCCGGAAGTCTACGCCGCGATCAGGCGCGCGCGGTTGGCGCTCGTGTTCGTGAACACGCGCGCGCAGGCGGAGATGACATTTCAGGAACTCTGGCGCGTCAATGAAGACCGGCTTCCGATTGCGCTGCATCACGGATCATTGGATGTCGCGCAACGACGAAAGGTCGAAGCGGCCATGGCAAGCGGCGCCTTACGGGCGGTCGTGTGTACGTCGACGTTGGATTTGGGAATCGATTGGGGGGACGTTGACCTTGTTATCCAGATGGGCGCGCCAAAGGGCGCCGCGCGTTTGGTGCAGCGCATTGGCCGCTCCAACCACCGCCTGGACGAACCCTCACGCGCGTTGCTTGCGCCAAGCAACAGGTTCGAGGTTCTGGAGTGTCGCGCAGCTCAAGAAGCCGTAGCGGAGGGCGCGATGGATGGCGCTGCCGCGCGGATCGGCGGCCTTGATTGCTTGGCGCAGCACATCATGGGATGCGCGTGCGGCGAGCCGTTCGACGCGGATGAGTTATTTGAGGAGGTCGCCTCAACGGCGCCGTATGCGCGTCTGACGCGTTCCGCGTTTGACGGCGCCATCGACCTCGTCGCCACCGGCGGTTACGCGCTGCGCAGCTATGATCGCTATCGCCGGATCGTGCAGGACCTTCATACCAACCGTTGGAGAGCGCGAAACGCGAGTGTGGCGCAGCAACATAGGATGAATGTCGGCGCCATCATTGAGTCAGAAATGCTGGACGTCCGGCTTGCGCACAGGGCGAGCGCTCGCCTTGGGGTGCCCGGCGCGCGGGGGGATCGTCCGCTCGTTCCAGGCCGCCGCCTGGGTCAAATCGAGGAGTACTTCATCGAAGGTCTGACGCCCGGCGACACCTTCCTGTTCGCGGGTGAGATTCTTCGCTTTATCGACGTGCGCGAGGACAACGCGCTGGTGGTGCGCGCGCCTGGTGCGGAAAACCCGAGCATTCCTTCCTATGCCGGCGGAAAATTTCCGCTCTCTACGTTTCTGGCGGAGCGGGTTCGACGTATGCTGTACGACCCCAAGCGACAAGGAGCGTTGCCCGCGCAAGTTCGCGAGTGGATCGATGCGCAACGGCGGCGTTCGGTCGTCCCCGCGCCGGACGAGATGTTGGTCGAGACCTTTCCAAGGGCGATGAAGCACTATCTTGTGTGCTATCCGTTCGAAGGCCGTCTTGCGCATCAAACTTTAGGGATGTTGGTGACGCGCCGTCTGGAGCGACTTGGCCTCCATCCGCTTGGCTTCCTTGCGAGCGAATACGCGGTGGCCGTGTGGGGGCTTGAGCCCATGGGCGACGTGGACTTCGCGGCTTTGTTCGATGAGGACATGCTGGGCGACGATTTGGAGGCGTGGCTTGCTGAGAGCACGCTGATGAAACGCACCTTCCGCGATTGCGCTGTGATCGCCGGCATGATCGAGAGGCGCGCGCCGGGGCAGGCCTCCAAAACCGGGCGGCAGGTGACCTTTTCCGCGGACCTCATCTATGACGTTCTGCGCCAGTATGAACCCAATCACCTGTTGCTGCAGGCGGCTTTTGCCGATGCGGGCGAAGGCTACCTAGACCTTCGCCGGCTCGGCGCCTTGCTGCGGCGCGTCAAGGGCAAACTGGTGCATCGCGCGCTGGATCACGTGTCGCCGTTCGCCGCACCGGTGATGCTTGAGGTTGGGCGCGTGCCGATTCAGGGGCAGGCGGAGGAGGCCATCCTGGAGGACGCCGCGTCTCTGATCGCCGAGGCGATGACCTAGCCCGTGTGTCGTAACGGCGCCTGTTGGCAGAGGCCGCCCCACGCGGTCATAGTAACGACCAACGGAGGAAACACATGAAGCGGTTGGCGTGGATCATTGCGCTTGCTTTGGCGTCGTCGGGCGTGGCCCAGGCGCAAGCCACGGACGCGACCCGCCGCTCGAACGCCGCCATGGCGCAAACGCTTCCTTGGAGCGACCGCGAGGACGAAGACTTCGCGACACGAGGTTTTGTCGCGGCTTGGGACCAGCCGCAAATCCGCGCCCCGGATGGACGCGTGGTGTGGGACTTCACCGCGTACAATTTCCTGCAAGGCGACGCGCCCGAGACCGTAAACCCGAGCCTTTGGCGCCATGCCCGCCTCCTGACTCGAGCCGGGCTGTTCCGCGTCGCCGACCGTGTCTACCAGGTGCGGGGCTTCGACGTGTCGAACATGACCATCGTGGTCGGCGACACGGGCTTGATCATCATCGACCCACTTACAAGCGTTGAGGTCGCTTCCGCCGCACTTGCGCTTGCGCGGCGAACGCTTGGGGATCGGCCAGTCGCCGCCGTTATCTATACGCACAGCCACCTCGATCATTTCGGCGGGGTTCGCGGCGTGGTCGACAGCGCGGATGTCGCGGCCGGTCGCGTTCAAATCATCGCGCCCGACGGTTTCATGGAGCATGCGGTGACGGAGAATGTCATCGCCGGCAACGCCATGACGCGGCGCGCGCTCTATCAGTTCGGGCAAGGCCTCGCCGCCGGACCGGAAGGTCAGATGACATCCGGGATCGGGCCTGCGGTTTCAAACGGAGCATACAGTCTTATCCCGCCGACGCGCACGATCGAGCGGACCGGCGAAGTCCTCGCCATCGACGGCGTCCGCATAGAGTTTCAGGTGACGCCAGAAACCGAGGCGCCGGCGGAAATGAACTTCTTCTTTCCCGATCTTGGCGTGCTGTGCCTCGCTGAAAACGCCAACGCCTCAATGCACAACATTCTGACGCCGCGTGGCGCCTTGGTGCGAGACGCCAAGGCGTGGGCGGATTATCTGACGGAGAGCCTGCGCCTCTTCGGAGATCGCAGCGAAGTCATGGTGACAAGCCATGCGTGGCCGCGCTTCGGCGGCGCGCGCGTACGCGACTTCATCGCAAGTCATCGCGACGCTTACAAATATTTGCACGATCAGACAGTGCGCTTGATGAACGCTGGCTTCACCGATCGAGAGATCGCCGAGCGCGTGCGCTTGCCGGAGCCCTTGGCGAGCCGCTGGTTTAATCGTGGCTACTACGGCACAATGATGCACAACTCGCGGGCGATCTACCAACGTTACATGGGGTGGTATGACGCAAATCCCGCGAACCTCGATCCGCTGCCGCCGGAAGAGGAAGCGACGCGGTTCGTACGGGCGATGGGCGGCGAGGCGCGCGTGCTGGCTGAAGGACAGCGCGCCTTTGACGAAGGCGACTATCGATGGGCCGCTCGAGTGCTGAACCATCTGGTGTTCGCAGCTCCAAACAACCAGGGGGCGCGCGCCTTGCTCGCGCGCACGCACCGACAGATGGCGTACCAAGCCGAAAGCGCGATTTGGCGAAACATGTATCTGGTCGCCGCGCGGGAACTCGAAACCGGGCCGCCAAGTCGGGATGCGAGCGCGCAAGCCTTGGACCTCGTGGCCGCGACGCCCACGTCGTACATCCTGGACCTGCTGGCGGTGCGCCTTAATCCAGAACGGCTGGGCACGCGCCGTTTTACCTTCAATCTCGTGTTTCCGGAACGCAGTGAGCATTTTGCCGTGACCATCGCCAACGGCGTTCTGATTCACGAACGCGATGTCACCTTGGCGGATGCGCCGACGGTTTCGGCGCCGCGTGCGGTATTCTTGCAAGCCATGGCGACGGGAACGATGACGCGGGCGGTTCTGTCGGGTCAGGTGCGGATCAGCGGGAACAGACGGTCGCTCCAAGGAATGGGGGAGGTGTTTGAGACGCCCGACCCGAACTTTGCGATTGTGACCCCGTAACGAATCCTGTTGGCTGCGGCGATGGCGTTGCTCGCACGTTCCTCCTCTCCCTCCGCGCGCGCGTCGCCAGTGCTGCCGCGGGCGCCGTCGCTTGTTCGTGTTGGCGCGTCTGTTGAGCTGCGGTTGGGAGGCGCGCGAGCGGCGGCGCTGCCGGAAGGCGTGCTCTGGCTCGACGAAGCGAAGGCGCTGATCGTATCAGACTTGCACCTCGAGAAGGGGTCGGCGTTCGCGCTGCGCGGACAGATGCTGCCGCCTTACGATACGCATGTGGCGCTGACGAAGCTTGCGAGCCTGATCGAGATCCTTTCCCCGGATATCATCGTTTCATTGGGCGATAGCTTCCATGATGGCGGCGGCCCTGTGCGCATGGACGAGGGCGATCGGCGTTTGCTGGCAGGTATGATTGGCGCTTGTGACTGGGTCTGGGTGGAAGGCAATCACGATGGCCGCGCGGCGGAGGCGCTCGGCGGCGTCACACGCGATTGCTTGACGCTTGGGGCGCTGACATTTCGGCATGAGCCGACGGGTGCGCCGGGCGAGGTCGCAGGGCATTTGCATCCATGCGCGCGGGTCGCTGGCCGCGGCGCAAGCGTCCGCCGAAGGTGTTTCGCGACGGACGGCGAACGGCTGGTGATGCCCGCGTTCGGCGCATTCACGGGCGGCCTCAATGTTTGCAATGAGGCGTTCGCGTCGATCTTTCCCGATGGTGTGACGGCGCTGGTTCTGGGGCGAGACCGGGTGCTGCCAGCGCCGCGGGATCGACTGTTGCCGGATTAGATGCGGTGCAACGCGGTGGCGAGCGGAATGATCAAGCAGATGATCATGGCGCCGCCGGTGAGCACCTGGCGCAGCAACGGATACCAAGCCGGCGCGCCAGCATCGATGGCGCTGCGATGATCCCAAAGGTACTGCGCCGAGAACAACCCGGCATACGCCGCGGCAGCAGGGATCGCCGAAGGCACGAGCACGATCACCAAGGTCAATAGCCACGCGGACAGAGCAGGCGCCGCGCTCAGCGCGAGCCGCATCGCGTTTGGCGCATCGGGTGCGCGCATGATCTCAAATCCACAACGCACGCCTCCAAGAAACGACAACAAGAGCGCCGCGTAGATCGAAAATGCGAGGACCGCCAAATGCGCTGTGCCGCGGTGCTGCGAGAGAGAGACCAGCGCCGAGACCGCCAGCGGCGCGAGGCTCAAGAAGCCCAACCTGAGCGCTGCGCGCGGGAGAAAAGGCGCGTTGCTCACGTGCGCCGGAAAAGGAAGGCCGCGACCCACCCCGCGAGCAAGGCAAGCAGGACAGTGGCGATCCCGTAGAGCCAGGAGGCGTCTGTGGCGAGCTTATGGACGTCGCGCTCGAAGCCCACGCGCTCGATTGTGATTGGAATGCGCTGCGAGGAAACGAGGCGTCCGTCCCGGAATACGAACGCGTCCGCGTTGTACTGCGCGATCGGCGCGTTGTGCGGGAGACGCACGACGGCACGGAAGAGGCCGCCTTGGTAAGTGGTCAGTCCGCCTCGGCGGTCTGGCGAAGCGCGCCCAGCGTATTCCTGGTACAAGCCCTGTTGGCGCCGCAGCCGCACGAGCGCGGCGCGATACGCTGACGGATCGGCGCCTGTCGGCACCGTACTCGCCAGCCGTGCGCTCGCTGCTGGATCAAGCCGGTAGCGCCACATCGTTTCGCGGCTCACGATTGAGCGAAGCGGGCGGTTCGACAGCACGGCGAAGAAGGAGGGCGCTTCGCTGAATCGAACGGGATCACCGTTGATCCAAAGGCCAAGGACGCGGCGTTTGCGCATTACCGTGGCTGTGTGACTCGGGCCGCGCACCACAACGACGACATCGCCGCGCCCGCGCCGATCCGGGTTCACGCCGAAAATCGTCATGTATGACCCGCGATAGTCGGAACTGACCGCGATCTGTTCCTCGGCGACGGCCGCGGGAAGATCCGATCCCACGGGCGGGGGCGTCTCTTGCGCGCGCGCTTCGGGACTCAACAGCAGCGCCAGTGCGATGATGCCCCCGCGTATCACCAGAGGCCTCCGCCGAGCACGTAGGGTTCTGCTGGAGGAACCACGAGATCCCACAGGAATTTCAGACTCGCCGCGATCAGGAGCGCGCCAAGGATCGCGCGGATTTGTTCGTTCCGAAGTCCAGCGCCGAGGCGCGCGCCCCATTGGGCGCCGAAGACCCCGCCGCCCATGAGCAACGCCGCGAGTACGAGATCGACCGTTTGGGTTCGCGCTGACTGCATGATGACGACGAGCGAGGAGACGACCAAGACCTGAAACAGCGACGTGCCGACCACGACGTTCGTGGGCATACGCAGCAAATAAATCATCGCCGGAATGAGAATAAACCCGCCGCCAATGCCCATGATCGCCGACAGCGCGCCGACTCCATAACCCAACGCGACCGGCGGAATAACGCTGAGATAGAGTCCTGATCGCGGAAATGCGATGCGAAACGGCAGCGTGTGCGCGATCGTGCGCGCCGGCCGCCGCAAAACGCTGACGCCTTTTGCTCCGCGACCGCGCCAAATCGCGTAGCTCTCGAACAGCATGAGCGTACCCAGCGCCGCAAGGAGCACCAGGTAGAGCATCGAGATGATGAGATCGAGCTGCCCGAGCTGAAGCAAACGCTCAAAGAGCCAGACGCCCGTTGCGCTGCCAAGTATGCCGCCGATGGACAGCAGCATGCCCATGCGCCAATCAACGCTTTTGCGACGGGTTTGCGTCATGATCCCAGAGAATGACGTGGCTGCGATTTGGCTGGCGCCGGTGGCCACCGCAACTGGCGGAGGGACCCCCAAGAACATCAGCGCTGGCGTCATGATGAAACCGCCGCCCACGCCAACCAAGCCCGATACAAAACCGACGCCGCCGCTCACCAGAAGGACAAGCAGCGCGTTCACCGTCATTTCGGCGATCGGCAGGTAGATCAAATTCCAGCTCTTCGGCTTAGCGCGGACGCTTAGCGCCTTATGAGCAGGCTCGCGCGCCCGCGCAACGTTGTTGAGCGGTTTGGGAAGACCTGTGCGCGAAAAAACGTACTAGAGCCTGTTCCGATCCGATTGAATCGGATCGGGGCTCTAGGTTTTTGTTGGTCGCATTTTCTTACGCCGAACCGGCGTCCACTTCGTCGGAAAATGCTCTAGGCGCCGCTGCGCGCCCAGGGACGCGGGCCAAACTCGCCATTCGCCGCGGCAATCGCCGCGCGGGGACGGAATGACTGCGCCCGCGCGCGCGCCTGCTGCGCCTGCATGGGCGAAAGTTGCGCTTCCAGCGCGGTTGCCCTCGCCGCCGCGTCTTGGTCGCCTTGTCTCGCCGCGACCAGGAACCAGAACAACGCCTCTGGCGCGCTCGCGTTCACGCCGCGGCCTTGCTGATAAAGGACGCCAAGGTTGTACTGGCTGTCGGCGACGCCGAGTTCCGCCGCCTGACGGAACCAGCGAAACGCCGCCGCCTCGTCGAGCGGCGCGCCTTCGCCGCGCGCGAAGTACACTCCGAGGTCGTGCATCGCGCGCCGGTTGCCCGCCGCAGCGGCTCGTTCCGTCCATTGACGCGCAACGACAAGATCAACCGGGACGCCTTCGCCGCGCTCATAGAGCTTCGCCAGACGATATTGCGCCATTGGGAAGCCGCGGTCCGCGGCGCGGCGCAACATGGTGACGCCCTCTTGCGTTTGGCCGCCAGAGATCATCTGCAGCGCCAATTCATATTGGGCGGTCAGGTCGCCGGCTTGCGCTGCTTGCTGAAGCGTGGCGCCGCGCGGAGCGAGCGGGCCGGCGACGACGGCGTTAGCGGGCTGCGATGTTGCGGGCGCTTGCGCGAGCGGCACCGCGGGATCAACCGCGCCGCCATCGCTCGGCGCTTCCGATGGAGCGGGCGCAGCGGTCTCAGCGGACCGTGGTTGCGTTTCGGGTTGCGCTTGAGGTTGCGGCGCCGTCGACGGCGCGGTGGTTGGCCGGTGCGAAACATACCAAGCCCCACCGGCAAGGCCGAGAGCGATCGCGCTTGCGGCCCCCCAAAGGATGATCCGACTTGATCCCCGCAGGCTCAACATGGGGGTCGGGCCCGGCTCGACACGAGTCCGGGGCAAAGATTGCGCCTGCGCGGCTTTGCGCGCGGCCGCGAGGTAATCGACGCGGGATGGCGGCGTGTCCGCCATGGGCGTTTCCGCCAGCGGGACGTCAGATGCGGAGAAGATGTTTTCTCCGAGCGGCACATCGCTGTCGGACAGCGCAACGGCGGGAGGCGCTTCGTCCTGCTGAAGCGCCGTCATGCTCTCTTCCGGAAGCCAGAATGGCTCATCGTCCTGCGGCGGCGGCGCTACCGCCTCCGCCTCCGCCTCCGCCTCCGCGAGATCGTCAACAAGCAGGTCATCATCAATCGTCCGCGGCGGTGACGAGTCTTGTCTCGGGGACTCTCGGTCCTCTTCGTGCTTCGCCTCGTCCTCGATCAGGAGATCGTCGACGTCGTCAGATGCATACAGATCGTCATCGTCGGACGGAGTTTCCTGCTGCGGCGGCAATGGCGCCGCGCGCATCGGCTGCGCCGCCTGCATGGGGGAAGGGGCGAGTGGCGTTGTGTCAGCGTCGCCGTCAACGTCGCCGAAATCGGATCCGAAGCTCTCAAAGTCGCCCAGCCGCCGCGCCGGCGTTGGGATTGTCATGGCGGGTTCTGGTTCCAGCGGCGCGTGAGCGCTTTCATATTGCTGGAGCTTCGAGGCGACGCTGGTCACGGCCTTCTGCACCGGCGCGATGGCTTCCGCGGACCGTTCCTCCGCCTCGGCCAAGCGCTGCATGATGGAACTTATGGCGTCATTGACGCGAGAACTCGATCGCTCTTCGCTGTCGACCATGCGCTCGCTGAGTTCGCGCGTCAGAGTCTCGTGACGTTGGCTGAAGCGTTCCGCCATGCGCGCGACCTGCTCGCCAACGTGCTCGATCGCCTGCGCGCTTCGCGCCTCCACCGCCCCGACGCGCTCTTCAAGGCGTTCGGACAAGCGGCCCACTTCGATTCCCACGCGGTCGAAGCCCGCCGCCTCACGCCGTTCGATGTCGTCGAAGCGCGCTTCCAGCGTTGACGCCATGCGCGTGAGCTCCTCGCGCACCGCCGCCGCCGCCGCGTCATCGTTGCGCGCTTCGACTGCGCGAAGACGCTTGTCGACCGATTCCGACATACGCTTGATCTCAAGCGATATCGCTTCAATGGTTTGGGCTTGTCGACGTTCCGCTGCGGCCAACCGCCGATTGACGTCGGTCAGTGCATCTTCGAACGCGCCGTTATCGACGGCGCTGTCGAGCCGTTCCGCCAACTCCTCACGAACGCCGCCGACGATTTGGTTCACCGATTGCGCCATGGTGTCGAGCCGCTGCTCAAGCATGGCGCGAAGCGCTTCTGTTTCCTCCGCGCCGACCCCGCGCTCGACGCGCGCGCTCAACGATGAAACGGTCTCCTCAAGCGTGCGAATGGCTGTGTTGGCGGTGGATTCCGTCTCCGCTAGCCGTTCGGCCAACCGCTGAAGTGCGTTGTCGACGGCTTCGATCTTGGCGGGCTTCACGGTCGACGTTTCAATGTGCGCGACGCGCGCCTCGAACGCGGCAAGCGCGTCCGCGACCGGGTTTGCGTCGGTTCTTACCTCCAACGCACGCAAGCGTTCTGCGATATCCTGTTGCGCGTGACGGATGTCCGTCAGGTCGCCGCCTCCCGCGACGTCCTCGACTTGCTTGACCCGCGAGGCGAGCGTCAATTGCGTGTTTCGCAGGTCGGCGATCGCCGCTCCAGCGGCTTGCCGCAGCCCCGCCGTCGCTTCGCGGGCGTTCGCTTCGGCGCGTTCGATGCGCGCGATCAGGGCGGCCTGGTCTGCCTTGAGTTGGTCGACGTTTCCAACGCGTTTCGCGATCTCGCCCTCAAGGCGCACGACTTCCTCAAGCAGCGCTTCGCGCGTGCCGCGTGTCTCAATCGCGCTTTCCTCGCGAACGTCAGCCACGGCACCTTCGATCGCGCGGCGCATCGACTGTTCGCTTTCAGCGAGACGGCTACTCAACTGCTCCTGCAGCGCGTGCAACTCGCGGACCGCGTCGGCGGAAGCCGCTCCGGCTTGGTGCGCCGCTTCTTCCGCAACGGCGCGCGCCTCCGAAAGCGTCTGCGCGACTTCGGCGTCCTTGTTTTCAAGCTCGGCGCTGAGATAAGCCGCCGCTGCTTCAGCGCGGCGGGCGATTTCGTTGGCGGCGGCGACTTGGCCCTCAAGCCGCTCACGGGCGGCGTCCGTGTGGTCGAGGCGACCGCTGAGCGTCTGGCCCGCGAGCCGAAACTGTTCCATCGCTTGCGCAAGACGCTCCGCCGCCTCGCTCGACATCGCTTCCGCATCGTCGATGCGCGCAGACAAGCCAAGCACTGAACGATCAATCGTCGACACCGCGCGATCCAGGCCGGTGACGGCGAGTTGCATGCGCCGTTCTATCGACTCGATCTTCTGCGCCAAACGAGCGGGATCAGCGCTGCGGCTGTCGCCGACCTGCCAATCATTGCCTTCTTGCTCGGAGGCGCTTGCGTCAGCGTAGCGGAACGCACGACCGCGTGGCGGTGTTGGTTGTTGGCCGGTGGGCGTGCTCGGCGCCGCGCCAGAAAGCGCTTGGTTCAAATACTCAGAGAGGCTCATGCCCTGGCGCGCGGCAGCCTCACGCGCCGCTTCACGGACTTTCGGGTCAATGCCCTTTACGCTCCAGCCTTGCGCGCTCATGATCGCCCTCGCCGCGTATCAAGTCGCGCATGCGCGCAACCCTACGCTCAACCCCAGACGCGAAACTCAAGAGATTCGAGAATCGCCCACGTTCCAGGAGTTTCGATCAAAGTGGGCCGCATGTTAATGGCGAGTAAAATGGTAAACGAGGATAAGTCATGAGCGAACCGCCACGCCATTACGGCGCCGAAACGCAAAGCGCGCATTATCTTCGCGGACTGGGCGGCGAAAAACCTGACATCCCGACGAGTTTTGACGCCATCGAGGCGCGCGCGAGAGAGGCGATGGCGCCGGAAGCGTGGGCCTACACCGCAGGCGGTGCGGGTTTGGAGAGCACCATGGACGCGAACCGCCGCGCGTTCGAGCGCTTTCCAATCGCACCGCGCATGCTGAGCGGCGCGGGCGAACGTGATCTCGGCTGCGAAATATTCGGAGCGCGTGTCGCCGCACCCCTGTTCTCGTGCCCGATCGGCGTCTTGGAGATGATGCATCCTGAGGCGGACCTCGCCGTCGCCCGTGCCATGGCTCGCCTGAACCTGCCGATGGTGATCTCGAGTCAGGCTTCAAGGCCGATGGAGGAGATCGCGCGGGCCAATGGCGATGGTCCGCGGTTTTATCAGCTGTATTGGGGCAAGTCAGACGCGATCGCCGAGAGCTTCGTGAGGCGCGCGGAGGCGTGTGGCTGCAAAGCAATCTTCATCACGCTCGACACCACGATCTTGGGATGGCGGCCCAGGGATCTCGACCTCGGATTTCTGCCGTTCCTGCAAGGTAAGGGTATTGCGCAATACACCTCCGACCCGGCCTTCCGGGCCATGCTTCCGCAAGCGCCTGAGGATAACCCAATGGCGGCGGCCGTGCATTTCACGCAGGTGTTTTCCGATCCGGGGTTGGACTGGGCGCGCATCGCGCAGATCAGATCCTGGACGAAGCTTCCCGTGGTTTTGAAGGGCGTCATGCGCGCCGACGACGCGCAAAAGGCGGTGTCGGAGGGGTACGAGGGCATCATGGTGTCTAACCACGGCGGCCGGCAGGTGGACGGTGGGCAGGGGGCGCTCGATGCATTGTCGGCGATCGTTCGGGCTGTCGCGGGCCGTGCGACGGTGCTCTTCGACAGCGGCGTGCGGTGCGGAGCTGACGTGTTCAAGGCGCTGGCGCTCGGCGCGCGCGCCGTCGGTGTCGGCCGGCCTTACGTTTACGGCCTCGCACTGCGCGGCGAGGAGGGTGTGGCGGCGGTGCTCGAGTACCTGCTCGCCGAGCTCGATATCACGATGGCGCTGACGGGGTGTGAAAAAACTAATGAAATATCAGAACGTTGCTTGGTTGGCCTGTAAAATTGATGACGGGGGCGTCAACTTGTATTGACGTGAACGTAAGCGTCACGTATCGATCCCGAAAAGAGAAATTTCGCGAAGGCGAGTTTCCTTGGGAGGTCTGACGCCATGAGCACAAGTGAGCGCACGTACACAATTTCCCAGCTGGCGCGCGAATACCAGGTTACCCCGCGCGCGCTGCGGTTCTATGAGGACAAGGGTCTCCTCACGCCGCGCCGCGAGGGTATGAACCGGGTTTATTCACATCGGGATCGCGCCAAGCTGCAATTGATTTTGCGGGGCAAGCGCGTCGGTCTTTCACTCATTGAAATCAAGGAAATCCTCGATCTGTACAAGGTCGACCAGCGCGCGCAGGCGCAGACCGCGCTCAAGCGCTTCAGGTCGCGCATCGCGGCGCTGGAGGAGCAACGCAAGGACGTCGACGCCGCCATCGAGGCCTTGCATGCCGGGGTTCGAAGGGCGGAGGCGTTCTTGTCCAAGCCGGCGGCGCCTGCCGCGGTAGGAGCGGCGCGCGCGTTTGAAAAAGAGGCGAAGAAGCGTCTCGAAGACGCGCGCTAAGCGTTCTAGATAGTCTTCGATTATCTGGGAGACGTTCATGCCGTCTTACAAAGCGCCATTGCGCGAATATCGTTTTCTCCTCAACGACGTTTTGGAGATCGATCGCTACTCAAATCTGCCGGGTTTCTCCGATGCGCCAATCGATGTGATCGATCAGGTGCTCGAAGAGGGCGCAAAGTTCTGTGAAGGCGTGTTGGCGCCGTTGAACAAGGTCGGCGACGAACATGGCTGTGTACGTGGCGACGACGGCTCGGTGACGACGCCGCCTGGATTCAAGGCCGCCTATAAGCAGCTGGTGGACGCAGGCTGGCCATCGCTCTCGAGCGATCCAGCCTATGGCGGTCAAGGGCTGCCGCACATCGTGGCTCTGGCGTGGAGCGAGATGGTGTCGTCCGCCAACATGGCGTTCGGCATGTATCCGGG
>DDSN01000085.1 GCA_002343395.1 Hyphomonadaceae bacterium UBA2389 | reverse complement strand
TCACCCCCACCCCTGCCCCTCCCCCCTCTAG
The DNA here is from genome assembly GCA_002343395.1 of Hyphomonadaceae bacterium UBA2389. GTDB lineage: Bacteria > Pseudomonadota > Alphaproteobacteria > Caulobacterales > Aquidulcibacteraceae > Vitreimonas. The sequence goes on along the minus strand of DDSN01000085.1, from coordinate 4,166 downwards.
GGGGAGGGGAAACTGGCTACGCGTCGTCCTGAAGTGATGCGTCCAAGAATCCATCATGGGTCTCTTACAACGTACGCCATTGCATGAGGATTGCTGCCACAGGTCCATGCATATGAGTACTTTGCGCCGCCCAGCGACCGCGCGACTTCAAGATGGCTAATGCGCTTTTTTGATCCCCATCTACCGTTCAGGTGACAATCGACCACTTCTTCGTCGGAGAGTGACTTCGCAACCAGTGCACGGAGGCACTGCTTGACCGACGCTTCGCTCATCTCATGAACAGGCACCCGCACATGAAATGTCCTTTCCAGACTGTCAAACACCGAAATGTCCCACAATTTCTTCGACATTTCGCTCACCTGTACGTCACCGCTTTCACCGCCTCGACGATCTTCTCCACGCTCGGCAGCGCCAGCGCTTCAAGGTTGGCGGCGTAGGCGAGCGGCGCGTCGACCTGATGCACGCGCGTCGGCGGCGCGTCGAGATAATCGAACGCCTCGCTCGTCACCCGCGCGCAGACCTCGGCGCCGACGCCCGATTGGCCCCAGCCTTCTTCCACGGTGACGAGGCGGTTCGTCTTCTTCACGCTGCCGATGATGGTGGCGGTGTCGAGCGGGCGAAGCGTACGCAGGTCGATGACTTCAGCGTCGATGCCTTCGCCGGCCAAATGCTCTGCGGCCTTCAGCGCGAGCCCCACCATGCGCGAGTGCGCGGTGATGGTGACGTCGGCGCCGGGGCGGCGGATTTTCGCCTTGCCGATGGGAACAAGCCAGTCCTTCACGTCCGGAATCTCGAACTCGGTCCCGTAGAGCATTTCATGTTCAAGGAACACGACGGGATTCGGATTGCGGATCGCGGACTTCAACAACCCCTTCGCGTCCGCCGCATCATAGGGCGCGATCACGATCAGGCCCGGCACGTGCGCATACCACGACGAATAGTCCTGGCTGTGCTGGGCGGCGACGCGGGCGGCCGCGCCGTTGGGCCCACGGAACACGATGCTCGACTTGATCTGCCCGCCTGACATGTAGAGCGTCTTGGCCGCTGAGTTGATGATCTGGTCGATCGCCTGCATGGCGAAGTTCCAGGTCATGAACTCGACGATCGGCTTCAGTCCCGCCATCGCCGCGCCGACGCCGAGGCCGGCGAAGCCGTGCTCGGTGATCGGCGTGTCGACCACGCGCTTATCGCCGAACTCTTGCAGCAGCTCGCGCGAGACTTTGTAGGCGCCCTGATATTGCGCGACTTCCTCGCCCATCAGGAACACGTCGGGATCGCGGCGCATCTCTTCGGCCATCGCGTCGCGCAACGCATCGCGGACGGTGATTTTGACGAACGTTGTTCCTGCTGGGACTTCGGGATCTTCTTCCCTCCCCCCTTGCGGGGGAGAGGCAGGGGTGGGGGGGCGAGCAGGCTGACGCGCAGACGGCGGCGGCACGCTCATTTCTGGCTGGGTGCCGCCTTCCCCTTTCAACACAGCAATCGGCGTGTTGACTTTCACGCCTTGCGCGCCCTCGGCGACGAGCAATTCGGAAACGACGCCCTCGTCGACCGCTTCGACCTCCATGGTGGCCTTGTCGGTTTCGATCTCGGCGATCACCTGCCCGGGCTCCACCTTATCGCCCGGTTTGATCAGCCACTTGGCGAGATTGCCCTCCTCCATGGTGGGCGACAGCGCGGGCATGAGGATTTGCGTCATCAGGCGATAATCCCGAACAGGGCGAGGAAGATGAGAATGCAACCGATCACGCCAGCCAGCCAGAACAGCGGGCGCACAAACGGCCAGCCGAACGCGTACCAGATCGCGTGCGCGACGCGGCCATAGAGGAAGAGCTGCGCACCAAGCACTGTCCATTGGTTGGACACGCCGGCGATGGCGGCGATCAACACGAGCGGCGCGAAGAACCAGAGGTTCTCACGGTAATTGTCGGTGAGCCGCTTCATGCGAGCTTGAAAATTCGTCGGCGGCTTCAGGCTGTCGCGGCTGTTGGCCATGGCCATGCCGCCATTGTTGAGAATGCCCGCCGTCGCTTGCACCAGAACGACAACGAAGAACACGGCGATTGAGTACGCCAGATAGGTCAGCTCTAACGTCATGCCATTTATCCCCCGCCCCTGTTAGAGATACACATCCGTCATCAGCTCGCGCGGGTCGGGTTCGGGACTTGCCTGCGCGAATTCAGCGGAGGCTGTCACCACCGCTCGAATTTCGCGGTCGATGTCCTTGAGTGAATCTTCCGTCGCGTGACCGCCATCGATCAAGAGCTTCTTCACGTGCTCGATCGGATCGTGGCGGGCCTTCATCTCCTCGACCTCTTCCTTGGTGCGATACTTGGCCGGATCGGACATCGAGTGGCCGCGATAGCGATAGGTCTTCATCTCCAACAGGATCGGCCCTTTGCCTGAGCGCGCGTGCTCGGCGGCGCGCAAGCCCGCTTCGCGCACGGCGACGACATCCATGCCGTCGACCTCTTCGCCAGGAATGTTGAAGCTGATGCCGCGTCGGTGCAGGTGCGTTTCAGAGCTTGAACGCTGGATCGCCGTACCCATCGCGTATTGGTTGTTCTCGACGATGTAGACGACCGGGAGCTTCCACAGGCTCGCCATGTTGAAGCTCTCGTAAACCTGTCCCTGGTTGGCGGCGCCGTCGCCGAAATAGGTGACGCACACCTTGGCGTCGTCGCGGTAGCGATTGGCGAAGGCGAGGCCGGTGCCCAGCGATACCTGCGCGCCGACGATTCCGTGGCCGCCATAGAACGCCTTCTCGGTCGAGAACATGTGCATCGAGCCGCCCTTCCCCTTCGAGCAGCCGTCCGAGCGCCCCGTCAGCTCCGCCATGATCGCATTAGGATCCATCCCGGTCGCCAGCATGTGGCCGTGATCGCGATAGGCGGTGATGACTTGATCGCCGGGTTTCAGCGCGGCCTGCATGCCGACGACGACGGCTTCCTGGCCGATGTACAAGTGGCAGAAGCCGCCAATCAGGCCCATGCCATAAAGTTGCCCCGCGCGCTCCTCGAAGCGGCGGATCAACAGCATGTCGCGGTAATATTGGAGCAGGTCGTCCCTGGTTGCTTTAGCGTGTGCGCCGTTGGCGTACGTCGTACCCATGGTTCGCGTTCCCTCTGCCGCCTGCGTGACGCGTCGAATCGCGCTTGTCCACGCACGCGGACGCGCCTCTCTTATGCGGCTTTGCGGTGACGGGCTAGCAAGGCCTGCGATTTCGCAGACGCGAACTAATCCAGGCGGAACACGATTTCGTCGCTCTCGCCGGCCGCCAGCATGATGCGCGCGCGCTCCTCGAGGTAGTCGTTGTCGAAGCCCGCGCCGGGACGCAAGCGTGCGGCGCGCGCTTCGAGGCGAACTTCCTCCGCAACAAGCGCGTCGGCGCGTTCTTGGAGAGCCTCCTGCTGGGCCTGCAAATCGACGAACGCGACGAGGCCCTGGCGCCCGGTCACCGCGTGCGCGCCGAGGTAGAGAATGGCCGCGCCTAACCCGACGCTGACGATGGATGGCCCCTTGCGCGACATTGTTTCGACCCCGAAAGCGCGCGCAAGGTGAGTCCCGATCCTTAATGAAATCTTTACGGAATCAGGAGCTTGCGGAACAAAACGAGTCCGAAGAGTCGTGCGGATTCAAGAACTTAGAGAGAACCCTACAAGGCCTAGTGGGAGCGCCGGCGCCCGGACTCCAGATCGAGTCCGCCCGAGCGCGCAAAAAATATTTTCACTCCGCCGCCGTTTTCGCCGCGAGACGCCCGACCAGACGCTGCATCCTGGGGTCGCGGATGCTCCAATCGCTGTTAGCGGCGCGCTGCGCCGTCGGCGCGGGCGGAGGCGTTGCCGTCGAAGGCGCAAGCGCGGCCACGGCGGCGTTGAACGCAGAGGCCGCCGCACGGCGGCGGGTCTTGTCGTCAAGGTCGGCAAGTTGGACCGCCACCTTCAGATGCCGCTCGGCAAGGCGGACGAGCCGATCGGCGCCGGGAAGATCGCGCGCGGCGAGGCGGTGTGCGCTTGCCATGACGGCGCGGCGCGCCGCCACCAAGGGGGACGACGTGGCGTTTGCTTGCCGGCGGCGGAGGCGGTGATCGGACATGAGTAAGCTCCAGCTTGAAGGCGCGCGTTCGCAAGCTCCGGACGCAGCGCCGAAGCAGGTTGGAGGGTTGG
>DDSN01000107.1 GCA_002343395.1 Hyphomonadaceae bacterium UBA2389 | reverse complement strand
GCGCCATCGTCGGTCACGAACACCTCGCCATGCTGGTAAGGGCTCATCGTTCCGGGATCGACGTTGAGGTAGGGGTCGAGCTTGCGTAGGCGCACGCGGTAGCCGCGCGCCTGCAACAATGCGCCAAGGGCGGCGGAGGCGATGCCCTTCCCAAGCGAAGAGACCACGCCCCCGGTAATGAACACGTAGCGCGCCATGCGCCCTTTCCATTTGCTGGCCGCGTTCTGCCCCAGCGCGCGTGAAGCGGCTTACTGGTCGGGGCCGGCGCGTTCACGCCGCGGCGTTTGCGTGTTTTCGAGCGATTCGGGCGCGGTGTCCGTCAATGTGATGCCCGAAACCGCGCCATTGTTCGTAGCTGGCGCTGTCCGCTGGGTTGTCGCGGGCGCGGCGGCGACCGGACGTTGCGTAGCCGAAGCAGGCGTTGTCCGCTGCGTCGCCGTTGGCTGGGTCGTCGCCGTTTGGGTGGGGGTGGTCCGTGGCGTGGACGCGGGGGGCGTCGTACGCACAGATGCTGGCTGCGTGCGCGGTTGCTGGGTCGTTTCCAACGGCGCCGCGCGGGCGGCCGTCGATGGCCCGGCCGCGGCCGGGCTCGCGGGCGGCGTGGCCGCGCTGGCCTGCGCGGGACTCAAGGAGGCGACCTGCGTCTCCGCGGGAACACTGCTCTCAGTCGGGTCCGGCGTGGGCTGGACAGGCGCCGTCGCGGGCGTCTCAACCGCGGGGGCGGTCGCTGGGGCGCGATCAAAAACCGAGCGCGTGCGGTTTGACGCGTCCGCGCCAGACAGCATGGTGAGCCCGAGCGACGTCACCAGAAAAAAGCCGCCCGCCACCGACGTCATGCGCGCCAGAGCGTCAGCCGCGCCGCGCCCGCTGATCAGCGAACCGCCGCCGCCGCCCATGCCAAGCGCGCCGCCTTCGGAGCGTTGCAGCAACACCAGCCCAATCAGGCAGGCACACACAAGCAAATGAATGCTGAGAATTACCAGTTCCATCGGGTATGCCGTCTCCCACGCGCCAGTCACGCCCTGTCCCAGACATGGGCGTGCGCGAAGCCGCGCTCAATAGCTGAGCCTCATTCTAAACGCTAGTCCGCGCAGCCGCATCATGTTCTCGCAGCCGGGTGCCCCAGGATAATGGCGGAGAAATCAGCGGCTTTGAGGCTCGCCCGCCCCACCAAGGCGCCGTCCACGCCCTCGGCGGAAAACACTTCGGCGGCGTTCTTTGGACCGACCGAGCCGCCGTAGAGGATGCGCACGCCGTTCGCCTCTCCGGAGAGGCTCGCGCGCAGATTTTCCCTTATCAGGGCATGGACTTCGGCAATTTCCGGAATGGTAGGCGTGGCGGTTCCCCCGATCGCCCAAACCGGTTCATAGGCGATGACGATCCGGGGATCGGCGGGCGCGCTCTCCCTGACCTGGACGCCGACGATTTCCGCCACCCGCCCCGCCGCGCGCTCGGCCTGCGTCTCACCGACGCAGATGATCGGCGTCAGCCCGGCGGCCAACGCCGCGTCCGCTTTTTGGCGCACCAGGGCGTTGCCTTCACCGTGCAGCGCGCGGCGTTCGGAGTGGCCGACGATGACGTAGCGCGCCCCGGCGTCCTTCAGCATGGCCGCGCTCACTTCCCCGGTTCGGGCGGCGTCGTCGGCCGCCGGGCTGCAATCCTGGGCGCCGATCAGGAGCCCGGTCTCGCGCGCCGCCCAGGCGGCGTTTTGGATGTAGGGGGCGGGCGGACAGATCAGGACGTCGATGCCGGCGGCGGCGTCCGCGACCGCGGCCCACAGCTGCGAGAGCTCGCCCAAGCTCGCCCGGCGGCCAAACATCTTCCAGTTTCCGGCGATCAGCGGTCTGCGCGCGGCCATGCGTCCCTGCCCTCCAGCGGCCGGCGGCGATTGCCCCAACGGGGGCGCCTCTTTATGGTCCGGCGCCTTCACGCATATCGGATGCCTTCATGCTTGCACAATTGAGAACTCTTACGCGCGGCGTTTTCGCCTGGGTGCTCCTGGCGTTGCTGATCGTCGCGTTCGCGATTTGGGGCGTCAATGACGTGTTCAGCGGCGCGGGTTCGCAGAACCTCGCCGAGATCGGCGGACGAAAAGTCACCCCCGCGCAGCTCTCGCGCGAATTGGAGCTGACGCTGCGCGGCGAGCGCGAGCGCGGCAACAATTTGAGCCAGCAAGACGCCATCGATGCGGGCCTGCATACGCGCTTGCTCGAAGGCATGATCGGACGGAACGCGATCTACGCCTACGCCGAGAAGGTCGGCGTCAGCGCCAGCGACGCCTTGGTCGCCAATCGCATCCGCGACATCCCGGCCGTGCTTAACCCGGTGAGCGGCGCCTTCGACGACGCTGCCTATCAGCAGTTTCTGGGACAGCTGCGCTACACACAAACGGACTTCGAGGACGAAATTCGCGGCGAGATCACGGGGCAAATGCTGCTGAGCGCGTTGGTGGCGGGCGTACGCGCGCCCACCAGCTTCGGCGAGTTGGCGTTCGCCTATGAAACCGAAACCCGCGTCGTGACCATCGCCGATGCTCCGGCGAGCGTTGTTGGGCAAGTGCCCGCGCCGACCGCGGAACAACTGCAGACGTTCTACGAGCAGAACGCGGAACGGCTGCGCATTCCTGAATTCCGCGCGCTGACTTTGGTACATGCGCGCGCGCGCGATTTCATGGCGCGCGTCGACGTGCCCGAAGCGCGCCTGCGCGAAGAGTTCGACGCCAGGGCGCCGGCGCTAACGCGGCCTGAGCGGCGCTCTTATGTGCGGCTCTCCGCGCAGAACCAGGCGCAAGCGAACGACGCGGCCGCGCGCTTGACGCGCGGCGAAAGCCCGGAGGCTGTTGCGAGCGCGTTGGGCGTTCAGGTGACGCGCGGCGAAAACCAGGCGCGCACGGAAGTGCCGGATTCGCGCGTCGCAGAGGCGGTGTTCACAACGCCCGCCCGCGCCGCGCCGCGCGTCGTGCAGGGACAATTGACGCCATGGGCCGTCATTCGGGTTGAAAGCATAACGCCCGCCGTCGCGCCAAATTTCGCCGAGCAACGCGAGCAGTTGCGCGAACTGATCGCTGCCGACGAGGCCGCCAATCTGCTCAACGATGCAATCCGCACGTTCGAGGATGCGCGCGCCGCCGGCGCCACGCTCAGCGAAGCCGCGCGGCAGGCCGGCTTGCCCGCGACCAGCATCGACGCCGTCAGCGCGCAAGGGCTTGCACAGAATGGACAACCCGTCGAAGCGCTCGCGGAGCAGGCTGAAATTCTCAGCACCGCGTTCGAGACCCCGGAAGGTGAAGCCAGCGACTTCATCCCGATGGGCGACGGCGATGTCGTGGTCGGCGTCGAGCGCATTATCGCCGCAAGCGTACGCCCGCTCGCGGAAGTGCGCGACGACCTCGCGCAAGCATGGGTCGTGCGCGAGCGCGTGCGGCTGATGCGCGAACGCGCCGCGGCGGTCGCCGAGGCGGTGCAAGGCGGTCAAACCTTCGCGCAGGCCGTGCGCGCCAATGGGTTTCGCGTACGTCTCCAGTCCGCGGAACTGAACCGTGAACGGGCGTCGCAGATTCCAGCCGAAGGCGTGGCGGGGCAGTTGTTCGGCGGCGCCGAAGGCAGCGTCGCCAGCGGAATCGCCAACGACGGCAGCGCGATCCTCGTGGCGCAGTTGGAGCGGATCAATCGTCCGGACCCCGACCAAGCGCCGCAGATCGTTGAAGCCGCGCGCGCGCAGTTTCAACAAGGGCTGGGCGGCAGCCTGGGCGAAGCGGTCGAGGGGCAAATCGTGGCCAGCGCCCGCGTGCGCCGCAACGAGGAGTTGCTCGCGCGCGCCTTCCGCTCCAGCGCCGCCGCCGAAGAAGACGCCGCGCAATGACGCCATTCCAAGACTTCGCCGCCGCTTATGATAGCGGCGGCGGCGCCTTGGCGTGGAGAACGCTGATCGCGGATCTAGAGACGCCGGTTTCGGCGCTCATTCGATTTGACCCCGAACGCGCCGGCGCGTTTCTGCTCGAGAGCGTGCAAGGCGGTGATTTCCGCGGCCGCTATTCGATCATTGGCTGCAAGCCCGATTTGGTCTGGCGCGTTCGCGATGGCCGCGCTGAGGAAGCGCGCGGCTTCGGCGCCTTTAAGGTTCGTGGCGAGCCGCTCGCGTCGCTGCGCAAGCTAATCAAGCGCTCAACGCTGCCGATCCCGGAGGAGCTGCCGCCGATGGCGGCGGGTCTGTTCGGGTATCTGGGTTACGACATGGTGCGCTTCGTCGAGCGTTTGCCCGACAAGGCGCCCGATCCGCTCGGCACGCCTGACGCGTTGCTTGTGCGTCCCACGATCATCGCCATTTTCGACAACGTGACGGGCGAGATCAAATTGGTTACGCCGGCTTGGAAGCGCAAAGGCAAGACCGCGGCGCAAGCCTACGCGCAGGCCCAGAAGCGCCTCGACAGCGCCGAGCGCGACTTGCGCAGGCCTTTGCCGCGCGCCAAAAAAACGGTGGCTCCGGACACGCCGCTCCCCGCGCCCGCCTCGAATACGGCGCCGTCGGAGTACCGCGCGCTGGTTGAAAGATGCAAAGCGTATTGCCGCGCTGGCGACATCTTCCAGGTTGTTCCCAGTCAGCGCTTTTCGGCGCCGTTCGCGCAGGGCGCGTTCGCGCTTTATCGTTCCCTGCGCCGGCTTAATCCGTCGCCGTTTCTCTACTATCTCAATTTCGGCGACTTCCAGGTGGTGGGGTCGAGTCCCGAAATCCTGGTCCGTAAGCGCGGCGAGACAATTACCATTCGTCCCATCGCCGGCACGCGCCCGCGTGGGGCGACGCCGGCCGAGGATCACGCCAACGAACTTGAACTCCTCGCCGATCCGAAGGAACGCGCCGAACACCTCATGCTCGTCGATCTCGCGCGCAACGATCTTGGGCGCGTCGCCAAGCGCGGCGGAGCTGGCGGCAACGCGGCGGCCGCGCGGGCCGGATCGGCGCATGTGCGCGTAACCGACAGCTTCGTGATCGAGCGCTACAGCCATGTGATGCACATCGTCTCCAATGTCGAAGGCGAACTGCGCGATGGCTTGACCGCGCTTGATGCGTTGATCGCGGGCTTCCCGCACGGCACGGTTTCCGGCGCGCCCAAAATCCGCGCCATGGAGATCATCAACGAGGTCGAAAAGCACAGGCGCGGCGTCTATGCGGGCGGCGTTGGTTATTTTGGCGCGGGCGGCGACATGGACACCTGCATCGCGCTGCGCACGGGCGTCGTCAAAGGTGGCGTCCTGAGCGTGCAGGCCGGCGGCGGCGTCGTGCTGGATTCCGATCCGGAGTTGGAGCTGCAGGAGACGCTGCACAAGTCGCGGGCGCTGTTCAAGGCGGCGGCCGAAGCGTGGCGGTATGAATGAGCGTGAGGCTCGTTTGATATCCTGGCGGTCTACCACACGGCGCAGCAGCGCTGAGCCATATTGTCTTTTCCGACCAACCATGGTCGATGACGGGCATGCACTTGGCCCCCGCCTCACGATGGCGTTGAACGCGACGAGAATTTCGCGCGTTCCAGAGCTACCAGCGTTGCGGACCCCATGATCCTTTTCATCGATAACTACGACAGCTTCGTTTACAACCTCGTCCACTACGTCGAGGACTTCGGCGTGCCGACGGACGTGGTGCGCAATGACGCGCTCTCGGCTGAGCAGGCGCTGAAAAGGAAACCCAAGGCGGTCATCCTCTCGCCGGGCCCATGCACGCCGAACGAAGCCGGCATTTGCCTCGATCTGTTGAGGCAGGCGCCGAGCGATCTGCCGATCTTCGGCGTTTGTCTTGGCCATCAGGCCATGGGCCAGGCGTTTGGCGGCGATGTGGTCAGCGCCAAGGCGATCATGCATGGCAAGGTGTCGGCGGTGCGCCATACCGGACGCGGGCTTTTCCGAGGGCTCCCCTCCCCGTTTAACGCGACCCGCTATCATTCGCTCGCTGTGAAACGTGAGACGCTTCCCGCCGAGTTTTCCATCGACGCTGAAACCGAGGACGGCGAGATCATGGGCATGTCGCATCGAAATCGGCCGTTGTTCGGCGTGCAGTTCCATCCAGAGTCCATCGCCTCGGAACACGGTCACGCGATTATCGCCAACTTCTTGGCGGCGGCGGGCCTGCGATGAGCGCGCTCGACGCCGCGTTCGCGCGCATTCTCGACGGCGCGGCGAGTCATGACGAGATCATGGAGTTTCTCGCGCGCTCAATCGCGCGCATGGGCGATCCCGAGGCGCTCGCGGCTGGCGCACGGGCGATGCGCGAGCGCATGCTGCACGTACAAGCGCCTGAAGGCGCCATTGACGTTTGCGGCACGGGCGGCGACGGGGCCCACACGCTGAACATTTCGACAGCCGTGGCGTTTGTCGTGGCGGGCGCGGGCGTTCCGGTGGCCAAGCACGGCAACCGCGCCATGAGTTCGAAATCCGGCGCCGCCGATGTGCTTGAAGCGCTGGGCGTCAAGCTGACGGGGGACGCGCCCACGCTTGAGCGCGCGCTGCGCGAGGCCAACGTCGCATTCTTGTTCGCGCAAAATCACCACCCCGCGCTGCGTCATGTCGCGGCGGCGCGCCGCGAATTTGGGCAACGCACGATCTTCAATCTGCTGGGGCCGCTCTCCAATCCCGCCGGCGTGAAGCGCCAACTCGTCGGCGTGTTCGCGTCGGACTTCGTTGAGCCGGTCGCGCGCGCGCTGCACATTCTCGGTTCGGAGCGCGCATTTGTCGTTCACGGCGCCGGCGGCGTCGATGAATTCGCCGCGAACGGTCCCAATTTCGTCGCGACGTTGAGCGCGCAGGGCGTCAAGGTGATGCCGGCGGACACGTCTGGACAGCTCGAAGAAGGTCTTCACGGCGGCGACGCGCGCGCGAACGCGCACGCGCTGCAGGCGCTTCTCGACGGCGGCGGGCGCGCGGCTTATCGCCAGGCGGTGCTCGCCAACGCGACGATCGCCCTGCAAATGGCGGGGTTCGGCCCCGAAGGCGAAGAGCGCGCGCGCGCCTCGCTGGAAAGCGGCGCGGCGAAGCTCATGTTGGACACGCTCATCGCCATCACCAAGGACGCGCCATGAGCGTGCTTGAACACATCCTTGCCTACAAGCGCGAAGAGGTGGCGAAGCGGCAGGCGCACCGCCCCTGGGGGCAGATCGAGGACGACGCATTTTCGCAACCGCCGCCGCGCGATTTTCTCGGCGCGCTGCGCGCTACGAAGGATCGCGCCGCCCTTATCGCTGAGATCAAGAAAGCCTCGCCTTCGAAGGGGCTTATCCGCGCGGACTTCGACCCGCCGGCGCTCGCGCGCGCCTACGAAACCGGCGGCGCGGCGTGCCTTTCCGTGCTGACCGACGCGCCAAGCTTTCAAGGCGCCGATGAGTATTTGGTCGCGGCGCGCGCCGCGTGCGCGTTGCCGGTGCTCCGCAAGGATTTCATCGTCGATACATGGCAGGTGTTCGAGAGCCGCGCGCTCGGCGCCGACGCCATCCTCATCATCATGGCGGCGCTGGATGACGCCGCCGCCGCTGATGTGTTCGACGCGGCCAACGAATGCGACATGGCCTCGCTGGTCGAGGTTCACGACGAAGCGGAACTGGAGCGCGCCATCGCGCTCGGCGCGCCGCTGATTGGCGTGAACAATCGTTCGCTGGCGACTTTCGAAACCGATCTCACGGTGAGCGAGCGCTTGGCGGCGCGGACGCCCAGGGATCGTTTGCTGGTCGCGGAATCGGGCATCTTCACCGCCGCGGATATCGCCCGCCTGACCGCCGCCGGCGCGCGCGCATTCCTGGTGGGCGAGAGCCTGATGCGCCAGCAAGACGTTGCGCAGGCGACACGAGACTTGCTCGAAACTTGACCCAATTCGTGAACGGAGCTAGAACATCGTTCGCGTTTTGGTCACCTCTCGTTGCGGGCGAAGCTCATGCTGACGGCGAAGCAAAAAGAACTGCTGCTCTACATCCATGAGCGGATCAAGGAGACGGGGGTTTCGCCGTCTTTCGATGAAATGAAGGAGGCGCTCGATCTTGCCTCCAAGTCGGGCATCCACCGCTTGATCACCGCCCTGGAGGAGCGTGGCTTTTTACGCCGCCTGCCGCATCGGGCGCGCGCGCTCGAGGTGTTGAAGCTGCCCGATAGCGCCGCCCCGGCGGCGCCGCCGAAAGGACGCGGCGCCTTCAAACCGAGCGTCGTTTCCGAGAGCCGCTCGACCGGCGTTCCGATCCTCGGTCAAATCGCGGCGGGCGTGCCGATCGAAGCGCTCCAACATGAGGTGGGGCGCGTGTCGGCGCCGGAGGACCTGCTGGGACATGGCGATCACTTCGCGCTTGAGGTGAAGGGCGATTCGATGATCCAGGCCGGCATTCTCGACGGCGACGTCGTCATCATTCGGCGCTCGGAAAACGCCGACAGCGGCGACATCGTGGTGGCGCTCATCGATGGCGAGGAAGCGACGCTGAAGCGTTTACGCAAACGGGGCAATTCAGTCGCGCTTGAGGCGGCGAACCCCGCGTATGAGACGCGTATCTTCGGCCCCGACCGCGTGCGTATTCAGGGTAAGCTGGTGGCGATGATCCGGCGCTATTCCTGAGACGTGTCGGCGTTTTCGGCGCGCGTCGCGGTCCATGGGCGCGCAAGCGCTGACGGGCGCGCCCGTTCGATCCGGCCGTCCGAAAATATGAACGCCCCGCCGAAGCGGAGGCGGTCGCCTGGGCCGACAAGGCGCGCGGTCGCGCATTGATCGAACGGCGCCAATGTTTCAACGATGATGATCGCGTTAGCCAAACAATCGCGCCGTGGATCGAAGGCGCGTGCGACAATCAGCATACGGGAGCCAAGGCGCCACGCGCAGCGTTCGTTCGCGCATGCCGTTGGCGGCGCGAGGCGCTCAAGCACGGGCGGCGACAGGCCGAGCATGGCGCCGAGCCGATCGCGCGCGTACGTGGACCGACGCGGATTCGTGAGCAGCGTCCACGCCCCCTGCTCCCTGACGAAAACCGCGCGCAGATCCGCGTCAAACGCCATGATCGGCCTTGGCGCGGCGACGTAAAGGCCGATGCTGAGCGCCATGAGCGGCGTGGCCAGCCAGCGCAACCACCCGCGCCACAAGCTGGCCCAGATCAGCGCTGCTACGCATAGGACGAACGCCAGATCAGGCGGCTTCGGCAGCGCGCGGATCGCCTCCGGCCGCTCGCCGAACGTCGCGCCCACGGCGGCGATGAGATCCAGCGCGCTCGCCATCAGCTGCAATGCGGGATCAGCGAGGCCGAACGGCGCGAGGATAGCCGCCACGACCGCCATGGGAGCGACGAGAAACGACATGATCGGCGCCGCGATCAGGTTAGCGGGCAACGAATACAGCGAAAACCGTTGGAAATGATAGATCGCGAACGGATCGGTGGCGAAGCCGGCAACGCAGGAAATCAGAAGTACGCCGCCGATGCCGCGCGTGGTCGCCTGCATGGCGCCGATGAGGGGCCCAGGCGTCGGCAGCGCCGGTTCGTGCGGCGCGCGCTTCATCATCTCGAAGAGCGCAACCAACGCCATGGTCGCGGCGAACGACATCTGGAATCCGGGCTCCAGAACCGATTCCGGAAACAGCAGCGTCACCACGAACGCGGCGAGCGCCAAGCCGCGCATGGAGATCGCGGGCCGGTCGATGAGGATGGCGCCGAACGCGACGCACGCCATCACGAACGAGCGCACCGCCGGCACGCTTGATCCCGAGATGACGAGATAAGCGCCAAGCACGCAGAGCGCAGCGCCCGCGGCCAGTTTCTTGACCGGCCAACGCAGCGCGATGGGCGCGATCAGCGACAGCGTCCACAGCACGATCGAAAAAACCAAGCCGCCGACGACGCCCATGTGAATGCCGGAAACGGACAGAAGATGGCCCAAGCCGCTGTCGCGCAGCGAGGCGTTGGTGTCGGCATCGATGAAGGAGCGATCGCCGGTGACCAGCGCCGCGGCGATGGCGCCGCCTCGATCAGGCGCCGCGGCGATAATCGCGGCGGCGAGGTCTGATCGCATGGCGACGAGGCTGAGCCACGCGCGGTCAAGGGGCGAAGGCGGCGCCTGTTCAAACGCGACGGGGCGGCATCGGCCATAGCCGAAGCCGGTGGCCCCCAGGCGTTCAAAATAGGCGCGGCGCGCGAAATCGTAGGCGCCAGGCGCCATCGGGCCCGCGGGCGGCCCCAGCACGCCGTAGCAGCGCGCGGCGCGCCCAGGCGTTAGCAGGCCGGCTTGCGGAACGGAGAGCCGCACATAGAGCGGCGGCGCGGCGACGCCCTCGATATGGCGCACCAGCAACCTCAAGCGCGGGCCGGTATCGCTTGCGTCATTGGACACCACCCAGCCCTCGATGGCGCGCGGCGCATCGTCCGCGGCGAAGCCAGGTTGGGCCGCCACCAGCGTGCGGACTTGAGCGGCGAGCGCGCCGAGCGCACCCGCGCTTGTCAACGCGCAGGCGCTGATCACGAACAGACGCATGCCCAAGAGCGGGGCGGCGTCGGGGCTCCAACGCCGCAGCAGGACGGCGGCAAGGGTAGCGGCCGCGAACGCCGCGGACGGCGCCCATGGCGGGGGATCGCGCGCCGCCAGCAACCAGCACGCGGCCCCCGCGATCATCGCTATGGGCAACCAGAGGATCCAGCGGTCGCGCTGGAGCGCGATCATCGCGGCAAAAGCGCGCCTAGGAGAAATCGCGCCCGGCGTGCTACCACGCGCGCGATTTGAAGACACAGCGCCCTCCCCCATGAGCGTCGTCACCCGTTTCGCTCCCTCGCCGACAGGCTACCTCCATATTGGCGGCGCGCGAACAGCGCTGTTCAATTGGCTTTTCGCCCGCAAAATGGGCGGGCGATACCTTTTGCGGATCGAGGACACCGACCGGGCGCGTTCCACCGACGCGGCGATCGCGGCGATCATTGATGGGCTCGATTGGCTGGGGCTAAGCCACGATGGCGAGATCACGTATCAGTTTTCCCGCGCCGCTCGCCACCGCGAGGCGGCCGAGGCGATGATCGCGCGCGGAACCGCGTTTCGCTGCTATTGCTCGCCGGATGAGGTCGAAACGCTGCGCGCGGAAGCGCACGAACAGGGACGCGCGTTGCGCTCGCCCTGGCGCGATGGCGGTGAGCGGCCCGGCGCGCCTCATGTCATCCGATTGCGCGCGCCAGACGACGGCGACGTGCTGAACGCCGACCTCATTCAAGGCGACGTGCGCATCAAGGCGCGCGATATCGATGACCTGGTGCTGCTGCGCGCCGATGGCACGCCCACGTACATGCTGTCGGTGGTCGTCGACGACCATGATATGGGCGTGACACACGTGATCCGCGGCGACGATCACCTGACCAACGCGGCGCGTCAGATTCCCATCTTCCGGGCGATGGCGTGGACGCCGCCCAAGTTCGCGCACGTGCCGCTCATTCATGGCGAGGACGGAAAGAAACTCTCCAAGCGCCATGGAGCGCAAGCGGTGCACGAGTATCGCGATATGGGCTACCTGCCCGAGGCCGTCGCCGCCTATCTGATGCGCTTGGGCTGGAGCCCCGGACACGACGACATCCTTTCCAAGGATGAGGCGATCGCGCAGTTCGACATCGGCCAGATCGGAAAAGGCCCCGCACGGCTCGATTTCAAGAAGCTCGATTTCGTCAACGCGCACTTCATGGGCCAAGCTGATGATGCGCGCTTGGCGCAGCTGCTCGGCGATCATCTCAAGGGCAAGGGCGAACCGTCAGCGAACGCGCGGACGCTGGCGCGGATTGCGGGTGCGCTCAAAACGCGCGCCAAGACCATCCCAGACCTGGCCGAGCAGGCGCGCTTCGTGCTCGCCAAGCGCCCGTTGCCATTCACCGACTCGGCCAAGGCGCTGCTGAGCGAGGCGTTTCGAGCGCGCTTGGCGCGCCTTAGCGCCCGACTCAGCGCAGAATCCGCCTGGGAACACGGCCCGCTCGGCGCCGCCCTTAAGGCTTTTGCTACCGAGGAAGGCGTTGGATTAGGACAAATAGGCCCCGGTCTGCGTGCGGCGCTCACCGGGGGCGCGCCCGCCCCCGACTTGGGGCTGGCGCTGGAACTCTTGGGCCGCGAGGAAGCGCTTGCGCGGATGTCGGATCAGATTTGAGGAAGCCCCATGGAAAGCAAACTGACGAAGAAGGCGCCCGCAACGCTCACGGTGAACAACCGCCAACTCGAGTTGCCGGTCTATGGCGGTTCGGTTGGGCCGGATGTGGTCGACATCCGCAAGCTCTACTCGGACGGCAAGATGTTCACCTTCGATCCGGGCTTCACGTCGACGGGCTCCTGCGAAAGCCAGATCACGTACATCGACGGCGATGAAGGCGTGCTGCTTTATCGCGGCTATCCGATTGATCAACTCGCCGAGCATTCGACGTTTCTGGAAGTCTGTTACCTGTTGGCGAACGGCGAATTGCCGACCCATGCGGAGATGGCGCGCTTCAGCAAGGACATCACCTACCACACCATGCTGCACGCGCAGTTCGATCGCTTCTTCGAAGGCTTCCGCCGCGATGCGCACCCGATGGCGATCATGGTGGGAACGGTCGGCGCATTGTCGGCGTTCTATCACGACTCGACCGACATCGACGATCCCAAGCAACGCACCATCGCCAGCCATCGCTTGATCGCGAAAATGCCGACGATCGCGGCGCGTGCGTTCAAGTACTCGATCGGGCAGCCGTTCGTGTCGCCGCGCAACGAACTCGATTACGCCTCGAACTTCCTGCGCATGTGCTTCGCGGTTCCGGCGGAGGACTATAAGGTCAACCCGATCCTGGCGCGCGCGATGGACGTGTTCATGATCCTTCACGCCGACCACGAGCAGAACGCGTCGACCTCGACGGTGCGCCTCGCGGGCTCTTCGGGCGCCAATCCGTTCGCGTGCATCGCCTCGGGGATTGCGTGTCTGTGGGGCCCCGCGCATGGCGGCGCCAACGAGGCGGCGCTCAAGATGCTCGAAGAGATCGGCGCCGTCGACAACATTCCCGCCTTCATCGCGAAGGTGAAAGACCCGAAGTCCGACGTGCGCCTGATGGGCTTCGGCCANNAAGGCGATGCAGAAGCTTTGCCACCAGGTGCTCAAGGAGGTCGGCGCGACCGACAATCCAATGCTGAAAGTGGCGATGGAGCTCGAAAAGATCGCGCTCAACGATGAGTACTTCGTCCAGCGCAAACTCTATCCGAACATTGACTTCTATTCCGGCATCACGCTG
>DDSN01000128.1 GCA_002343395.1 Hyphomonadaceae bacterium UBA2389 | reverse complement strand
ACGCCATCATCATCGGCGCCGGTGCGGCGGGGCTGTACGCCGCGCTCAACGCCGGGCGGCGCGGCAGGCGAGTCCTCGTCCTCGATCACAATGCCGAGCCGGGCGCGAAAATCCTGATCTCTGGCGGGGGACGCTGCAACTTCACCAACGTCCACGCTGGGGATCACGCCCGCTATCTCAGCGAAAACCCTCACTTCGCGCGTTCCGCGCTCACGCGTCATCCGCCTTCGGAATTCATCGCGCTCGCCGAGAAGCACGGCATCGCTTACTACGAAAAGACCCTGGGCCAGTTGTTCTGCGAAGGCGCTCGGTCAGCGCACAAGATCGTGCGCATGCTGATCGACGAATGTGCGGCGGCGGGCGTCACAATCAAACTCGGTTGTATGATTAACGCTGTCCGCCGAAACGAGTGCTTCGCCGTTGACACCAATCTAGGCGCCTTCGAGAGCGAGACGCTGACGATCGCGAGCGGCGGCCTCGCAATTCCAAAACTCGGCGCAAGCGGCATTGCGTTCGCTCTCGCCGATCAGTTCGCGATCCCGGTCGCGCCGCCACGACCCGGCTTGGTTCCGCTGACCTTCGCAGAACCGGACCTCTTGTGGATGCGCCCCCTGAGCGGGGCTTCAACGCGCGTCCTGGCGCGCTGCGGCAACGCCGCCTTCTTGGAGGGCGCGCTGTTTACCCATCGTGGCTTGTCCGGGCCGGCGGTTCTCCAAGTCTCCTCTTATTGGCGCGCCGGCGAACGGATAAACATCGACTGGGCGCCCGAAGCGCCGCTCGACAAATTCCTAACCCGCAAGCGCGAGCGGCCAAGGTCGTCGCTCAAGACCGCGCTTGCGGAGCTGCTTCCGGATCGGCTGGCGCAGGCGCTCGCGGCGCGGGCCAGCGAAATCGCCCAAAGCTCCGACACGGCGCTCGGCGACATAAAGGACGCTACGCTGCTCGATATCGCGCGCGCGCTCAAAACGTGGCCGCTCACCCCTGTCGGAACCGAAGGCTATGCAAAGGCCGAGGTCATGGTCGGCGGCATCGACACCGCCGCGCTTTCACAGCAGACCCTGGAATGCCGCTTGGTTAAGGGCCTGTTCTTCATCGGCGAGTGCGTCGACGTGACCGGGTGGCTCGGCGGTTACAATTTTCAGTGGGCATGGTCGAGCGCAGCAGCGGCCGCAGTAGCGATTTAGGCAATCTTTCCAATAGAATACATGGCGGAGACGCAGGGATTCGAACCCTCGATACAGTTTAACCCGTATAATGGTTTAGCAAACCATCGCCTTCAGCCACTCGGCCACGTCTCCAGCGGGCTTCTCGATTAGACGGCCAGGCCCGGACCCGCAAGGCGCAATGCGCCGCCGTTCAGCGTTAACTGGCGCCGTCCTTGCGGCTCAGTCGAGGTTAAGACCCACCGCCGAGGCTCGACCATGTCAAAAACCGCTTTGCGCCGTCCCAGCGCTGACAATGCGGCCCGCGGTGCACCGCGCGGACGTAGTCGCGCCGCACTTTCGTTAGCCGAGCGCCCAAACGACACCGAAGTCCGCGAAGCAGCATGGCTTCAGAGAACCGCGGCGGCCTTCGGCCTGTATGGCCTTAACCTTGAGCCGCCCCGCGAGAGCGATCGGCTCGTCGTGTCCAAGCCGATCATCCGAAAGTTCCCGAGCACGACGCGGCGAGGCGCGCATGTTCCGCGGCGCGTTGCGGCGCTGGTATTGCCCGTTCTCGATTGGGGATTGGTTTTCGCCGCCGCCGACCTGGCGGCGCGGTGGGGCGCTGGCGGAAGTCTCCTTGAATTGCCGCTCGCCCTCGCCGCCGTTTTCTTCGCGTGCGCGCTCGCTCTCAAAGCCGGGCTCTGGCTGACGGAGAGCTATGTTCCCAAATTCGCGCATTTCCGCCCTGAGCGGTCCATCGGCGGGTTAGCGCTCGGCGCAATCGCGGGGCTCACCCTCTCCATGCTCCTAGCGCCGGACGCGCAGAGCGCGGGCGCCTTGTCAGCCGTCTTGCCGTTCGCCGCACTGGTGATGGCCGGCGTTCACGCCGCGACAATGCTGTGGTTGTCCGCCGCGCACCGCCGGGGCGTTTTCAGCGAGACCTGTATTGTGATCGGCGCCACCGAAGCCGCGCAGCGCTTTATCGAACGTGCGCAAAGGTCGGGTGCGGTGCGCGTCTTGGCGCTCGCCGATGACCGCGTGGGGCGTGCGCCGGCGAGCGTCAACGGAATCCCAGTCGCCGGATCCGTGCGAGCCATGCTCGACTGGGATGGACTGCCCGTCGCCGACAGGATCGTCGTGGCCCTACCTGCCCACGCCACCAAGCGCACACGTGCTGTTATTGAAACGCTGAAGCAAACGCCTCACCGCATCGATCTGCTGCTCGACTTTGAAACCGAGCACATGCAAGGCCTCGGCGTCGATACGCTCAACGGCGTTGCTGTCGCCTGTGTGTCTGGTCGCCCGCGTTGTCTGAGGCGGGCTCTCCTGCAGCGCATTGTTGACCTGGCCCTGGGCTCGATCCTGCTTGCCGCTCTCGCATTGCCGATGCTTGCGATCGCCGCCGCTATTCGCCTGGACAAGCCTGGCCCGGTCCTGTTCCGTCAGCGACGTCTCGGCTTTAACAACCGCACGTTCACCCTGCTGAAGTTCCGGAGCCTTGAGATCGGCGGCGGCGGCCCCACGCGCATCGGCGCGTTCTTGCGCCGCTTCGGGCTCGACGAGCTGCCGCAGCTGCTCAACGTCATCGCTGGCGACATGAGCCTGGTGGGACCGCGCCCGCACGCGGCGGGCATGCAGACCGGCGCGCGGAAGCCGGAGGCAGTCGTCGCTGCCTATGCGCATCGTCATCGGGTGAAGCCAGGCATCACCGGCTGGGCGCAAGTCAATGGCGCACGAGGCGGCGTCAAGACGCCGGCGGCTTTGCGGCGGCGCGTAAAGCTCGACCTCGACTACATCGCGCGCGCCTCGCTTTGGCTCGACCTCCAAATTATGGCGCGTACGCCGATGATCATGTGGCGCGACGGGAAACGACGCTGATCCCTCGCGCATTCGTGAAGCCGCTCTCGCGCCCGTGATTGGCGCCGCCCCCATCGACGAGCGCAAAAAGGCGCTGGGAGGAGAGCATGGCTTCAGTTTTCAGGAATGGACAACGATCCGGGGTGCGAGCTCAGAACGCCGAGCCGAACGTTGTCCCCTTCATCGATGTGCTTTTGGTGTTGTTGGTCATCTTCATGGTGACGGCGCCAAAACCAACGACTGACCTTCGCGTCGACCTGCCGCGCCAGGCCGCAGGCGCGCCCGAACGGCTTGCGCCGACCATTGTCCGCATCGAATCCTCCGCGACGGGCGTGCGCGTTTTTGTCGGCGATGAGGAAACGCCCTTGGGCGGCTTGGCGGCGGCGGCGCTCGATCATATTCTGAGCGTCAATCCCGCCTACACGCGAGACGAGGCGAAAATGGAAGCGCGCATCTTCGTGCGCGCTGATCTCAACGTCGCCTATCACAACGTCGTCGATGCGTTGGAAGAACTGAAAAGCGCTGAGTTCGAGCGCGTATCGATCGTGGCGCCGGAAATCGAAACTGCGCTCTGATCAGTGGTGCTTGACGCTCAACCACTCGCGCGCGCGCCGCTGCGCTTCCGCGATCTCGTCCTTCGACATCTGATCCGCGAGTTCGCGCCGGCACTCTTTCGCGGCTTCCGAGCCGCGCACCGCCGCCAAGTTGAACCACATGTGCGCTTGCACGAGGTCCATCCCGTCGCCCTGACCTGTCGAGTAAATCAAACCCAACTTGTAGAGATTTTCGCTGTCGCCGCATGAACGCACGGCTTCGTGCGCTTCGGCGATTTCAGAATCCGTGAACGCCATTTTGGCTGCTCCCTTGGTCCTTACCTGCGGAGCGCCGCGCCTTAAGGCGTCATTCACTCCACCCCACACCGCCGACGCAATTCAAGCGTCGACAGGCGAGAGGAATGACATGCATAAATTGCAATAAGCTTAAGACGCGTCAGCCTTGTTTCGCGGCCTCCGCCGTTGAGGCGGCGGTCTGCCCAAAAAGCGACTGCGCAATCTTTTGGGTCTCCTCGCGCGAGGGCGGCGGGCGGCGCAGTTCGGCCCCAACAGCCATCCCGCGCTGCACGGCCGGGCGCTCGGCGACGCGATCGAGCCATGCGTTAACAAGCGGGAAAGCACTCATGTCTTGCCCGAAAATTCCGGCGAGCTTGACCCATGGGTAGAGCGCCATTTCGGCGATGGAGTATTCGTCGGCGACGAACGCTCGCCCGTCGAGGCGGCGATCGAGCACGCCGAGCAACCGATTGACCTCGTTATTGTAGCGCTTAACCGCGTATTCAATCTTTCCCGGATCATCGACGAGATTAGGCGCGTAGTTCCGAAAGTGGCTCGCTTGGCCGAACATCGGCCCCACGCCCGCCATTTGCCAGAACAGCCACTCGTCAACCGTAATGCGTGCGCGTTCGTCGCTGGGATAAAACTTGCCGGTCTTGCGTCCGAGATATTGCAGGATCGCGCCGGACTCGAATACGGAGATCGGCCGCCCGCCAGGACCATCGGGATCGACAATCGCCGGCATGCGGTTATTCGGACTGATCGCCAAGAAGTCTGGCTTGAATTGCTCGTTCGCGCCGATGTTCACCGGCTTCATCGTGTAAGGCAGGCCCATTTCCTCGAGAGCGACGGAAATTTTCCATCCGTTTGGGGTTGGCCAAAAGTACAAATCGATCGGTTGCTGCATCGAAAATCCCCGCTGGACGGCTCAACATGAGGGTCGGGCTCGCGTCTCGCAAGAGCGCGCCGTCATTTCTCTTAACGCGTTGGAAAGCATGCCGCGCCGATCCTCGCCGCGAAACGGAGGGGTCGACATGTTGCTGTTTCTCTGGGCCGCCGTGATGATGCAGGCGTTCATGCCGGGCGGCGACCGCGTTGCGTCGCTAAGCGCCGGCGCCTTCGAAGCGCACCTCAGGGCTGACATCGATTTGACGCCGGCAGCACTTGGCGCCGCCGGCCACGTCGCCCGCTACACGCCGCTGGCGGCGCGAGCGATTTAGACCCCCAATTTCCTTTTCAAAATCTCGTTCACCACCGCTGGATTGGCTTTGCCGCCAGTGGCTTTCATGGTTTGCCCGACCCACCAGCCGAACGCCTTCGGGTTCTTCTGAACGTCGGCGACCTTGTCGGCGTTCGCGGCCATCAGATCGTCGATCGCCTTCTCAATCGCGCCCGTATCGGTGACTTGACGTAAGCCTTCGCGCTCCACGATCACGCCGGGCGTTTCGCCGGTCTCCATCATCTTGGCGAAGATGTCCTTGGCGATCTTTCCATTGATCGTGCCATCCTTGATCAGATCGAGCAGCGCGCCCAGCGCCTCGGCCTTCACCGGCGAGGCGCCAAGCTCCAAACCCTTCTTGTTGAGCGCTCCAAAGAGTTCCTGGCTCACCCAATTCGCTGCGGCTTTTCCGTCGCGCCCCTTAGCGACAGTCTCAAAGTAGCCGGCGGCGTCGCCATCGCCCGAGAGCACGGAGGCGTCATAGGCCGAGAGCCCGTATTCGCTCATGAAGCGCTTCTTCTTCGCATCCGGCAGTTCCGGCAGCGAAGCGCGGATTTGCTCAATCCAACTCGCGTCCAGCACCAGCGGCAGCAAGTCCGGATCCGGAAAGTAGCGGTAATCGTGCGCGTCTTCCTTCGAACGCATCGTGCGCGTTTCGCCTTTGTCGGGATCGAACAGGCGCGTCTCCTGATCGATGGCGCCGCCGCTTTCCAAAATTTCGACTTGTCGGCGCGCTTCGTACTCGATCGCCTGCATCATGAAACGCGTGGAGTTCACGTTCTTGATCTCGCAGCGCGTTCCCCAGTCCTTGGTCCCAGCTTTGCGCACGGAGACGTTCACGTCCGCGCGCATGGAGCCTTCCTCCATGTTCCCGTCGCACGTGCCGAGCGCGCGCACGATCGAGCGCAGCTTATTGAAATAAGCGGCCGCCTCCTTGGCCGAACGCATGTCTGGCCGCGAGACAATCTCCATCAGCGCAACGCCCGCGCGATTGAGATCGACGTATGTCTCACTGGGCGACAAGTCATGGATCGACTTGCCCGCATCTTGCTCTAGGTGCAGGCGTTCGATGCGGATCGTGATCGGCTCTTCGCCGTCGGGCTCGACCTCGATCTCGCCTTCGCCGACGATCGGCTCCTTGTATTGGCTGATCTGATAGCCTTGCGGCAGGTCGGGATAGAAGTAGTTCTTCCGATCGAAGCGGCTCTTTCGATTGATTTCGGCGTTGAGCCCCAATCCCGTCCGGATCGCCTGCTCCACACAGAACTTGTTGATCACCGGCAGCATGCCAGGCATCGCCGCATCCACCAGCGAAACATGTGCGTTGGGATCGCCGCCATACGCCGCGCTGGCGCCGGAGAAGAGCTTGGCGTTAGAGGTCACCTGCGCGTGGACCTCCAGGCCAACAATGATTTCCCACTTGGATTTTTCCCCAGCCACCAGCTGGTCGGGCCGGGCAGAGCGAACGTCGAGCGCAGTCATAACGCGGACTTAGGGGGCCATGGGCGGTGTTGTCTAGGGTTACGCCTTTGTTAGACTGCCGCTCTCGCCTTATGCTAACTTGGTGCAGCCAAGAGGGAGGCGACCCATGAAGTTGACGCACGCGTTGGCGGCGGTGTTGAGCGCCGCAGCCTTGGCCGCCTGCCAACAGCCTGCTCCTGGCGCACCCACGGAAACGCCGGCGACCGAGAGTGCTGACGCCGTCGAGACAGCGCCAGCGGCGACGCCCGCGCCGTCCCTGCCTTGCGATATCCGCGCGCAGCGAGACTGGGAGGCCGAACTTGGCTCAAACACGCCTCCAAGCCTCACGGTAAACGGGACGATCCTGCTGCCACGCGCGGGTTACTCGGTCTCGCTGCTGCGCGATGCCGGAGACACCCCGGACTCCACCGAGCCGCATTTGGTGCTGACCGTGCGTCCGCCAAGCGGGCCAACCGCCGAGGTCGAGACACCCCACGCCGTGCGCTATTTTGGCCCCGCAAGCGCTCCCTACACGACCATCCATATCATGTGCGATGGGACGTCGCTCACGGACATCACTGTCGGGCGCTAGAGCCAGTAAAGTCCCAACGCCGCCAAACCGAACGCGAGGCCGGCGAGGCACGCCCGCATCACAGTGTGCCGAATTGGCTCTCGCATCGTGGGCGTCTCGCGCTGTTCGCGTAGGGTGCTGCAAGCGTCGCACCGGGGTTAGCGCGAGGCGGGAATCGCGCCCGCTCCAGCACGAAATTCGCCCACCAGGCTTAGGTCCAAGGCTTGCTCCTGCGCCGTCATATGATCGGCGAAGAGACCTTCCACCCTGACACCCGGGCGCTGCTCGCCTACGGGCGCGCGTTGGCTGGGGATAGCCACGCTCCCAAAAAGGGCGGCGCCGATCAGGTTATCGAGCGCTTGTTTGTGATCGAGCGGACGAATGATGGACGCCTCCCCATTCGCACTTTCGGACAGGAACTGATCACGCTCTTCGGTCGTGATTTGCGGGAGCACGATTTCGCGCGCTTCTTTCTTCAACCCGATCTCATGCTTATGCGCGCGCTGATCGAGGCGTGCGCCGCCGCGGGGCAACCCGGCATCGTCCGCGTCACTGCCCAGACGCTCTGCGGAAAAACGCTCGGCGCTGAGCTGCTTGTGACGCCGTTGCGACTCGATAGCGCCATGCTGGGCGAGCGGTATCTAGGGATGTTCCAGCCCCTGGGCGGAGAGCCGTTCCTGGATGGCCGGCCGATCCAACTCCTACGGATCGCATCGATCCACCCGCCCGAAGCCAAGCCGCCGGCGCGCATGCGCCTCGTCGTCGTCAACGACTGAAGCTACTTCTTCGCCCCAAGGACGCGGATTTCGACGCGCCGGTTTCGCGCTCGACCCCACTCGTCGTTGTTCGAGGCGATCGGCTCCCATTCGCCGCGCCCGCTCATGGACAAGCGCCCGTAGTTTACGCCGTAACGACTGAGCACGTCGCCCACGGAGTAAGCGCGTCGCTCAGAGAGGCGTTGATTGTAAACGTCCGAACCAATTGCGTCTGCATGGCCAACGATGTCGACAGTCATGCCCGGAAAGCGGCGCAGCGTTGAAGCAAGCTCCTGAACGCGCGGAAGGAACTCATACCGCAAGTCCGCGCGGTTGAAGTCGAAGGTAATATCCGACGGCATGATGATCCTGATCTCGTCCGGCGACACACGCTCGACCCGCGCGCCAGCGGAGGCCGCGGGCGCCATGGCGTCGCGAAGCTCGGACTCGGCGCGGTCCATCTCGGAGTCTTGTGCAAAAGCGAGTGGCGTGGATGCGAACAGGGCGAGGGCGAGAACAACGAAGCGCATGTGGCGGCTCCTCAAGAGGCGGCACGCCACGCGTTGAACTGCGTCTTTGGCGAATCTACGGCTTAAGCCGTGCAAACGTACGGTCGAAGCCGACAAGTGGCGTTGCCGCCACATCGCCTGCCGACACTAGGCCGCCCCTGCACGCTGATCCTCGGCTATGGAGGCCTCCTGCCGTGGCAATGTCGGTTTGCCGCGGATAATGTCGGAAAGCTTCTCGGCAATCATGATCGTGGGCGCGTTTGTATTGCCCCCGATCAAAGTCGGCATCACTGACGCGTCGATGACCCGCAGCCCGTCCACGCCGCGCACCCGCAGCTGATCGTCAAGCGGCGCCTTGTCGTCGGCGCCCATGCGCACTGTGCCAACGGGATGATAGATCGTCTCCGCCGTCTGTCTGATCCAAGCGTCGATCTCCGCGTCCGTGCGAACATGACCGCCAGGGCGCATTTCCGGCCCACGATAAAGGTTCAGGGCGTCTTGCCCGACGATGCTGCGCACCAACCGAACCGCGTCGCGCATGGTTCGGCGGTCAGTTTCTTCCGCCAGATAGTTCGGATCGATGAGCGGCGCGTCAAATGGGTTGCGCGACGCCAATTTGACCGTCCCCCTGCTTTCCGGACGCAACTGGCACGCATGGATCGTAAAGCCATCACGGTCCGGTTTCACACGCGCATGGTCGATCATGACCGCGTTCACGACATGGAGTTGAATGTCGGGTCTGTCGAGTTCGCCGCGCGTCTTTAGGAACGCGCCGGCGTGGAGATGATTGGTGCGTCCGGGCCCTTGTTTGGTCAGCATGTACTGCAAGCCAATCATCGGCTGCTTAAGCCCTTTGGTTTTCGAAAACATCGATATCGGTTTGGTCATCTCGTAGATGACGCAGACATCGAGGTGATCTTGCAGATTGCGGCCCACCTCCGGCGCGTCGTGAACGACATCGACGCCAAGCTTTCGCAGCTCCTCGGCTGGCCCGATCCCCGAGAGCATCAGCAAATGCGGCGATTGAAACGCGCCGCCGCACACAAGAACCTCGCGGCTCGCGAATATGCGCTGCAGGGGCTGGTTTCGACCAGCCGAGAATTCCACGCCGACCGCCCGCTTATTTTCGAAAATCACGCGCGCCGCCTGTGCGTTCGAGATAATTCGCAAGTTCGGTCGCGCGCCGATGATCGGACGCAGATACGCCGCCGACGCGCTCC
The DNA here is from genome assembly GCA_002343395.1 of Hyphomonadaceae bacterium UBA2389. GTDB lineage: Bacteria > Pseudomonadota > Alphaproteobacteria > Caulobacterales > Aquidulcibacteraceae > Vitreimonas. Next base: position 10,245 of record DDSN01000128.1, on the reverse strand, counting down.
AACGTTCGCCGTCACGAATAGTCAGGTGATAAGGGCCGACGCCTTCCTGTTGGTAGCCGTTGAAATCCCGCGTCACCGGAAAACCCGCCTGCGCGCCAGCTTGAATAACCGCCTTGTAGATCGGATCGCCCGGCGGGCCCCGCGACACCCAAAGCGGGCCGCCCTCGCCGTTCCATGCATCGGCGCCGTCTTCATGGTGTTGCGCGCGCTTGAAGTATGGCAACACGTCCGCATAGCCCCAGCCCGTCAGCCCCATCTGGCGCCAATGGTCATAGTCGCGCGCATGACCACGAATGTAGATCATGCCATTGATGGCGGAGGAGCCGCCCCAGCCCCGCCCGCGCGGTTGATAAAGGCTTCGCCCGTCGAGATGAGCTTGAGGCGTCGTTTCAAAGCCCCAATTGCTGACGCCCTTGTTGGCGATGAGGTTGCCAACGCCGGCCGGCATCTTAACCAGGATCGACTCGTTCTTGCCCCCCGCCTCAAGCAGCGCGACGGTTACGTTGGGGTCTTCGCTGAGCCGGTTGGCTAGCACGCACCCGGCGCTGCCAGCGCCGACAATCACGAAATCAAAGCGCCCGGCGCTTGCCTCATCAGCCACGGCTGTCGTCCTTACTCAAAAAAGCACGTCCCTCACCCTTTGCGCGCCCAAAACGGCGGCGCCAAGCCCTGCCGCTCCGTCAAACCTTAAGCAAACGTTTACGGTGAACGGGCATTTATCGTGTCATGACCAGCACCGCCCAGAAGCTTGACTTTGCCGGCGCCGCGCGCCGCCTCACCGCGGCCCAAGTCGGCCTTCGCGAACGTCGGCGGTTCCGCCGCCTGCCTGTGATCATCGGCGGGCGCATGCTCGACACCCTCGGCCGCGAGCACGATTGCCGCACCGCTGACATCTCGCCCGGCGACGTGCGCATTCAAGCGCCCGTGCTGCCTGATGTTGGCGAGAAGGTCGTGATTTACCTTGACGGCATTGGGCGCGTTTCGGGCAATGTCGCGCGCCGCGGCGAGGACGGCGCGGCCATCATCTTTGATTTCAGCGCCCACAAACGCGAAAAACTGGCCGAGCAACTAACGCTCACGATTAACAAGGACCTCGGCGTCGAGGAGCCGGCGAAGCCAGCGCCACGCCAGGGCGGGCAGTTCGTGACCCTGCTTTTTGAAACCGGCGAAACCTACGAAGGCGAAGTGCTCGACTTTTCGCTCGCGGGGATCACCATTCGCTCAAAGCGTCCACCGCCCTTGCTGGGTGTTTGGGTCCGCGTCGGCAACATTTACGGCCGTGTGGCGCGCCTGATTGAAAACGGCTTCGCCATCGATTTCGAACCGCGCGGCACGGCCGCGGCCTCACAAGACTAATGCAGCCCCAGGCATAGTGGTTGCACCGGCCCCGCTTAAGCGGGGTTAGTACGTCTGGCTCCGTTTCAAAATGGAGCACAGACGTGGCCGACGCGGTAATGCCCTCAAAATCGATCGCCCAGAGCCAATGGTGGGTTCAGGTGCGCGGGCGCGCGTTTGGCCCATACAACATTGATCGGATCGCCCAGTTCATGTCCGAAGGGCGGGTCAAACCGAGCACTTTGCTGTCCGATAAGCCGGATGGCGCTTGGACGGAAGCGCGCCGCATCATGTCATTGCGCGGCCTGCGCACGCCGACGCCCGCCAACGACGTGGCCGCTAATGTCGTCGTGCATGCCGAGATCGTGTCGGGCGCCTTCAACGCCTTTGTCGCCGGCCTCGAAAGCCTCGGCTTCATCTGCGAACTCGCCAACGGCCTATGGCTGCTGCGCACCCGCCAATCAGTCGGGACGATCCGCAACACGCTTTCGCAGACGCTTGAGATGGGCGACCGCTTCATCGTGGTCGACGCCACCCGGGATCGCTTGGCGTGGTTCAATCTTGGCCCAGACGTCGACGTCCGCATCGCCAAGGTGTGGAACGGGCGCGCGCCCGACGCGTTGACGCCTCAGGTCTAGGGGAAGCGGCTATCCCGCAAATCGCGGCGATAACGTCTCCAGTTATCGACATAGTGCGCCGCGGAATGCTGAATTATCTGCCTCTGCGGCTCATCCAGCACGCGCGCCAGCCGCGCCGGCGCGCCGGTGATCAGCGATCCCACCTCGAAGCTCTTGCGCTCCGTCACCAGCGCGTGCGCGCCCACCAAGCAGCGGCTTGGGACGTGCGCATGGTTGAGCACGGTCGCCTTGATTCCGATCAGCGTATCGTCGCCGATTGTGCAGCCATGCAGCATTACCTGATGTCCAATCGTAACATTGCGTCCAATGGTCAACGGAGCGCCTATATCGGTGTGCAACACGCTGCAGTCCTGCACATTGGAGTTTTCGCCGACGACGATCGGTTCGTTGTCGCCGCGTAGGACCGCGCCGAACCAAACCGAGGCATTGCGCTTGAGCACAACCCGACCGATCAGCACCGCGGTGGGCGCTATCCAAAAAGCATCGGCGTCCTCCACTTCGAGATCGGCGTCCGCCAGCGCATAGATGGGCATGCTCAACTCCAGGTTTGCCTCGACGGCTTGGCGCGAATTTTTTGTGACCTTACCGCGCTTCAATGCGTCGTTAACCGGTTCAGCGTCTCATGAGAACATCGGATCAGAACTCCTGATCCGCCCGTCTCCAGGGCGAAAGCCCATTTGTGGGGGAGAGCGTGGGCGAACGGCGCAGTCAGCGCAAAGCCTCGAAAACGCTACGCGGCGTTCCCGCCGCCGACTCCCTCGACTCCTCGGACTTCTTCGATCCTCCCGCCGCCGGCAGAAGCCGCGGCGTCTCCACCCACGTCCGCTCCAAGAAGGAGACCTTAATGACGAAGCGCACCAGCAAGCGCAGACACGCACAAGGCGTGCTCAATGTTCAAGAGTTTCAGCGTGACGACCGCCGCCAGCGGAACCTCCAAGTGCTCGAAGGCGGATGGCAACCCACCAACGACGGCGGACGCGAGCAGAGCTTCGTCAAGACCATTCGGCCGAAGTCCAAGGGCCAAGAGCAACTCATCGCCGCGATTGACGCACATGCGCTGGTCCTGGCGCTCGGGCCCGCGGGCACGGGCAAAACCTATCTCGCGATAGCCAAGGCCGTCGAAGCGCTGGAGAGCGGCAAAGTCGGCCGTATCGTGCTGTCGCGACCGGCGGTGGAAGCAGGCGAATCGCTGGGCTTCCTGCCTGGCGCGATGGAGGACAAGCTCGCCCCCTATTTGAGGCCGCTCTATGACGCCTTGACGGATCGCCTCTCGGCCAAACGCCTGAAGGCGCTAATGGCCGAGGGCCTCATCGAGATCGCGCCCGTCGGCTTCATGCGCGGGCGAACTCTGAACAACGCGTTTGTCGTGATCGACGAAGCGCAGAACTGCACCTATGGCCAAATCAAGATGCTGCTGACACGCCTGGGCTGGCACTCGACGATGGTCGTCACCGGCGACCCAGCGCAGACTGACTTGCTGCCAGATCTGTCCGGATTGTCTTCTGTCTCCGAGCGCCTTGAATTAGTTCCCAATATCGCCGTGGTTCGCCTGGGCGAAAGCGATATTGTCCGCCACCCACTGGTCGCCTCCATGTTGGGTGTCTTGTAACACGCGCCCCCACGCCGTTTCATCTCAAACCGCGTGGTTGGACTTCAGGTTGGATTCACGAGTGACTTACGCCCCGGCGCCGCCGGGGCGTTTTCTTATCGCGGCAGATGCAGGAATGGCATGTAGTCGCTCCACCCCAATGCATAGAAAAACCCCGCGTGGATGAGCGGTGCGCTGACACCAGCCAAACCAACATATGCCAACCACCGCGCCAAATTGAACCTGAAGACAACCGGCGGCCCAAGGACCGTCGCCAGCATCGGGACCGTGTAATACACTTGCCAAGGGAGACCAAAATTGGCGCCGAACTTGGCGAACAGAATTCCGACGACAGAAACCGCGGCCGCCACCCCAAAGGCAGCAGCCACGCCGATGCGGCGCGCTGAGCCAATCGACGCGACGCTCCAAATTATCAAGGCCAGCAGGACGGTCGATGCCGCCATGTAATAGGGAATGCGCCCCGGGTCGGTTTCACCGACCATGCGCTAGGCCTCGAGATCAATATCGAGAATGCTCATGGTGAGAAAATAGCCCTCATCTTCATCGACCGAGAGCGTGCCGATGAATTCATCGTGCACATACACTTCCGCAGAGTCCGTCTTTCGCGGGCGGGCCCGTACGTCGAGTTCGGCGGCATGGAGGGTTTGACGAAGCACCGCCTGCAACCGCGCGCGCTCACTATCGTCAATCGGAGCGTTCTTCTTCGCACCCGGAGCGCGTGGCAGCGCTAGGCTGATGGCGTAGCTTAACTCGCCCTCGTCCTCGTCGCGAACAAGTTCGGCGACCTCCTTGCCGTCGACAAGCATCGCGCCTTCATCGCCTTTCCGCGCGACGACGGAGACCGTTGGCGAGCCCAACAGTTTGCTCAAATATGCGCCCAAGCGCGTGCATTCGGCTGCGTTCAAGAGGCTGACTCCAATGACGCGCGAACGTCGTCGGTTCAGCCGTCGAGGTCAAGCAGGGCTTAGTCGAAATCCCAGTGCGTCGCCTCGTGGCGCAGGTGGCGACCCACGAGATAAAAGCCCACGCCAATCAGCGCGAACCCGCCCACCACGCTGAGATAGGCGTACATCCCATTTTCCATGGCCTCTTCGAGGGAAAAGGGCGTGTAGTACGCGATCATAGCCAAGGCGACGCCCGTCGCCGCCCCGGTCTTCATGAACACATCGCCAAGAAAGTAGTTGCGATCGATCTCGGCGCGCGGACGCCGTTGCGGACGGTCAGCGGAAGCGTGCTTCGGTTTATTCTTAGCCATCGCCGCACCCTAACGGGATTCGCGGTGCAGCCGCGCGCCTTTATCGTCTCGGCTGTGCAACGCCGCCCGCCTGCGGCCCCTCGAGTTCGTACGAGATCACCGCGCTGCGCGCTTCCGAGCGCACTTCGCTGCTGCAATTGCTGCGCGAAAACGCCTCAGCCAGTTGCTTCGCGCGGCCCAGGTTTTCACCCCAGCCCGTCTTGGTGTCGTACAATACGGCGAAACCCGTCCAAGGCATCATCGTCTGCCCGAGCGTTTCGCTCTCGAAAATTCTCTTGAACGTGGGTTCAAAAAACCCGAGCCGGGCGGAAAGCGTTCCGGTATCGGCCGGACGCAATTCCTCCAGGAAGTCCGACCACACCCGGTTGGCTTCCCGGCACATTTCGATCAGGCGCGTGTCTCCACGGCCCAAGCGCTCCAGCAGTTCGTGCATTGCGTCACCTCACGCCCACCATTTGGCTGGCTTAGTACCGAAGTTTGCGGCTTTTTCCAGGGCGGCCGACACCGCGAACACGCTTTCTTCATCGAGCGCCTTCCCGATCACCTGCAAACCGAGCGGCAACCCGTTCCCGTCCACGGCTGCCGGCAGGGCCAAACCGGGAAGTCCGGCCAGATTCGCCGTCACGGTGAAAATGTCGTTGAGGTACATCTGAACGGGGTCGCCAGAACGTTCCCCAAGCGCGAACGCCGCCGACGGCGTCGCTGGCGTCAAGATCGCATCCACCTCCGCGAACGCCGCGCGGAAGTCCTCGGCGATGCGCGCGCGCACCTTTTGCGCGCGCAGGTAATACGCATCGTAATAGCCCGCGCTCAGCACGTAGGTGCCAATCAGGATCCGGCGCTGCACCTCCGCGCCGAAGCCAGACGCGCGCGATTGTTCATAGGTGGACGTCAAGTCCTTGCCGGCGACGCGCGCGCCGTAACGCATGCCGTCGTATCGCGCGAGATTGGACGACGCCTCAGCTGGCGCGACGATGTAGTAAGTGGGCAACGCATACTTTGTGTGTTTGAGGCTGATCTTCTTGATCTTGGCGCCAGCATCCTTTGCCCATTCAATGCCCTGCTGCCAAAGCGCTTCGATTTCTGGCGGCATGCCCTCGACGCGATATTCCTCCGGCACGCCGATCGTCATGCCTTTGATCGACTTGCCACACGCGGCGCGAAAGTCCGGCGTATCGACCGGCAGCGACGTTGAGTCCTTCGCATCGTGCCCCGCCATCGACTGAAGGAGGATGGCGCTGTCTTCTACGGTCTTCGCGATCGGTCCAGCTTGGTCGAGCGACGACGCGAACGCGACGATCCCCCAGCGCGAGCAGCGGCCGTAGGTTGGTTTGATCCCAACCGTGCCCGTGAAAGCGGCGGGCTGTCTGATAGAGCCGCCCGTGTCCGTCGCGGTCGCGCCGAGGCACAAATCGGCCGCCACCGCCGACGCCGAGCCGCCCGAAGAACCGCCGGGCGTGAGCTTGGCCTCCTCATTGCCGCGTCGCCAAGGCGAAACCACGGGACCAAACTTCGACGTTTCGTTTGATGAACCCATCGCAAACTCGTCCATGTTGAGCTTGCCCAACATGATCGCGCCATCGCTAAAGAGGTTGGCCGTGACGGTGCTTTCATAAGTCGGCGTGAATTCGCCGAGCACGCCAGAGCAGGCCGTGGTGCGCACGCCTTCGGTGCAGAACAAGTCCTTGATGCCAAGCGGCGCGCCTTCAAGCGGCCCCGCCTTACCCTTGGCGCGGCGTTCGTCGCTGGCTTTCGCCGCGGCGCGCGCGCGATCGGCGGTGACGACGACATACGCATTGAGGTGGGGATTGGCTTTGTCGATCGCGTTCAAGAACGCGTCGGTGAGTTCAGCGCTGGAGAAGTTTCTCTTCTCCATGCCTTCAAGCGCGGCAGCAAGCGTGAGGGAGGTAAGGTCGGTCATGTGGTCAGGTGTTTTTCGTAATAGATGTTGTGCGGGCTATCCGCAGGATAATCGAGGAACGCGCCGCAACGCGTGAAGCCTGCGCGCTCGTACGCCCGCCAGGCCGGCGCGAAGGCGTCGACGGCGCCGGTTTCAAGCGCGAGGCGCGCCAACCCTTCCTGTCGCGCGAGGCGTTCGATTGCTTCGACGACCCGCCCCGCGACCCCAGAACCCCTGGCATCCGGACGTGTGAACATGCGCTTCACTTCGCCCAAGCCCTGCCCGTGCCGCTTCAGCGCGCCCATGCCGACCACCGCGCCGCCCGCATCACGCGCGATGAACACCGTCGTATCCGGCGCCGCCATCTGCTCGACCGTCATGTGATGCGTGAACTCGCGCGGCGTCTGCGCCAACGCCCATTCATTGAGCGCCGCGACCAGCGCGCGCACATCGTCTTGAAGCGGTGATTCGGCTGCGATCGAACAGGTCACAGGCACGCGCGCCCTTGTCGTTCGTCATTCCGGCCTCGCGAAGCGAGAGCCGGAACCCAGGGGATCGAATGGCTCAACGTTTGCCTCTGGGTTCCGGGTTCGCACTGCGTGCGCCCCGGAATGACGAATGGACCTTTCACAGCACCGGCGGCGATCATGTCGGCGAGTTCCTGCCCCGTCTCGACTCTATGCCAATTCGGATGGGTTCCTATCCAGAAGCGGGGAGAGTAGCTCACTCCACCACCTTGGGCACGACGAAGAAGCCGTCCTCCGCCTTGGGTGCGTTCCTCAGCACGCGTTCAGGGTTCTCACCATCCGTGACGACATCGTCGCGCATCGGCAATGAAGCGCCTTCAACGGCGCTGGTCATCGGCTCGACCCCCTCGATATCGACTTCATTCAACTGCTCGATCCAGGCCATGATGCCGTTAAGCTCAGCCGCCATCGGCGCGACGCGCTCCTCCGGCAGCGCCAGACGCGCCAGCTTGGCCACCTTGCGGACGGTTTTTTCATCGATCGACATGGGACTGGGGCTTAGCCGCGCCTCTGCCCCGGTTCAAGCTATGGACCGCGCGGCGGGCAGCGTCTAACCCAATGCCAACCGGCGTGGCGCCGGCCGCCCACTAAATGCGCTTGGCCCTGCTTGATTCACCCACCTTCGCCGCCGCCCTGCCGCAGGTCGGCGCCCTGCTCGGCCTCGATCCTGGGGAAAAGCGCATTGGCGTCGCCGTCAGCGACACAACCCGACTCATCGCCTCGTCCCTCGAAACGATCACCCGTTCGAAATTTGCCGCCGACGTCGACGCCATTCTGAAACTTTACGACGCACGCCAGTGTGTCGGCTTCGTGGTCGGCCTGCCGCTCAACATGGATGGCAGCGCCGGCCCCGCGGCTCAGTCCGCGCGTGCTTTCGCCCGCAACCTCCTTGCCCGCCGCGATGTGCCGCTGCTGCTCTGGGACGAGCGCCTCTCCACGTCGGCGGTGACGCGCACCCTGATCGAAGCCGACGCTTCGCGTAAGCGGCGCGGCGAAGTCATCGATAAAATGGCCGCCGCCTACATGCTCCAGGGCGCGCTCGACGCCATGCGGGAGCGCGCGCCATGAGCTTGGCCTTTCCCGATGACTGGTCGGGCCTTCGGTTTCCACATGTTCGCGCCGAGCTTCTGAATTACCTTAAAGACGCCACCAAGCCAGACCTTTGCTTGCGGACGCACGAAGTTGAATTTCTTGTGCACTTTATGTTCGACGACCACGATTTCGGGCCCAACGACACAAACATTGGCGACATTCTCTTCGACAGCGAAGAGGCCTCGGCGCTTCTCCATTTTGTTGAGACGCTTGATCGCGCCATCGGGCCGCGGACAAAGCAACTTTCAGAACTCACGCTGGACGATTGGAACCCCGTCGCGAAGGTCGCGGAAGAGACCTACTCCCATTTAGCTCGTAACGGCCTGCCTCACTATGGCTGAGGTTTACGCCGCCCTCGCGCCGGTTTTCATATTGATCGCCCTGGGTTGGGCGGCGCGCAATCGGCGCGTCGCAACGCCCGAGCAATTCGGCGTCGTCAATCGCTTCGGCTATTTCATACTTTACCCGGCCTTCCTGTTCACGATCGTCACTGGCGCGAATTTTTCCAACCGCGACGCGGCGCCCTTCGTTCTCGCCGTGCTCGCGGGATTCGCGGCCATGATGATCCTGGCGCTGGCGATGCGCCTTGCCTTTCGCAACGACGGCCCGGCCTTCACCAGCGTTTTTCAGGGCGCTTTGCGCTGGAACGGCTTTCCGCTCTTGGCGGCCGCTGCCGCCCTCTACGGGCCGCTTGGGGAAGAGTTGATCGGCATCGTGTTTGGGCCGCTGGTTTTCGCGGTCAACATCGCCAGCGTGATCGTGCTTTCGCGCTGGGGCGCGAACCGGGCCGCGAACTGGCGCGCCGTGCTGGACCAGATCATCGCCAACCCGCTGATCCTCGCCTGCGCCGCGGGGTTGCTGGCGCAGACTGCCGGCGTCACTCACTTCGGCCCTGTCAGCGAAGCGCTACGTCTGCTCGGGCAGGCGGCCATGCCGGTCGCGTTGCTGACCGTTGGCGCGGGGCTCGACTTCGTCGCTTTGCGCGCAGATGGCGTCAAGGTGACCGCTGCCGCGATCCTCAAGCTCATCGTCGCGCCAGCGATGCTCTGGCTTATGGCGACGGTCTTCGGCGTGAGTCCCGGCGCCGTGGCGATCGCTGTCGGCATCGGCGCAACGCCAACGGCGGCGGCTGGCTACACGCTTGCGCGCGAAATGGGCGGTGACGCGCGCCTCGTCGCGGCGATCATAACCGCCACCACGCTCGTCTCGTTCGTCACCATGCCGCTGGCGATCTCGCTCGCCTTGAGCAGCCCTTAACCGCCAAACGGCGCGACCGGCTCGCTGGGGCCGACCACCATGTTCGCGTCTTCCTCGAAGCCAGGATGGTTTGTCGGATCGACAAAAAAGGTCTTGCCCTCGGAGGCGGGTTCAAGCGGCGCCAACGTGCGGCCCTCATCCAGCGGCGCCTTGCCGGCGCCCAGGCCAGCCACAACCGCGGCAAGCGCCAAGCCGACGGGGCGCAGCGGCACTTGCTCGTCACGTTTGGGGTGCGTCTTCGACATTCGATTCCCCTTGCTTCAGCCCTGAAAACCCTGCCCGTCCCACTATTGGAACAAAATAAGTACAATACCGAGTCCGCGGCGCCAATTGGGCTGAAACGATTTTCCACGCCTTTCTTCGGCCATGCTTGCGGCGAAGCAGACACAAGGCTTAACAAGCGCGCATGGCTCAACGACCATCCAGCGCCGAAAAAACGAAAGTGCAAACGAGCCCCGCCCGTTTTCGGCACGAGCATCTCCTCTCAGTGGCGGATCTTGATCGTTTCGAGGTCGAAAGCTTATTCGACCGCGCCGGCGCCTTCGCGCCGCTGCTTGAGCAAAAGGTCAAAAAGCTGGACACGCTGCGCGGGCGGACGCTGATCAATCTCTTCTTCGAAAATTCCACGCGCA
>DDSN01000004.1 GCA_002343395.1 Hyphomonadaceae bacterium UBA2389 | reverse complement strand
GGTCAGCGTGCCGGTCTTGTCGAGTACAAGCGTATCAACCTTCTCGAACCGCTCTAACGCTTCGGCGTTCTTGATAAGGACGCCCGCGCGCGCGCCACGTCCCACGCCCTGCATGATCGACATGGGCGTTGCGAGCCCCAGCGCACATGGGCAAGCAATGATCAGCACTGAAACCGCCGCGATCAATCCGTAGGAGAAAGCCGGTGATGGGCCAAACGTCCACCATGTTGAGAAGGCGATCGCGGCGACGACGATGACGGCGGGCACAAACCAGCCCGACACCTTGTCCGCCAGCCGCTGAATCGGCGCACGCGACCGTTGGGCCTCGGCCACCATCTGCACGATGCGCGAGAGCATTGTGTCAGCCCCGACCCGATCGGCTTCGATCACCAGTGCGCCGGTTTGATTGAGTGTCCCGCCTGTCACGCGCTCGCCGCCCTCTCGCGTGACAGGCATGGATTCGCCCGTCACCATCGACTCATCGATAGATGAACGACCGTCAATCACGATGGCGTCGACGGGGATTTTCTCTCCCGGACGCACGCGCAGGCGGTCGCCCACGACGATCTGATCGAGCGAGACTTCTTGCTCGGCGCCGTCGCGCAGCCGGCGCGCCGTCTTGGGCGCAAGATCGAGCAACGCTCGAATAGCCCCGCCGGTGCGCTCGCGCGCTTGCAACTCAAGCACCTGACCCAACAAAACCAGCACCGTGATCACGGCGGAAGCCTCGAAGTAGACAGCAACGAGACCGTGCGCGTCGCGGAACTCCGCTGGAAAGAGAGAAGGCGCCGCGAGGGCGATGAGGCTGTAGAGCCACGCCACGCCAGTCCCCAGCGCGATCAAAGTGAACATGTTGAGATTGCGCGTCTTCAAGGACTGGTAGCCGCGCTCGAAGAAAGGCCAGCCAGCCCAGAGCACCACGGGTGTCGCCAGCAGGAATTGCAGCCAGCCATTCCATGCGGGCGGAACAAAACGATCAACACCGAGGAAGTGACGGCCCATCTCAAGGGCAAGCACCGGTAGTGCGAGCGCCGCGCCGATCCAGAAGCGGCGGGTCATGTCGATCAGTTCCGGGTTGGGCCCAGCGTCGGCGCTGGGCATCATCGGCTCAAGCGCCATGCCGCAGATCGGGCATGAGCCCGGCCCATCGCGGATGATTTCGGGGTGCATGGGGCAGGTCCATTTCGAACCGGCCGGAACTGTCATCGGATCGACGGCCGGCGCACCGTGCGGCGCGTGGGCGTGCGCATGGCATGAGCCGCCCTCATCTGCTGCGGCAGGCTTGGCGCAGCAAGCATGCTCGCCGGCGGGCTTGGTATATTTCGCGGGATCAGCCTCGAACTTGGCCTTGCAGCCGGCGCTGCAGAACAACACCTCTTGGTCAGCGTGCATGAGCCTGTGCGGCGTGTCAGGCTTGGGCGTCATGCCGCAGACGGGATCGCGCGGCGTGCGATCGGCGCCTGCTTGGCTCTTATGATCTTGGCTGTGACTGTGGTCGTGAGTGTGCATAGCTGATAACGCGAGCGCTCGCGCTCCTGGTTTGACTTGAAAAGCAGCTTGCACCTTCCCACAATGGGAAGGTCAATAGAAAACATTCGCGAGCGAATTCAGAATGAACATCAGCATGGCCGCCGAGCAATCGGGCGTATCGGCGAAGATGATCCGCTATTATGAGAGCATCGGCCTCATTGAAGCGGCCGACCGGCGCGAGAATGGCTATCGCGACTATGGCGACACGGAAGTCGCGATGCTCCAGTTCGTCCGGCGGACCCGGGATATGGGCTTCTCGCTCGAAGAGGTCGCCTCGCTGTTGACGCTTTGGCGCAATCGGCGCCGGTCCTCCCGCGAGGTGCGCCGCCTTGCGGAAAAGCACCTGGCCAACATCGACGCCCGCATAGCGGACATGCGAGCGGTGTCGCGGACGCTGAAGCGGCTCGTCCATGCCTGCCATGGCGACGATCGTCCTGAGTGTCCGATCCTCGACGATCTCGCCGCGTCGAAACCTAAGATCGAGGTCGCGCGCCGGACAAACCGGACTAAGACGGTGAAATGAAGGCTCGCAGTCGCTCATGCAGTCCAGCTTCCAATGTCTTGATCTCGGTTTGGACGACCTTGCCGAAGTGAAAGCGCATATTGATCAGTCGGTCGCATTGAAAAATGAGCGTCCGGTGATCTATGCGCTCGATGTCGTGAAGGAACTCGCCAAGGCCAGCGGCGCGCATCAAGTCATCGTTCATCGGACCGTAACTGATCGAGAGCACGGGACGGCGCATTTTGAGGGCTGCGATCTGCACATGATAACGCGACGCCACGACCACGTCGGTATTGGCCACCGCCCTCAAGATGTCTTGATAGGAGCTGACCTCACGCTCCGCATCGCTCATCAGCGCATAGCCTAAGCGCGCTTCAAGATCGTCGACGGCAATGAGATCGGTTGGCCGCTGACCGATCAGAATGCGAACCTTGTGCCCCTTGAATTTCAGCCATTCGATGAGTTGGGCCATGCTTTCGATGTAGGCGCGATAGACCTTTTCGTTGGTGCGCCAGCCTCGATAGTTCATGACCCCGACGCCAACGACGGCTTGTCCGACGCCGCGATCACTTGGCGTCGGGGCGGGCATCAAGAAGGCGATATCGCCGGTGACCAGGCTCTGGCTTTCATCCACCCCCTGCGCGCTCATATAAGTGCAAGAGCTTTGATCACGGTAGCAGCGCCTGGCGGCAAGCTTCGTGGCCCAGACCATCATCCATCGGCTGAGCGGATTGATAACTGGTCCCGCACCAACGCAGGCAAACCAAATCGACGCGCCCTGCAAACGCGCGGCAAGCATCCAGCGCAGAAAGCGGCTGGGCCATCCCCACGGGCGGTCGCGAAAGTCATGAATGGCGCCAGTGCCGGCCACGACCAAGAGATCACAGCGTTTCAAAGCGCGAAGACAGACCAGCCAGTTCAGCCAAAGGCTGGGTTGGCGCAGCAGCAGCGTGTCCAACCAGCGCGGCAGGAATGATGGAGACACCCTCAAGCTGACTGCCGCAATTCCAAAACGCTCTGATGTGATCACCGGATCGGCGCAAACAGCTACGATCGAGGCGTTGGTGAAGGCCGCGCGCAGCCATTCGAGCGTGGCCTCGAAACACGCATCATTGCCAAAGTTGCCCCCGCCATAGGTTCCAAGAACCAATATCCGCCGCGGCCAGCTCATCGTTGCCGCGTCAGGCTGAAGCTGGATAGCTCGCAAACACGCTCCGTTCGGCGCCGAATGCTACGACATCGAATGCGTCGCGCCGCCCGTCCGGCATTTCCATGCCAGGCGAACCTGCCGGCATGCCAGCGACCGCAAGACCGCGGACGCCGGCGGGACGTTCTTCAATGAGCCGGACGATTTCACGCACGGGCACGTGACCTTCGATCACAAAGCCTTCCACCTCTGCGGTATGACATGAGGCCAGATCGTCGGGCACGCCGAGCCGCCGCTTCAGGGCCCCCATATCCGTCTCGTTGACAAGTGTCGTGTGAAAGCGTCCGCTCGCCCCCATTTGCTGAGTCCATACTTCGCAACAGCCGCATCCGGCGTCGCGTCGCACCTGCATCGGTGTCGCTAGCGCCTCTTGAGCGCAGCCGGGCGTGACGCTGGCGGCGAGCAACACAACGGTGGTGGACAAAAGCCTGCGGCGGTTCACAATAATGGTCCTATCTTTGCTTCAGCGCTTCCGCGCCAGAGCGATGAGCGTCCAGCCCAATCCCGCACGCGCCATCGCGTTTTCGAGACTCCGTCCAAACAACGCGCGCATGGCGCGCTTTGCTTTGCGGCCAAGAATGAGTCTATAAAAACCCTTGTTCGCAGTGGCTGAAATAGATCGAAGCTGACGTATCTCAAAGTGCGGCATCAGCAACGCCATCAATTCATCGCGATCGACCCAATTGCGCAATTGTTCCGGTGCGGGCGGGGGCACGTTGTTGTGGCGTTCAAGCACCGGTCGGTTTTGCGTGGCCAGCATGAGCATCCCGCCTGGGCGCAATAGAGTGGCGAGCTTTGCCATGAAGGCTGGGTGATCGGCCACATGCGACAACACTTCGAGACTGACGATCACGTCGTACTGGCCGGTCCCCAAGTCGAGCTCCATGAAGTCGCCGGCGACGAACTTGACATCCGGCACGCGCGCGGCGGCTTCGCGGAGTACGCCTTCGGAGAGGTCGGTGGCGGTCACATGACCGAATGGTTTTAGCGACGGGCAGAGCCAGCCTGCTCCACATCCGACTTCCAAGATTTTGAGATCGGTGCGTCCGATCCGGGACAACCATTGCACCACCAACTCGCGCTGATCGGCGGAGATATCAGAGAGCGGGCGCTCGTTCTTGGCCGCGTTCCAGTCGTTCCAATACGCCTGCTGAACGGCAATCGGTTGATCCATAAGCTGCGTTCCCTCGCCCGGGGCGGTTTTCCACCCTTCCCTATTGCTACGCAGCACCGGCCCAAAACCCGCAAGCGAAGGCCGCTTGAGGGTTCCGGCCCATTCGTGCGTATTGCTGGTGGAACAAGAGTTGGGAACCATGACCGTCGACCTTGAACGATTGCTTCTTGCACTTCGCGAACGTCCGCTTGACCGCAGGCTCGATCAGTTGGAGCCCAGGGTTTGGGAGCGCATAGAAGCCGCGCGCATAAGCGTGGGGCGGCCCCGCGACTGGCGCTGGCAGGCGGGACTGGCGGCAGTCATGCTGACCTTCGGCGTTCTTGCTGGCGGCGCCTCAGCGGCCCGCCCCGGGAGCGACTTCTCGCCCTTTGCGCNNCCGCTTATGCGCCGTCAACCTTGCTCGGGGATGATCGTTGAGACTTTCGTTTCGGGCCATCTTGGTGACGGCCTTGGTGGCGCTGGCGGCGGGCTTTGGCGGGGTCTGGTTGGGCATGCGGGCGCTAGCGCCTGCGCCCGCCCCCTCCATGCACGATGTTCTACACCACCGGCTGGATCTAAGCGCAGATCAGCTCGCCAGAATTGAATCGCTGGAAGGAGCGTTCGCCGCCCGCAAGCACGCGCTCGAACTTGAAATGCGCTCTGCCAACGCGGAACTGGCCGCAGCGATCCGCGAAGAGCACGAGAACGGACCAAGGGTGGCGGCCGCCGTTGAAAGATTTCATGGCGCGATGGGGCGGCTACAGACGGAAACCATCGCGCATATGTTTGCGATGCGCGAGGTCTTGAACGATGAGCAGAAGGCGATCTTCGACGACACCGTCGTTGAGGCGTTGACCGCCGAGCCGCAATGAGCGCCCCCTCGCCCGAAAGCGATGACGCATCGCTCGTGGCTGCGGCGCTTAGGGGGCAGGAGGCGGCGTTTTCTCAGCTCGTGCGCCGTCACAAGGAAAAGGTGTATCGGTTCGTTCGCTCCTACGTCGCCGACGCTGACGAAGCCTATGATCTTACCCAGGAAGCGTTCGCAGCCGCATGGGTTGCGCTTGCTCGCTATGACAAGGACCGTCCCTTCCCAGCATGGATCAAGCGGATAGCGCTCAATAAGTGCCGCGATTGGGCCCGCCGGCGGGCCGTTCGACGCTTCTTCTTTGGCGCTGAGAGCATCGAGACGTCCCCAGATATCGCCGCCACAACAGATTTAAGCGATGAAGCCCTGCAACGCGACCTTGCCCGGCTCGATGGCGCGATTGCGGCCTTGCCGGCGGGCCTCAAAGAGCCTCTGCTGCTGACGGCCATTAGCGGCATGAGCCATCACGACGCCGCGCGCGTCCTGAATTTAACGCCCAAAGCGGTCGAAACGCGCGTTTACCGCGCCAAGGTCGCTCTCGCACGGGCGCTTCGCGATGAATAAAGTCGCCAAATGGCGGGGCGCGGCCCGCATCGGACCGGGTTGGGCCGCGTTCCTGGGTGCGGCGGGCGACAATGGCTTTCACAGCCACCACGCCATTCAAGCATTCGCCGGCCCTCACGCACTGCTGGTGGAGGCAAGCGGCGAACATCATGGCCAGGGCTTCGTGGCGCCCGCCAACAGGTCCCATCGCGCAACAGCGGCCTATCCGAGCAGTTTTCTGTACGTCGATCCCGACGGCGCATCCGGGCAGCGGATCGCGCGTGCGATCGGCGATGCGATCCGCGTGCTTTCCCCGATCCAAGCAGCAGAACTCGCCGCCATTGTCGAAACCTCGATTGGAGGGGGAGACGCTGATCCAGCTGAGCGATTGGCCGCCCTGCTGGGCGCAACCGAAATTGCGCCAGCCCGCGACGCCCGCATTGATGCAGCGCTTGTCGCCTTTCATGAGAGCGACGCTGCCCTCGACGCGCGCGCGCTCGCGCGCGCTGTCGGCCTCTCGCAGTCACGCGCGGCCCATCTTTTCCGCGATGAGATTGGGGCGCCGATCCGATCATTTCTATTGTGGTCGAAGCTGCGGCGCGCCTTTACCGGCATTGCGCAGGGATTGTCGCTCACCGAGGCCGCCCATCATGGCGGCTTTGCCGATTCGGCGCACTTTTCGCGCACCTGCGTGCGCATGTTCGGCGCGAGCCCGCTCATCATCACCGGCGCGGTGAAATTCAACGAAGCGTAGCCGTTTCATTCAAGCATTGGAGGTCTCAGTCCGCCACCTTGGCCCGAGGAGACTCCAATGC
>DDSN01000118.1 GCA_002343395.1 Hyphomonadaceae bacterium UBA2389 | reverse complement strand
TTCCGTGGCGGCCCGCGCGGCGAAGGCGGTGGCGATCGTCCGCCCCGGCAGCCGTTGGGCGATCCTCAAGACGGCGTCGTGAAGTTCTTCAACGGCGCGCGTGGCTTTGGCTTCATCACGCCGGATGGCGGTGGCGCCGACGTGTTCGTCCACGTGAGCGCGGTTGAGCGCGCGGGCCTGACTCAATTGGTGGAAGGCCAACGCGTCAACTTCCAGACGCTGCCGGACACCAAGGGCAAAGGCCCCAAGGCCGTGAACCTGAAGCTTCTCGGCTAAGCGCCTGTACGAATAGAGAAAAGCCCGCGAGCCAACTCGCGGGCTTTTTGTTTGCGGCCTATTCAATCGGGAAGAAAATTTCCGTGCGTTCGACGGGATCGGCGGGGNNCTCCCAGGCTTCGACGCCCGGGCGCAGCGCGATGCGGTGCGCCTGCCGGAACGCCTCGATGCGCGGGTACATTTCAGGCACCCGCGAGCGCGGCCCGATCACCGTCGCCCGCAGCGCCACGCCGTCCGGCGTTTGGCCCGCGCGCACCCCAACAAGCAACGGCGCCGGGCCCGTGTATGGGAACCCGATGCTGAAGCGAATGACGCCGTCGACGCCGTTATTCGCTGGAAAAACGCGAACAATCGTATTGGGCACGGGCTGCTGCCCGGGGTTTTGGCCAAAAAAGCGATTCAGCGTCTCGACGCCTTGGCTCTCCGCCAAATTGCGATCGGCCAATGTCGGGTTCTGTTTCGCCAAGGTCACGTCCACAAAGATCACGTCCTGACGATCGACAGGAATTTGAACGATGTCGAAGCCTTCGAAGTCCTGCGGCGGCAATTGCTCGGCGCGATCCTTCAAGCGTTCCAACCCGCTGTCGAGGTCGCGCTCGATGGTGCTGCGCATGATCAGGTTCATGTAACGGCAAGGCACGTTGATCGCGCCGTCCGCGCATCGCGCCGACACGACCCAGGCGACGGCTGTGCCGTTTTCGACGCGTTGCAGGTCGATGCGGGAATTGAGCATCGCCCGATCGGTGATTTCGATGATCGTTTCCACCGATTGGTTCTCAATCGAGTCGACGATCCGCATCGTCCCCGCGCCAACCTCGCGCACAGAGCTCGACCACCGCATGGCTTGTCCGGGCCCCGGGTCTTCGGAGATTTCGTACTCCGCGTCCGGATCTCGGGCATTGTACGGCGACCATTCGCGCGCGATGCGCAGATCGTTGATCATCGCGAATACGGAAGCGCGCGGGCGCTCAATCGCCGTGGTGCGCGTGACTTCGAGGGAATTGGGCAGCAGGAAGAACCCGACGCCATAGAGCACGCCCAGAACGAGCGCGACCACGGCCAGAAGTCCAAGAAACCACCTCATGCGCCGCCCCCCTCGCGGTGGGCCGGCTTAACACTCCAGCGAGCGCCCCGCCATGCGCGACCTTGCGCGCTTGCAAAAGCCCCCTCGGCCTCGCGCAAAGCGCGAAACATCGACACGTCAAATTGCGTCATCACCCCACCCCGGCGACGCCGCCCCAGCAGCTCTGGGTAACATAGAGGAAAAGCGGCGTCAGCCGATCTTGGCAGAGGCGCGGATCAGGTTCGCGTCGCGTCCCAAACGCTAAATTCATAAGCGATGCAGCGCTCCATCAATTCACGCCACACTGGTTCGGCTATCCCCCAGGAAAGACCGTGCTTTTCCGCCTCCGCCTCCACGTTGGCGAGCACTTGGTTGATCCGGGCTTCATCGCGCACGGCCTGACGGTTCGGCTTAATGCGCGCGGCCGCGTCCATGTATCCTTGCCGGCGCGCGATCAGAGCCACGAGCATCCGGTCGATTTCATCCACGCCCGCGCGAACCTCGAGCATGCTCCCGCACTCCTCGGGGTCACGGGCGGAAAACACGTGCGTCGGCGCCGGCTTGAGGCGGTGAACCTTATCCATGGCCCCTAACTGGCCCCGCCGCGACCGCCCGTCCAGGGGGTAAGGGGCCGCAGGGTTTTTCAACCGCCGATCAGCACTTTCTCGCCCCCGGCATCATAGCGGGCGATGCGGACGGCGCTCGGTCCCAAACCGGGCATCTGACCCATGAACGCCGCCAAATGCGGCGTCTTGTTGTGGGCGGCCAGCGCCTCCTCGCTCGCCCAGCGCTCGGCGATATGGATCAAGCCGGGCTCGCCAAGGTCCTCGGCGAAGGCGTAGGCAATGCACCCGGGCTCCTGCCGGGTCGCCGCGATCAACGGCGCGGCGGCTTCGCGCACGCGCGCGACGTTTTCCGGGCTGACTTTAAGATATCCTTGGATGACGATCATGGGCCTTTGCTCCTTGGCTTGCGGCGAACGAACCCCATTGAAGACCACATGAGCGGCGCCGACAAACCCGAACTGCCCCCACTGGAAGACTTGCCCGGCGAAGCCGCGCCAGCGCCGGCGCTCAGGGGCATCGAGGCGATCCGCGACGCCTGGAGCCGCCTACCCTCGCGCCCCGGCGTCTATCGCATGCTGGGGGCCGACGGCGAGGTGCTTTATGTCGGCAAAGCCAAAAGCCTGAAACACCGCGTCGGCCAATACGCGCAGGGACGCGCGCACACCAACGCGGTGGCGCGCATGCTTCACCAAACCGTTTCGCTGGAGGTGATCGTCACCGAGACGGAAACCGAAGCATTGCTGCTTGAGACCAACCTCATCAAACGCCTGAAGCCGCGCTTCAACGTGCTGATGCGCGATGACAAGAGCTTTCCCTACATCGCGATCCGTACCGATCACCCGATCGCTTGCTTGCAGAAGCACCGCGGCGCCAAGAGCTTCAAAGGCAAGTTCTATGGGCCGTTCGCGAGCGCCAAGGCCGTCAACGACACGCTCAACACGCTGCAGAAGGCGTTTCTAATGCGCTCCTGCTCGGACGCCACTTACTCGGCGCGCACGCGACCCTGCATGCTGTATCAGATCAAGCGTTGCGCTGGACCATGCGTGAACTTGATCAACGCCGAAGAGTACGACCGCCTGGTGAAAGACGCCTCGGAGTTCCTGGAAGGCCGTTCCGTCGAATTGCAGGATCGCCTCGCCGCCGACATGCGGGAAGCGGCGGAGGCGTTGGAATTCGAACGCGCGGCGCGCCTGCGCAACCGCATCCGCGCCTTGGCGGGCGTGCGCGCCTCGCAAGGGATCAATCCCGCAACCTTCGAGGAAGCGGATGTTTTCGCCCTCCACCAGGAAGGCGGACAGTCTTGCGTGCAGGTGTTCTTCTTCCGCGCCGGCCAGAACTGGGGCAATCGCGCCTATTTTCCGCGTCACAACGCCGAAGAAGGCGCGGCGGATATCCTCTCGGCGTTCATCGCGCAATTCTATGAAGAGCGCGAAGCGCCCAAACTCATACTCAGCAATATCGAGCCAACCGATTGCGCGCTTCTGGAGCAGGCGCTGTCGCTGAAACTGGAGAGCAAAGTCGAAATCCGCGCTCCGCAACGCGGCGAGAAAAAAGACATTGTCGACGCCGCGCTCCTGAACGCACGCGAAGCACTGGGGCGTCGGCTGGCTGAATCAGGCAGCGTGGCGAAGCTGCTCGATGGCGTCGCTGAAGTGTTCGGCCTGAGCGAGCGCCCCGAACGCATTGAGGTTTACGACAACAGCCACATC
>DDSN01000142.1 GCA_002343395.1 Hyphomonadaceae bacterium UBA2389 | reverse complement strand
GCTGGTTTGCGACGCCGACGTGGACGGGGATATCTCAAGGCTGACCACCGCCTTGCCGGCAGCGGATATGGCGATCTTCCTGGTGGATCGCGCGTTCCTTGGCGCTCTCTACTGCCAATCGCAGCTCATATGGGCCCGCAAATACAATCGCGACATCAGGCTCACTTGGATTTGCCGCGACATTCCGGTGAGCGATCCTGTGTTGGAAGCCCACATCCGTCTCGGCATGCCCTGGCCCCTCGATCTCGGCGACTGGGACGATGTCGGCGATTTCCTGCGTTTGGAGGTGATGGAGGCCAAAGGCGGCGGGCTGCCCCGTGGTTATGGCTGAGCCGGCGCCGGTTGACTTCTGACCACGCCTCGCCCAAAAGCCCCGCTTTCGCGTGACCGGGCTCGTCCCGGCTCCGCAACATGCTGGGCGACGGGCGAACCGCCAGGGCAGTCGCGGCCTTATTGGAAGGCCGCCGGGCCCCGTCACGATGGAAGAGGCGCAATCCGCGCATGACGAAGCGTATCCAAGCCAAATACAAATCAGACCGCCGTTTCGGCCAAAACCTCTGGGGGCGGCCTAAGTCGCCCGTCAACAAGCGCCAATACGGCCCGGGACAGCACGGGCAGCGGCGTAAGGGCAAGACTTCGGACTTCGGTCTGCAGCTTGTCGCCAAGCAGAAGTTGCGCCTGTACTACGGCAACATCACGGAAAAGCAGTTCCGCAAGACCTACGAGGAAGCCGCGCGCCGGAAGGGCAATACTGCGGAGAATCTGATCGGCCTGCTCGAGAGCCGCCTCGACGCGTTTGTTTACCGCTCGAAGTTCGCGCCGACCCCGTTCTCCGCGCGCCAGCTGGTGAACCACGGGCACGTCAAGGTGAATGGCCGCCGCGTGACGATCGCGTCTTACCTCGTGAAGGTCGGGGATGTGATCGAGTTGCGTGACAAAGCGCGCTCGATGGCGATGGTGCTTGAGGCTCTGCAGAGCGGCGAGCGCGACACTCCCGACTATATCGAAGTCGACCCCAAGGCGATGGCGGCGCGGTATCAGCGCATTCCGGGGCTCTCGGACGTGCCGTATCCGGTGCAGATGGAGCCGAACCTGGTCGTCGAATACTACGCGAGCTAAGCGCTGGTATTGGTTGAGTTGATGAAGGCCCTCCTTGCGGAGGGCCTTTTTCGCTTTAGGGACAAGCTGTGAGCCGTGGCCGTTACATACTTGCCCTGAAGTGCCCCGATGCAGTGGGCATGAACGAGGGGCCGATCATCGAACAGGCGGTCGCCCGGATCGCACACCATCACACGCCGAAAGACCTCGTTGAGATAGGCCGCGACCTTGAGTGCCAAGTGCTGGCGCGGGCGGTGCGTTGGCATCTGGAGCGGCGTATCGTCATTTCGGGCAACAAGACCGTGGTGTTTGCTTAGGAGCGTTGGATGGCCAACGGCCGTGACATCGACAATCACATCCTCATCGCGCCGGGGTCCAAGGCCCCCCTCAAGGGGCGCGATCCTGGCGATGACACGTTGTTCCCGAACCGGGAGACGGCGGAGGCGTCAACCGCCGGGGACGCCAAGGCCATCGACGCGCTGCAGGATCGGCTGTGGGCCGAGCGCAAGCGCGCGCTGCTCGTCGTGCTGCAAGGCATCGACACGTCGGGCAAGGACGGGACCGTGCGCGGCGTGTTCAATGCCTGTGGCCCGCTGGGCGTGAGCGTCACGTCTTTTGGCCGCCCAAGCGAAGAAGAACTCGCCCATGATTACTTGTGGCGGGTGCATGCCGCCGCCCCCAAGAAGGGGATGATCGGCGTGTTCAATCGATCCTACTATGAAGATGTTCTGGTGGTGAAGGTGCGCAAGTTGGCGCCCGCTGACGTGGTGGATCGCCGATACGAACAGATCAACGCGTTCGAGCGTCACCTCGCCGAGAATGGCGTCGTGCTTCTCAAGTTTATGTTGCACATCTCAAAGGATGAGCAGCGTGAGCGGCTGCAGGAGCGCCTCGACGACCCGGCGAAACACTGGAAGTTCAACCCGAGCGATCTGGAAGACCGCGCCCTGTGGGCTGATTATCACGAGGCCTACCAGACCATGCTTGAACGCTGCTCGACCGCGCATGCGCCATGGCGAGTCGTTCCCGCCGACAAGAAGTGGCGGCGCAACGCAATTATCGCATCGGTGGTTCGGCGTACATTGGAGGACATGGCGCCCGCCTATCCCAAACCGGACTGGAAGCCGTCGGACTTTACGATCGCGTAGCGTTCTCGTCTCGAATGATGCCGAGCGAAATGACGCGCTTCAGCGCTTCTTCCGAACTCAGCGCGAGCGGCTTCAGCGTTTCTCGGCGCAGATAAAGCAGAAAACCCGACGTCGGGATGGGGGCTTGCGGCACATACACCGCGACGAGGTTTTCTCCGGTGTCGTGAGCGACTTCGGCGGTGTCTTCGTTGGTGATAAAGCCGATCGCCCAGGCGCCTGGCCGTGGAAATTCCACGAGCACGGCTTGCTTGAAGGACGTTCGTTCCGGCGCAGCGACCTGCTTGAAGACCTGTTTCGCGCCGCCGTAGATGGAGCGCACAAAGGGCAAACTCGCGATCGCCTTGTCGGCGGTTTCAACGAGCCAACGACCGATCAGGTTGGCGGCGAGGGCGCCGACGACTGTGAGCGCGATCAGGGCGATGAACACGCCGGCGCCGGGTATGGATTCCGCGATCGGCTGAAGCCGCGCCGGTATCAAGGGAACGACGTTGTTGTCGACAAAACTGACGACGAGCCAGATCACCCATCCCGTGACCACAAAAGGCAAGACAAGCGCCACGCCGGCGAGAAACGAGTTTCGCAGCCATGTGAGCGGATGGAATGGGTGCTGCTTCTCGGATGACATGGAACGCCTCTACGCCAGGCGCGCGCCGCAAGAAAGCGTTGGCGTCAGGCGAAGGTCAGCCCCTCGGACATTACGGCGCGAGCCCCTGTTCAGCGAGGAGCGCTTTCAATTCTCCGCTCTGGAACATCTCGCGGACAATGTCGCAGCCGCCGACAAACTCGCCCTTGATGTAAAGCTGCGGGATGGTCGGCCAGTCCGCGTACTCCTTCACCCCTTGGCGCACGGCTTCGTCGGCGAGCACGTTCACATCGTGAAACGCGACGCCCAGGTGATCCAGGATTTGAACCACTTGGTTTGAGAAACCGCACATGGGCCGCTCAGCGGTTCCCTTCATGAACAGCACCACTGGATGTTCGGCGACGGTGCGTGCGATCTCTGTCTGAACGTCAGTCATGGGGCTCCTCTTTGCCCGAGCAGGTAAGGCGGAGCGGGATCGCCATCAAGGTTGAGGCTTGGGGGCTGTGTCCAGGGCCAGGGCGTGGAGTTCGCCCCCCATGCGCCCCTTGAGCGCCGCGTAAACCATTTGGTGCTGCGCGACGCGGCTCTTCCCGGTGAACAGCGCGGACCGGATGACGGCGCGGTAGTGATCACCATCGCCGGCGAGGTCATCGATCCGGATTTCCGCGTCTGGGAACGCCTGACGCAGGAGCTGTTCAAGGTCTTCGGCCCTCATGGCCATGGGGATCTCCTGCGGCGTTCGGGGGCCGGGATGGCGGTATTGGCAGTCGCCGCCGGATTTATGCTGCATTTCTGGATGACGTTCACGAAAGTTTTGGTTGCCGGACGACCGCCTGTCAGTGCAATAGGCCCCGTGAGGGGCGTATGGCTCAAGGCTGTCGCCCACTGCGCGGGAGACGTTGACAAGAGCACCGTTTCCGAAAATTTAGGTGTTGGCGTGGACGGCCGCCCAGGAAGAAGACCGCGAAGAGGCGGCGCCTAGGAGGGTTGGTGGGAGGAGACGGGTGCGGTCCCTGGAGGGGTCGCGGTTTCCAATCGCCCAGCGCAAGCAGGAACTTCCAGGGCGTTCGCGCTCTCGCTACGAGGCGGGGCAGAACCAACTCAAGCAAAGAGTGCAGGCAAAAGGGCAGAACATGACGTTGATGAATTCGCTGCTGATGTTCGCGCAGCAGGGCGCCGCTCCTGCGGGCCAAACCGCGACCACGACACAGGGGGCCGCCACCACCGTGACGCCGTCGGCGCGCGAGCTTGAAGCTGCGAAGGAACGCGGCGCGGAAGCCGCCGCCGCCGCCTCTGGGCAACATGAGGTCAGCCTTTGGGATCTCGTCACCAAGCTCAACGAAGTCGAGCTCGGCGTCATGATCATCCTGGGCGTGTGCGCGATCTACGCCGTCGCTCTGCTCTTCGAAAAGATCTACGTGATGCGCAAGGCCTCGGGCCAAACCAAGGACTTCCTGTCCGCCTTCCGTAAGGCCAATTCGGTGGAAGAAGCCGAAGCGATCGTTCGCAAGCTCCCGGCCTCGGGCATCAAGTCGATGTTCGATGCGGGCATGGCGGAAGTCCGCCGCACGCAAGACCTCGGTCTCTACACGATGCGCGACGCGCGCGACCACACGATGCAACGTGTCGGCTCCGCCATGACCACGCGTCAGAACGAGCACATCGACGATCTGGGATCGAGCATGACCTTCCTCGCCTCGATTGGCGCGAACGCGCCGTTTATCGGGCTGTTCGGAACGGTTTGGGGCATCATGGTCGCCTTCGTCGGCATCGCGGAAAGCCAAACGACGTCGCTCGCGGTCGTCGCGCCTGGTATCGCCGGCGCGCTTCTGGCGACGGCTGCGGGTCTCGTCGCCGCTATTCCGGCGGTGTTGATCTACAACTTCGCCGCCAAGCAAATCTCCAAGCAATCCAACAAGCTTGAGGACTTCGCCGCGGAATTCATCGCGCTCGTTTCGCGCGATATGGATCGTCGCGCCGGTTGAGTCTGACCAAGCATTGGAGGTAACCCGATGGCGGGTAAAGTCTCATCCGGCGGCAGCAAACGCGGCCGCGCGGAGGTGACGGCGGATCCGAACGTGATCCCCTTCATCGACGTGATGCTCGTGTTGCTGATCATCTTCATGATCGCCGCGCCGATTTCGAGCGTTGACATCGAGGTCGACATGCCGTCGGCCCGGATCGACCCCTCGAAGCGTCCGCCGCGGCCGACGTGGATATCGGTCAACGAAGATGGCGGCGGTTTGCGCGTGTACGTCATGAACGATGAGGTTTCGATGGCCGATCTCGGCGAGGAAACCTACGAGGCGGTGCAAACCAACACGCCCCAAATCGCGGGCGACCGCGACGAGATCTTGGATCAGCGCATCTACATCCGCGCGGATTCAAACCTCGCCTATCGCAACGTCGTTAGGGTGATGAACCGCTTGCAGGACAAGGGCTTCACCAAGATCGGCTTCGTCGCCGAAGACCGGAGGTAGCCCATGGGTGCGAAGGTCTCTAGCGGCGGCGGAAAGAAGGGCATGGAGCCCAATTCCGATCCGAACGTGATCCCGTTCATCGACATTCTGCTCGTGTTGCTGATCATCTTCATGGTGACGGCGCCGATCCCGACGGTGGACATTCGGGTGGACTTGCCTCCGCCAAACCCGGTTCCCATCCGGCTCGAAGGGCTCAACCCGACGATTGTGGGCGTGCGCGAAACGGCGGCGGGCCTCCAAGTCTTTGTCGACGAAGAAATCGTACAGAGCGGCAACCTGGGCGAAATCGCGCTCAATCACGCTATTCGCAATAATCCGGCTCTGAACACAGAGGATGTCTACGCGGAAGCGAGGCTCTTTGTGCGCGCGGATCAGAGCACGGCGTACGGCAATGTCGTGAACGTCATGAGCCAGTTGCAGGAAGAAGGTTTCGCGAAAGTCGGGATCTTCGCTGAACTCGCAAGCGAAGGATAAGAGCTATGGTTGGCCTTCGCCTTATTTCGATATCGCTCGCGGCTCTGATCTGCGGCGTGCTCGCGTACTTGGCGTTCACCGGCAAATTCGAGGCGGTCACCGACCTCTTCGAAGACCAGGACGCTGTGAAGGTGGAAATCGAGGAGAAGCAAAAGCCGCCTCCGCCACCGCCGCCGCCGCCGGATCGGCCTCCGCCGCCTCCGCCGCCTGAGCAGCGCGTGCCGCCGCCGGATTTGTCCGCGCCGCCGACGCCCACGCCCATTCCCGTGGCCGTCGACCCGCCTCCGGCGCCGCCGACCCCGTCGGTGCTGACCGGCGTGACCTGGCTCGAACAACCGGACGCGCGAGACTATGCGCGCTATTATCCGCCGCGCGCGCAAGAGCGCGAGCAGGAAGGGCGCGTGACGCTTGATTGCTTGGTCGACGCGTCTGGGCGCATTTCGTGCACGGTGACGTCCGAGGACCCGCCAAACTTCGGCTTCGGCGAGGCGTCCTTGCGTGTCGCGCGGCACTTCCGCTTGGCGGCGACCACGGCCGATGGACGCCCGACAACGGGCGGCCGAATTCGGCGCACGATCGTCTGGCGTTTGAGCTAGGGCGAGAATCTTGACTCAGCGGAGGGCCGCGGCGTGACCCGTCGTGGCCCTCTTGCTTTTGGACTAGGCCAATAGGCGGGCGGCGTTTGTCCTGATTTTGGCCGTGTTTGCTTATCAAATGCCCGGACGAGGGCGTAACCAGATCGACCTGGAGCTGAGAGATGAGACTTCTAATTGGGGCAGCCATGGCTGCGGCATTGATGGCGGCTCCTGCGGTCGCCCAGACGAACGCTGTCGCCCCCGCTGCGGCGCCTCCAACATGCGGCGCGCTTGCTCCGGCGCCGACTCTGCCAGACGGCGCCACTGCCTCGCGCGCCCAAATTACGCAGGGCAACGAAACTTACCAAAGCTGGGGCAGCGCGCGTTTGGCGCAACTGACGACGTGCCGCGCGCAGATCGATGCCCTGCGCGCACAACTCAATGGCCTGGAGGCGAGCTACAATTCAGGCAACGAAGAACTGCGTCGCGTGACGGAAGCATGGCAGGCCGACGTGGAAGAGTTCAACGCGCGTGGCGGCGCGAGTAGCGGCCGGCAGCGCGGCGGGGTTTTGACGCGTCCCGACCATTAGTTCCATGTCTGCTTGGTCAAGACGGGGGCTTGTCATTTTCGCGGTTGGCGTGGCGGCGCTGTTGAATGGCGCCGTCACGCACTCCGCGGCGGCGCAGTCGCTCGGAAACTGTTCGGCTTTCGAAGCCGCTCCCGGCGTGCCCAACGGGACGACGGCGAGCCATGGCGTGATGACGCGGTCTAGCGAGGCGATCGAGACGTGGCGTCAACAGCGCGAGCGGAAACTCTCGGCATGCCACGCGGACATTGAATCGCTGCGTGCGCAGCTCAACGCCATGGAGCAGGCGTACAACCAAGCCGGGACAGAGCGGAACAGCGTGGTCGCCGCATGGAACGCCGCTGTCGCGGACTATGATGCGCGACGCGGCGGATCGGCGCGCCGCAACTAGCTCGGCGCTGACCGAGCCTCGGGCGCGAGGCGCCATAGCGGCGTGAGCGTCGCGAGCGCAATCGCCGCCACGGCCAGGCACGCGGCGGGAAGGATCGCCGCGAGCCGAGGCCCCATGGCGCTGGCGGCTACGCCGACGAGCGCGGATCCAAGCGGCGCACCGCCCATGAATCCCATGGAGTAAACGGCGAGAACGCGCCCCAGATAGCGCGGCTCAGCCGCGCCTTGCGTGATGGTGCGGCTCTGCGAGATAGCGACGCCCGCTGCGAGTCCCCAGATCGCGACCAAGCTCGCGAACGCCAGGAACGGTTTGTGGAACGCGAAGGAAAACAACACCACAGCCCCGATTAGATGAGACACAATGAGCGCGCGTCCCGGATAACGCAGCGGTTTCGCGCGGCTCAAAATTACAGCTGAAACAAAAGACGCGCCCCAGAATGTCGCGAACAAGGCGCCGAGCCTGCCCGCCTGGATTTGATCGCTCCCGCCATAGGCGTCGCGGATGATCAGGGGGAACAGGACCTGAAATGAACCGATGATGAAAACGCCGACATACGCCGCCGAGATGAGCATCGGCGCCATGACAGGGTTTTTGAAGCAATAGACGACTCCTTCGCGGATGTCGCGGAACGCGCCCTCCAGCGTTCGTTCGTGCCCGGTGGGCTTGGGCGCCTTCAGTCCCAACGATACCAGTGCGCCCAATGTGAGAACGAGCGCTTGCAGGGCAATGTAGGGCGCCGGCGCGGTTCCAGCCGAGCGCGCCACGAGAATGCCCGCGATTTGCGCGCCGATCTGGACCGCCGTGGTCATGGCGGNNCCGTTCGCGGTCGACGACGCCGTTGAGAGCGGCGTCGCGAACCGGCATCATGAAGGCCGCGCAGCCGCCAACCAAAACGGCGTACCCGATCAGCAGTTCGTAGGTGAGCGCGCCGTTGGCGACGATTGCGCACAAGCCGATCGAGGAGAGCGCGAATATGAGATGAAGCAGGGCGAGGGCGCGGCTCGCCCTCGCGCGTTCAGCCAAGAGTCCGCCGAAAATCAGCAGGCAAAACATAGGCGCGGACAACGCCGATTGCGCAAGCCCGACGCCCTGCGCCGTCGCGTCCAGAAAGAACGCCACCAGCGAGGGGAAGAGCACGAATTGCATGCCGAAGGCGAAGAAATAGAGCCCAACCAGGACGTAGTAGATCGTGAGTTCGGAAATGAGCGGCCCTGGCGGGTAAGGGTCAGCTTTCATGGGTCGCCACAATCCAGTCGTCTCGATCTCGAGCAAGGTTTGCGTTGACGCCAGATTAACGCCGCGCGTGCTGACTTTCGCCAGATGGTCGCCGCGAATCAACCTCGCATGGAGCGCGCTGAGCACGCGCCGCTAGAGCTCACAGCCGCGCTCGCGCCACAAGCGCGCGCCTTGCTGATGAATCGCCTATGCGAACTCGTTTCGTGGCCGGAAAGTCGAATCCCAGCCTATGAGCGCCAGTTGGCGGCCGACATTCTGACCGGGCTTTTGCGTACATCCAACGCCGATTTGCGGCGGCGCTGCGCGCTGGGGCTCGTGCGGGTGACCGATGCGCCAAAGGCGCTGCTACGCTACCTCGCGCGGGATGAGATCAGCGTGTCTCAGGACCTGCTTGAGAATGGGGTCGGTTTTGACGATTCCGACTTGATCGCGACGGTACGGGCGGGTGTTGCGGCTCAGTGGCTTGCCATTGCGCGGCGGCGCAGGCTTGGCGAAGCCGTTACCGACGCGCTTGTCCAGACAGGCGATATCGCGGTCATAGAGGCTGTGTTGCGCAACAATGGCGCGGCGCTCTCCAGCCAAGGCGTGGACATCGTTGTCGCTCGGTCGCGCCAGGCGCCGAGCCTCCCAATGCTGCTTGTGCCGCGCACAGAGTTGCGTCCGACCCAGGCGCTGATGTTGTTCTGGTGGTCGGATTTTCAAGCCCGGGTTCATATTCTACGCCGCTTCGCCGTGGATCGGAGCGTTCTGCTTCAGGAATTGGGCGAGGTTTTCAAACAAGCTGCCGCTGAACAGTGGAGCGATGTCGAGACGCGCAAGGCGCTTCAAGTCGTTGAGCGCCGCCAGCGCAATCGCGCCGCCGCTGAAAAGAGTCAGCACGGATCGTTGGAAGGCGCTCTTGCCGCGGCCGATCACGGACTTGATCGGCAGTTGTTGCAAGAGATCGCGCACTTGGCGGGCATCAAGCCGACAACCGCCACGCAGATCTTCGCCGATGCTGGCGGTGAGGCGATTGGCGTTTTCTGCAAGGCCGTGGGGTTGAAGCGCCCGCTCATGATCGCGCTGTGGCGTGCGTTGCGGAGGCCCCAAGGCGATCCCGAAGCTGTGGATAACCCGCTCGGAAGGTCAGTATTCATTTTTGACACTCTGGCGACGGCGAAGGCGCAAACCGTGCTGCGTTACTGGAATTGGTCATTCACGGCGGACGCCGGCGATCTTACGCCCGTCGACTTCACCGAGAGCCCCGAAGGTTCCTCACAAGCCCGCCGGAACGCGGCCTTGTTGTTTGGCCGTAACAGTTGAGCGCTGCAGTTCGGCTGGCGAATCCGCACCGCTCCCGCTAAGCCGGCTTGGCGCGCCGCGGGCGCGGCGAGGCTCTGGCATGCTTCAATCCGCAGCGATGCTGTTTTGGCTGGCGATCGTTTGGCTCTTGGCGACGGGACGCTGGCACACGCCTTTGGATTGGGCGCTGGCGTTTAGCGCCGCGCTCGCGTGCACGATTGTCGCGATGCGTTTCGGCGGCGCGCCGCGCGCCTCCGCGGCGTGGCCGCGAAATGTCCGGTGGATTTTGGCGCGTTTCCGAGATGCGAGCAGGATTATTGAGGCTGTGCTTGGCTCGCGGCGG
Organism: Hyphomonadaceae bacterium UBA2389; assembly: GCA_002343395.1. Lineage (GTDB taxonomy): Bacteria > Pseudomonadota > Alphaproteobacteria > Caulobacterales > Aquidulcibacteraceae > Vitreimonas. The sequence goes on along the minus strand of DDSN01000142.1, from coordinate 12,686 downwards.
GCGTTGCAGCCGGCGCTCGTCCACATCAGCGCGCAGGAACTGGCGGCAGGCGGCGATTTGCTCGCTGGCGGAGCGGTGGTCGATAGCGATGCAAAAGGCCTGCTCGTGCACGTTCTGATCGAGGACGATCTCACGGGGGCGAGGCGGTGATCGTTGTGCTGTTGTCGGCTGGGGTTGTTCTGATCCTGTTGTTGTCGCTCTTGCGCGCGTTTACCGGGCCGACTCTGCACGACCGCGCGTTGGCGGCCCGTGGCGCGCTCGTGAATGCGGCTGTGTTGATGGCCGCGGTCGCGGTGGCGGCGAACCAAGCCGCGCTGATCGACATCAGCTACGTCTTTGTATTTGGCGCCCTGGTGCTTGGTGTCGCGGCGCTGAAGATATTTCGCGTTCGTTCGTTTCAGACGCCGCTGACTTCTGAAATGGAGAGACGTTGATGCAAGAAGCGCTCAATATGGCGCGCGACGTGGTCGGCGCCGTCATCACGTCGGTCGGCATCGGCGTCATGCTGGTGGGCGTCGCTGGGCAATGGCGTCTGCCCGACGTTTACACGCGCGTTCACGCCGCCGCGTTGGCCAATGGATTGGGCGCGCCCATTGTGCTGTTGGGATTGGCGATATTGGCCCGGGATGGCGACACAGCAGCGCGCGTGCTTTTGCTGGCCGCGTTGTTGGTGGTGCTAACGCCTGTTCTATCGCATTTGACCCTCGGCGGGGCGCATCACGGCGGCCTGGCGCCGCTGACCGGCGCCGGCGAATTCCGGACACGCGAGCCATGACAAACTTGGCGTTTCAGGTGATGGCGCTCGGGCTTGCCGCGGGCGCTTTAGGGGCGGGTGTCGCCGCCTTGCTGTCGCGATCCTTGTTTGCAACCGTCTCTTATTTGGTCGTCACCGCGGCGCAGGCCACGTCCTTCATGGTGTTGCTTGAGTCCGGCCAGGGGGCGACGGGCGTGGCGGTCGCCGCCGTGGTGTGGGCGCCGCTCCTGTTGCTCTCCGGCGTCGCATTGAGCGCGCGCGCGACCAAAGGCCTGCACGCGCGATGGGCGTGGCTTGGCGCGCTCGTCGCTTTCGCGGCTACGGCGCCTGTAGCTCTCGTCGTGGGCCGTCGCGCCGCGATGTCGACGACGCTCTCGGGCGTGGCGCTCGGTGATGTGGGTTTCTGGCTGATGCTGTTGTCGCTGGTCGTTGGGGCGGCAGTGCTTGGCTTGCTTGGGTACGGGGAGCGCGGCGTTCTGACGGCGGGTGGCCGCAAGTGATGGCGCCGTCGCCCTTCAGCCTTCAAGAGACGTTGCGCCTGCATGGACCGCTCATTGTGCTCCTTGCATTTGCGCTGCTGGTTCTGCGTGCGCCGTTCGGGGTCGGATTTGTCGCGGGTCTTGTGTGCGCCATGGCGTTCGCGCTTCACGGCCTGGTCGCCGGCGTCGGCGTAGCGCGCGCCGCGTTGCCCGCGCCGGTGGCGCGTGCGCTGCTGTCGATCGGGACGCTCATCGCGGTGACGGGCGCCGGCGCTCCGCGCTGGGCCTTTGCGCCGCAGCTCATTGAGGCGGGCGCCTTTCTTGTAACCACGGCGGCGGCGTCAATCGGCGCCATTGTCGCTTTCGGTCGCGCGCCGACCCTCAGAGACGGTCCCTGATTGATGCGCGATCCGGCTTTGACATACGCGCTTGTCGCCCTCAGCGCGGCGCTCATGGCGATTGGTTTTGCGGGCGCTTGGTTGGCCTCGAACTTGGCGAAGCGTTTGACCGCGCAGGTGCTGACGATGCTCGGCGCATTGATGGTCTGTGTCGTCATAGGCGCCTCCCAAGCGCTGATGCTTGCAGGGGGCGCGTTGATATTCGGCTATGCGCTCGTTGGCGTGGCTGTCCTGGTGCGTCTGCAGGAGGCGTATGGGACGATCGAACTCCAAGAGATCGACGCCGCGGATGCGCAGGCCGAGGCGCAAGAGACGACGCCGTGATTGAAGACGCAATCGCTCTCGCGCGCGTTCACGCGCCGTTGTTGGCCGTGGCGGCGCCGATCGCGGGCGCTGCGCTCTGCATCGTCACGCTGAACGCGCGGTTTGGGTGGATAATCGGGGTCTTCGCATCTTTGATCTCCGCGGCGATCGCAACCGATCTGGCCGCGCGTGCGCTGGTGTTTGGCGCGCCGCTGCGGACTGCCGCCGAAGGTGTCGCGCTCGTTCCAGACCGGTTGGGCGCGTTCGCGGCGGGCGTGGTGTCGGTAGCCGCCCTTTTGGCCGCGATCGGCGCCGGCGCGAGAGCGAGCGCGTCGCGCGATGGGGCCTTGACGATCGTCCTCGTGCTTCTGAGCGCGGCGGGTTGGCTTGCAGCAGCGTACACGACCAACGCCTTGGTGTTGATGCTTGGGACCGAGATCGCTTGGCTTGCCGGCGTTGGCGTCGTGGCGCTCGGCGGCGAAGGCAAGCGCACGCCGCTCAACGCAGCTGCGCGTATGCTGAGCGTTGGCGCTGTCGGCGTCGCGTTCTCGATGGTGGGCCTGGCGCTGATCGCGGACGCGACGGGGACTCTGAGCCTGAGTATGCTCGCGGAAAATCTATCCTTCGATTCCCAGCCCTTTTCGGTGGGTTTCGCCTTAGTGCTGGGAGGCGTTGCGCTGAAAGCCGGGGTCGCGCCCTTCCATCTTTGGGTTGGCGCGGCCTTCACGCGCGCGAACGCCGCGACGTTGCTCGCTGTAGGGTGCGTGAGCGCCGCCGGCGCCTTGCTGGCGATCGTGCGCGTCGTGAGCTACGGCGTCGTCGCACCCGAATTCGGGGCCGCTGTTTTCTGGGCCCTCGCGCCGCTCGGCGTGGCGTGCGTCGTCATCGGGTCGGTGCAGGCCATCGGCGCGCGCGATTTGCGCCGTTTGATCGCCTACGCGCTCACCGCTCAAATGGGCGGCGTCATGCTCTGCGTATCGCTTGGGTCGCCCGCGGGCTTTGCCGCCGGGCTCATTCAAATCACCGCGATTGTCGGGGCGGGGCTAGCATTGTTCGGCGCGGCGACCGTTTCCGAAAGTTACAAAGTCAATGACATCGACGGCTTGGCGCGTCGCGCGCCGTTTTCGTCGGCGGCTTTTACCTTTGGTGCGGCGAGTTTGATTGGCGCGCCAATGACCATCGGCTTCCTTGGGCGCTGGCGCCTTGTCGAAGCGGGGGTCGGTGTTGATTGGTGGTGGCCGGTGGGCGCGATGACGTTGGCCTCGCTGGCCGCCGTATTTTACGGCGGCCAATTGATCGAGCGAGTCTATTTTCGTCGCGCGCAAGAGGTGCAGGCGCGGAGCGGCGATCGGTGGCGGTATGCCTCGTTTCCCGCGTTGGCGGCCGGGGTGATCGTGATTGCGCTTGGGTTGGCGCCGCAAGCGCTGCTTGCCGCCGCTGACGCCGCAGCGATGGTTGCGCCATGACCGCCGAACTCGCGCTTCTGGGCGTCGTGCTTGGTCCGCTCGCGCAAGCCTTGCTCACAGTCATTCTGGCGCGTCCGCCAGGGATGCGCGACGTCGTGTTCGTTTCGTTGTCCCTGTTCACCGCGGCGTGCGCTTGGCGTCTATTGCAGGCGGCCGCGGCGGGCGAGGCCGCGCGCATTGCGTTGGTGCAGCCTCTGCCGAATGTCGACTTGGCGCTGGCGGTAGAACCGTTCGCGGCGTTGACGGCCGCCGTCATCGCGGTGTGCAGCGTGCTGCACGCCTTACATACGGTTGGATTGATGCGCGTCACGCGTGAACCCGCGCCTGTGCGTCTGATGGTGTTCATCGCGCTCTGCGTCGGCGCGGTGATGGCGGTGGCGTTCTCCGCCAATCTGTTCACGCTTTTTGTCGCCAACCAGGCGCTGACGCTTGCGGCGTTTCCGCTTGTCGCTCATCGCGGCGATGCGGAGTCGGCGGCCGCGGGGCGGTTGTTTCTCGCAACGCTGCTCGCCGCGTCGGTTGGACTATTCCTCCCCGCGATGGTTTGGACGTACGCCATTGTCGGCGCGCTGGACTTCCAAACCGGGGGCGTGCTTGCGGGGCGGGTCGACGCTCTAACAGCGAACGCGCTGCTTGTTATGTTTGTCGTGGGCCTGGCGACGACCGCGTTGCCGCCCCTGCATCGATGGCTCCCGGCCGCGGCTATCGCGCCGCCGCCGGCGCTCACCACGGTACAAGCTTTGGCGGTGGTCCCGGCCGGAGGGATCGGCGTTTTCAAGGTCGCCGCGTTCGTCTTCGGGCCGGCGCTGCACGAAGCCGCCTTCGCGACCAGAAGCCTCATCGCGGTCGCGGGCGTCGGCATGTGCGGGGCGGCGCTCATCGCGCTGTCACGCCAAGATATGCGCGAGCGATTGGCGTATTCCTGCATCGCGCAGTCGCTCGCCGTCTTGTTGGCCGTTCTGTTGGCGCTTCCCGTTGGCCTCTTCGCCGGCGCGCTGCAACTCACCGCGACTATTTTCGCTTCGGCGACGCTGAGCATGGTGGTGGGTTCGGTCGCGGCGGTGACAACGCGGCAGAGCGCGGGAGACTACACGGGCCTTGGCCGCGTGATGCCCTGGAGCCTCGCGGCTTTTGCGCTTGCGTGCGCAAGCATGATCGGCATGCCGCCGTTCTCCGGCGCCTGGGCGAAACTTTGGTTGATCACCGGCGCCGCGAGCGCCGGTCTGACCTGGGCGGCGGCGCTCGTTGGGCTTGCTGCGATACTCACTTTCGCTCACCTGGGTCCGTTGGCCGCCAACGCCTTAGCCGCGCGCGCGCCGCCCGATCCCTTTCATCGGCCAGACGGTGCTTCGATCGCGCTTGTCGCGCCGGTCGTGCTGAGCGCGGCGGCGACTTTATGGTTGTTGATCGCCGCCGATCCGCTGGCGGCGTTTCTGGCGCCGGTCTGGACGCCGCAGCCATGAGCAAACGACGCGCAAAGCCCGGCGGCGCGGTGGGGCCTTTGATGGTGGTTTGCGGCGCGGGCGCCCTTGCCGGCCTCGCGCTGGACTTCATGCAGCCGGCGCAACCGGCATTTTGGATCGGCGCCGCACCTGGCGGAGCGGCGGCGCTTGGAGCGGCGGCCGCGGTTTTCGCGGTGATTGGCGCGCGCCTTGTGGCGATGGTGTTGGGCAGAGGCAAGGACGGAAGCGATGCTGACGCTTAATCCCGGCTTCGTTCTCATCATTGCGTCGTTTCTCATTTTGGCGGCGCCACGGTTCGCGCGGCCCTGGCTGATCGCGGCGGCGGCGATTGTCGCGTTCACGGTGCTTTTGGGGCGCGAGTTCGGCGCCGCGACGGCGGTGGCTCAGATGGGGCTGCCAGTCGTTTTCTTGAGTCTGGACGCCCTCAACAGGATCTTCGGGATCGCTGTTTTGATCACTCTGATGACGCTTGCGCCTTACTCGGCGGCGCGGCGTCATGGCGTGGAGGACGCCGCGATTCTCTTGCTGGCAGGCGGCGCACTGTCGGCGCTGTTCGTGGGCGACCTCGTCAGTTTTGTCGCGGCGTTCACGCTCGCGGGCCTGGCTTCGGCTTGGGTTGTGCTCGCGTCGCCGCTCGAAGGTTCGAATCCGGCTGGAGCGCGGTTGCTCATATGGCAGGGGATTGAAGGACTGCTGTTGCTCGTCGGCGTGGCGTTTCACCTCGTCTCCAACCAGGACCTGGCGCTGACACGGCTCAACGCTGGCACAATCAGCGGCGCATTCATTCTTTCGGCGCTCCTTATCCGCACCGGCGCGCCGCTCGCGCACGTCTGGTTCAAGGACGCGGTTGCATACGCGTCGCCGTTGGGCGCGGCCGCATCGGCGGCGTTCACGACATTGATCGGCGTCTACGCCCTTGCGCGCATGTTTCCCTCAGAGCCGGCGCTCACTTGGATTGGCGGCGCGATGATTGTGCTGGGAGCGGTGTACGCTGTCGCCGAGCCCAATCTGCGGCGGGCGGCGGCCTATGCGCAGACCGCCCAAACTGGTGTGTGTGTCGCGCTCATCGGCGTCGGCTCGCCTATCGCGCTCGCGGGCGCCGAGGGGCATGCATTCGCCGTGATGATCGCGTTCGCGGCGCTGCAGATGCTGCTCGGCGGCGTTGTGAGGCAGCGCGGTGATGCGCGCATGGAGCAGATCGACGGTCTTGCGGGCGACATGCCGCTGACGGCTGTGTTGCTGGTGGTGAGCGGCTTGGCGGTGTCGGCGGCGCCGGGCACGTCCTTGTTCGCGACACAGACTGTTGCTCTCGACGCGTTTGGCCATTGGGATTGGACGCCGTTGTGGGCGCTCACGATGGCGCTTCCCGCCGTCATCTTCGCGAAGTTCGTGCTGCGGATCGCGGTCGCCGCGTATCGACCGCGGATCGCCTTGGCGGCCCGCAACGAAGCGCCTTTCGTGATGTCGCTTGGAATCAGCTTGGCGCTGTTTTTTTGCATAACGGTTGGGCTCGCCCCGACGTGGCTCTACGACCTGATGCCCGCGGATTTGAGCTTCGATCCGTTCGCGGTGCATAACGTGGCCTCGCAAGCGCAACTTCTTGGTGTGGGGGGGTGCGTTTATCTACTGCTGCACGTCTCCGCCGCGCGGCTCACGGCAGCGTCGCCAGCGCGCTTGCTGGATGCGGATGCATTCTACAGCGGCCCGCTCGCGAAGGTCGCGGGCAGATTGGGACGGTGGGGCCTCACGGTTTACGACACCGTCCAATCGGCGATGGAGGGGCTGGCCAAGGGCGCCGGTCGCCTTGGCCTTCGGTGGATCGCTTACTGGGATCGGCCGTTCAGTCAGGTATGGGGGACGCTTGCGCAGCCCGCGGCTCTGGCGCTCTTGCTGGTGATCGCGTTCCTCGCGTCGGCATGAGTTGAGTGCTGCCGATTTATTGATTGCGCCTGGACGATTATTTGCCTTGCGGCGGCGCTGGGGCTCTAATACTGTTATTTTATAGCTTTCACGGCCACAGTAACTTCAATGGACACCTCGCGGGATCTTGTCGGCATGGCGGCGCAGATCGTTTCTGCGTTTGTCTCGGCCAACCAAATCGCGCCCCGCGAGATTCCGGACCTTATCCGGACCGTTCACCAGGCATTGTCCGACGTCGCGGGCTCGCGGGTCGCGCCTGTCGCCGATACACGCGAGCCGGCGGTCGCGATCAAAAAGTCGATCACCGCCGACTACATCATTTGTCTGGAAGACGGCAAAAAGTTCAAATCGCTGAAGCGGCACCTGCGCACGCGGTATGGCATGTCGCCGGAGGAATACCGCACGAAGTGGGGGCTCCCACACGACTATCCCATGGTCGCGCCCAACTACGCGAAGGAGCGCTCCACGCTGGCGAAGCGCATGGGGCTCGGGCAAAGCCGGCGCGGAGAGTAGGAAAAAAATCCTAGTAATAGGAAAAAATCTATCCCACACTGAGCGTCGGGCGATATCCTCCGGGTTCGGCAGGGGTCGCCAGTGTGGAGGTTTTGGACGATGGGTGTGTGCGAGAACCGCACCGATGACGCGGCCGCGGCCAGGTTGGCGGCGGGCGTCGCCAGTTACGGCCTGGGAGCGTCCCAGGCGGATATTCTCAATGGCGGACGCGGATCAGCTGAGGCGGCGTTCGCACGCCAGGTCGCCATGTATCTGTGCCACGTAGCGTTCGAGTTGAGCTTGGCGCGCGTCGCGGCGGCGTTTGGTCGTGACCGTTCCACGGTCGCGCACGCCTGCCACATCATCGAGGATCGGCGTGACGAGGCGCAGTTCGACCGCTGGATCGCCACGCTTGAGGCGATGCTGCGCGAAGCGCCAGCGCCGGCGCGGAGCCCGGCGCGATGAGCGCTGAGCGAGTGCTGGCCGCCCTTCGGCGTAAGGGAGCGGTTTTGGCCAAGGAGCGCGACAGCGCGCGCTATGCAGTCTTCCCTGGGGGCGATCGCCGCCGCCGTCCCTTGGCGAAGGCGCGCCCCGATGAGGTTGCGGCGCTGTTATCTGAGGGCGCGATTTCCTCGTCAGGGCAAGACGAGTATCGGCTTTCGGAAGCGGGCGGGGCCCGCCTGCGCCGGGAAGCAGCAGGCGACAACCACGCATTCCTTGCCCAGCATGCGGCGTTCGAACCAGCCAAAGTCGCCACAGCGAAGCGGTTGATGAGTGGCGGCGTCTTGGGTCGCCTAGCCGCGCTGCGGGACTCCAATGGCGCGCCTTGGCTCGCGGATCACGAAGTGCGCGCGGCGCAGACGTTGCGCGCGGACTGGGAGCGCGCGCAACGCGGGCTGCTGCACGGATCCGATTGGTCGGCGCCGCCCATGGGAAGCAGCGCGCGCGGCCCCGCCAACGCTCAGGAAAAGGCTCTTGCCGCGCGGTGCGACGCACGGGCGAGCTACCAGGCCGCAATCGATACGCTTGCGCCGCCATTGCGCCGCGTCGTTGAAGGTGTGTGCCTGCGTGAGGAGGGGCTTGAAGGGGTTGAGCGCGATGAGAGTTGGCCCGCGCGCTCGGCAAAGCTGGCGCTCAAGCTGGGGCTTGCGCAGCTTGCGCTGTGTTACGCGAGCCTCAGTCGCTAAGGGCGTGGCGCGCTTCATCCTGAATGCGCGCCATCATCGAAAACAGACCATTTGATCTCTGGGCGGTCAGCGCTTCGTGGAGGCCCAGCTGCGCGAACACGGCTTTGGGGTCGACGCTGAGTATTTCCCGGGGGGAGCGTCCAGAGAATATACGCAACAGAACCGCGATTTCGCCGCGCACCAAGTGCGCGTCGGAGTCGCCGCGAAAGAAGAGTTTGTCAGGCGCTTCGGCGCGGCGTTCGCTTACGAGCCACACCCGGCTGACGCATCCGCGCACCCGGTTCGCTTCGGTGCGCTCATCATCCGCTAGCGGATCCAGAGTACGCGCAAGCTCAATGATGTAGGCGATGCGCTCCTCCCAATCGGGGAGAAGCGCGAATTCGCCTGATAATTCAGCAATCGCCTGGGCGAGATCACTCATCGCCAAAGCAGATGCGATGCCGCGTCGCGCCGCGCAAGTCCTGCCTAGTCGCGTCCGCCGCGCGCTGTGTTGGAGATGGGCGTCATGGCTGTGTTTTCGGCTTGGCCGACCGCGCCGATGCACGTCCCGACGTCGCGAAGGCCATGTTGCCCAAGGCAGAAGGCGTTTTCGTAATGGAAACGCGCGGCCGACATGCACTGGTAAAGCTGCAACTGGGCCATCTCGACGCAGTCCCGCGTGCGGGGATCGCTGATCAGACGGCTCACCGCGCTCTGGTTGGCGCCGACAGCGTCAAGCGCCTGAAGCGCGGCGACGGCGCTCATACGGTCAAGCGCTTCTCCGCGCGTAAGATTGACCCTGTAGCTGATCGTCGGCGTCGATGAGACTTCAGTCACTGCAGCGCCGCCGCGCAGGGCGTCCCAGAAACGGCGCCCGCCATAGACGGTCGGATCGCTCGCCGGCGTCAGGCTAAGTGGGCTGACGGCAAAGCGCGCCGTGTACTCCGCGGGGATGGCGTTGGCCGGAGAACCCTCGCGGCCGAGCGTGCGCACCCGTTGGACGCGTGCGTCCTTTCGGGGCGCCACCGCGTTCGCCCAGCGCTGTCTTTGGATCGAGTAGGCGAGCTCCTGGTAGCGGTCGGCGACGGCCGAGATGCGAGCTGCGTCCGCGGCGGCCGAATCCAGCATCATGCGGGTCGCTTCACCGCCGCCACGCAGACCGCGGGCGTAAGAGGGGTCTACCGTGACGGCCCAGATGACGGCGTCTCGTCCATAATAGGCGGCGGCGTCGCGCACTCCCTGGACGAAGGCAGGCGACTGCGCTGCCGTTTGCGCACCGTAGGCGATCCAGCCCCGTGTGAGGGCGTCGCGGTTGTGGCGGGCGACGCGATCCAGGGCTTCGTCAAGCGTGGCTGGATTTCGCGGCTGGGTCCCACGCAGCTCGGCCACGTCATTGTGGTAGGCGGCGTAAGCGGTAATGGCCGTTTGGAGGTCGGTCGCAGGCGGTTCCGCCGTGGCGGCAGGCGCCGCCGTGGTTTGGGCGTGGGCGACGCCCATCAAGGCGACGGCCGCAGTGGTGGTCCAAGCCGCTAGGCTCCGCATCTGGATGGCTCCTAATCCTCGTTTGGCGAGTTCGCTTCCGACCGCGCTTGCAAATGGGCAGCATGCCCCCAACCGCGTTAAGAAGCCTTTTACTCGCGTGCATGCTTTCCGTGTCAACTCAACAGGCAGTAACACCCCGCCCAAGTCCAGCGCCATCCGCAGTGCTTCTCCCTGCGCTTTGGATTTGGACGGGAGCCGTCGCCGGATGCGCGGTCCTCGCCGCGGCCGCTGGAGGAAACCCGCGTCATGTTGGCGAGGCGACCGCTCTAGCGTTGGCGCCCGCGCTGGCCGGATTTGTGCTCTGGCCTATCCTGGGTAGAGCCCTCGGAGCTTGGGCGTTTGTCATCTGCTGGATTGTCGCCGGAATAGGTCTGATCGCCGGGTCGGGCGGTGTTCTGTCGCCGTTGGGCGTGATGACGGGGCTGGCGCCGGTCTGGGTTTGGGCGCTTCGGCGGCCCCGGGTTGCGGAAGCCGGCGCTATTGCAGTTCTGAGCTACGCCGGGGCTTGCGTCCTGGCGTTGTCGGCGCCGGTGTATCAGCTGGGGCCGTACCCTGAGTTCCTCGCGGTCGTCTCGATTGGTCTCGCAGCGGGCCTGATCGCGAGCGTCGCGTCCACCCGCGACAGACCAGAGGCGCCGCCGGCCGCAGCTGGGCGACGGATCGCCGAAGTCTCACACGAACTGCGCACGCCGCTTACCCATATTCTCGGATTTTCCGAAATGATTGAGCGTCAGATGTTCGGCGACCTCAATCCCCGATACGTCGAATACGCCAAGCTCATCCGGACAAGCGGCGCGCACCTGCTCGCGCTTGTGAACGATCTGCTCGATCTGTCGAAGATCGAGGCGGGGGCATACGCTCTTGAGTTTGCGGTTTTCGACGTTCGGGCGGTTGTGGCGGAGTCGGTGCGCCTCGCGCTGGACTCCGCGCGAAAGAAAGACATCGCACTGGCGATGACCACGCCCGAGCTTCCGGTGTTGGTGCGTGCGGACGAGCAAGCCATCCGCCGCATGGTCGTGAACCTGCTCGGAAACGCTATCAAATTCACGCCGGACGGTGGGCGGGTGCTGATGTCTGTCCGCACCGAGGGTGAGGCGATCGTGCTTGAGGCGATCGACAATGGGCCAGGAATCCCCGAGCAGGACCGCGAAAAGCTGGGTCAGCCGTTTGAGCGCGGCGCGGGGGCGGCGCGGGCCGAGGGGACTGGCTTGGGCTTGGCCATGGTGCGGGCGCTGGCGACGCTTCATGGCGGCGCATTGAGTTTTCACGATGCTCCGGGCGGCGGCGCGCTGGTGCGGATTTCGCTGCCGGCGCCTAGCGATCAAGCGTAAGAAAAGCGCGCGCAGCGGCGATATCGCCGACTTCTACGAAAATGCGTTCGCTGGCTCGCCCGCGTTCAAGCCTGAGCTCGACGCTCTCGCGCGGATCGAGCGCAAGCATCTGACCGAATGCAGCGTCCGGAAACGTGAACACGGCGGTGGCGCCGCCATTGTTGCGTTCGCTCGAATACACGCCGTTGTAGGAACGGGACGTCGTGGGCGAAGGCGCTCCTGCGGCCAAGCCGTTCGCGATCCGCGTCGTCAAGCTAATGTCGCGCGCTGGCGCTCTCGCTCGGTCGCGCATGACGAGACGCACGCTTGAGGGGGGCGGCGCCGATCGGGGCACGGGAAGCGCGAGGATCAAGCTCTGGCGTCCGCTTTCCGACTGCCGCACCCCAAAGGTCGCGGGGCGTGGCGCGCTCACGTCTTGTCGCAAGCGCCACCCGATTGTGGCGCGCCGCGCGGTCCATGTGCGTTCCCAACCTGGAAACGCCATCGAGCCTGCGTTCGCCCACTGGCCAAATGACGCGCGCGCCTGCGCGACGGCTGAGGCGGTTCTAGGATCGTCGCACGCGCGCGTGCGCGCCGCAGCGACAGTCGCCTCTTCAAGGGCGTTGGTTTGCGCCGACGTCCACCCGGCGCGCAGCAGCGCCCCTCGCGTTTGAAGCGCGCCGACTTCGATTGCGCCGCGAAGCGAAGGGGCGAGAACATGGCAGTGTGCGTCTGCCGCGAGCAAGCCGCGGCGCTCGACATACGCCGCGCGCGCGTCAAGGGCGTCCTGAGCCTCGGCCGCCGAGGCGAGGGCGAGCGCGAAGGCCAAGGTAGAGGCGAGAAGACGCATGAGGACCGGTCAGCTATGGTAATCGCGTTTATATTTCGTTCGGATGAATGCCGGGGCGCTCATGGCGGAGTTGAAGACCGATTTCTGGGCAAGCGCGCTGATCCGCCGCGCTCAGAGCGCTGGCGCATTCGCCGCCGTCGCTCGCAAGGGCGATGTTGATGCGGGGGCGGTGCTCGTTAAGGTCGCGACGTTGGACGGGCGCGCGCGGCTATACGGCCCGGCGCGAAACGGAGAAGGGGAACGCATTTGGCTTGACCTGTCGGCGGGTGCGCTGGGGGACGCCGAGGCTGACGTCGATGCGCATCTGCGCAAACGGGCGAGCAACGACCCCGACATATGGGTCATCGAGATTGAAGACCGGCAGGGCCGGCATTTCTTGTTGGAGCCGGTCGACTCCCCCGCCGAGCGGCCCTAGCGGGTTGCCCCGAGCCCTCCGCGGGCGTAAACGCGCCGCTTCTCCAAAGCCGAGACTCATATGCCCGCCGACCCTGCCGCCGAGGCCGCGCGCCGCCGAACCTTCGCGATCATCTCGCACCCGGACGC
>DDSN01000009.1 GCA_002343395.1 Hyphomonadaceae bacterium UBA2389 | reverse complement strand
CTTCTCGTGCCCGAAGAGCTCGCTTTCGAGCAGGTTTTCGGGGATCGCGGCGCAATTCACCGCGATAAACGCCTTGGTGTTGCGCTTCGATTTCTTGTGGACGTAACGAGCCAGCACCTCCTTGCCGACGCCTGACTCGCCGGTGATCATGATCGAAGCGTCAGACGCAGCGATCTGATCGGCGAGCGCGATCACCTGTTTCATACGCTCGTCCGCGGCGATCAACGGGCGGTCGTCGTCGCAAACAGCGGCGAGCACGGCTGCGATCAGCTCCGGCTCAGGCGGAAGCGAGATGTATTCGCGCGCGCCCTGGCGGATCGCGCGCGCCGCCATCATCGGATCGACGCCGACGCCAGCAGCGACGATCGGCGCGACGATATGCTCAGCTTCGTTCGCCGCGATCAACTTTGCGATATCAAGGCGCGCATCCACCATCAACAGGTCGGCGCCTCGTCCTGAGCGCAAGGCGGCGGTCGCCTGTTCAATGGTGTCGACGCAGTCGACCTTGGCGCCGTGATCCTTGGCGATGCGGGCCGCCGCGGAGATTTGGCCCCCGAGCTGGCCGACGATGAGCAATCGCATGATGTTGTCTCCCGCGTCGCTTAAGCGACGTCGCCGTCCTTGATGATTTCGGTCATGGTGACGCCCAGGCGCTCGTCGACGACGACGACCTCCCCGCGCGCGACGAGCCGGTTGTTGACATAGATGTCGATTGCTTCGCCGACTTTGCGATCGAGTTCGATCACCGAACCGCGCGTAAGCCGCAGCAACGACGCAACTTCCATTTGAGAACGGCCAAGAACCGCTTGAATGTTAACCGGGACGTCAAAGACGGCGGTAAGGTCGGCGGCGGTGCGTTCGCTCGCGTCCGCTGCGGGCGCCGCATCGGAGGAGGGCGTGAACTCGTCGAGCTTAAAGTCGGTACTCATCGGGGCCTCATGTGTGCTCGTGCGCGGCCAAGGCCGTGTGAATTATGGAGTCGATACGTCGCGCGGCTTCGTCGGGATCGAGCTTGATGACGCCATCGGACCAATCGATCACGACCTCGCCGTTCTTTAGGTTGGGTTGCGGGCGAACCAGGATCGCGCCGGCGTAGGCGTGCGACTGCAGAAGTTCGTCAATGCGGGGGGAGAGCTTCTCGGCCAAGGGAGGGGAGAGCTTCACAACAAGGCGCGGCTGATGGCGTAATAGATCCATTACCGCTTCTATGGCGTGCACAGCGCGCTCCTCTCCGTGCGCCGCAAGCGCGGCGTCGGCGATTTTCCGCGCCGCGTTCAAGGCGAGGAGGGCGGCTTCTTCGCGCATGGCGCGGCTTTCTGAATCAAGGCGCGACAGGACCGCGGAAGCCGCCGCCGCGAGAGCCTCGAGCGCCGCCGCCGCGTCACGTTCCGCCCGCGCCAAGGCGTCTTGTTTGCCGCGCTCGTAGGCTTTCGCGCGCTCGGCTTCGAGGTCTTCGGCGGACAGGCGCCGCGGGGGGTCGCGGACAACGGAGCCGTCGGGCGCGAACTCAGTTTCGAAGGAGAATTTCTGTATGGCCGACATCAGTAGATCAACTCGTCTTCGGCTTTGCCCTCGCTGAGCACGATTTCGCCCCGTGTCGCGAGATCCTTGGCGACCGTAACCATGCGGGTCTGCGCGGCTTCGACATCCTTAAGGCGCACGGGACCCATGCCCGCCATGTCTTCGCGCAGCAATTTCGCGCCGCGCTCCGACATGTTTTGGAAGAAGAGCTGGCGCAGACTGTCGGAAGCGCCTTTCAGCGCGAGCGCGAGATCCGATTTGTCGGCGGCGCGGAGCAGGGTTTGGACGCCGCCAGCGTCAAGCTTTCCGAGGTCCTCAAAGACGAACATCAGAGCGCGAATGCGATCGGCGCTGTCGCGGTTTTTGTCCTCCAGTGCCGTCATGAAGCGCGACTCGGTCTGACGATCGAAATTGTTAAAAATCTCGGCCATGAGTTCGTGGCTGTCGCGCTTCGAAGTACGCGCGAGGTTGGACATGAACTCCGTGCGCAGCGTGGTTTCAATTTTTTCGAGGATTTCGCGCTGCACGGGCTCCATGCCCAGCATTCGCGAAACGCACTCCGCGGCGAACTCTTCCGGCAGCTCCGCGAGCACCTTGGCGGCGTGATCGGGGCGAACCTTCGCGAGCACTACCGCGACTGTTTGCGGATACTCGTTCTTCAGGTAGCTCGCGAGAACGGTTTCATTCACGTTCGCCAGCTTGTCCCAGATGTTGCGGCCGGCAGGGCCGCGGATTTCCTCCATCAGGGATTCGACTTTATCCTTGGGGAGGAAGGCTTGCAGCATACGCTGCGTCTGTTCGTACGAGCCCATGACCGAGCCAGAGCCCGACAGCTTTTGCACGAACTCAATAACCAGCGCCTCCACGGTCGCCGCCGGCACCAAGCCCAGCGACGACATGGCTTGCGAGATTTTCTTGATCTCTTCTTCGTCAAGAAGCGCCCAAAGCGACTTTGCGTCCTCGCCGAGGCACATCAAGATAATCGCGGCTTTTTCCACGCCAGAATACCGCGCGATCTCGGTGCGGGCGGTTCCGTCGCCCTTGGCGTCATCGCCTTTCGGTTTCACGACAGCGTTCATTCACTCACAACGCGTTGTTGAGCCAACCACGGATAATTTGCACGGACTCGTCGGGGTGCTTTTCGACGACCTCAGCCACGCGCTTCACGGACGAGGCGCGCACGCGGCCCTGAATCTGGGCGATGTCGATCGCGGGCTCGATCTCGTCCGGGGGGAGGGCAATAGCGGCGGCTCCGCCAGGGCCCGGCAGAGCGGCTAGGCCGCTCGCGCCGCCGAGAGCGGGCGCTCCCGCGCCTCCGCCGCCTCCGCCGCGCACCAAGCCGGCGATCAGCGGGCGCAACACAAAGAAAACGAACGCAAGAGATGCAACCAGCGCGGAAACAATCTCGACGATGCGCATGACATCGAGATTGCCAAGAAACGCGAACATGCCCGGCTCTTCGGCGACGCCTTCGGGCGCCGTGGGGCGGGTAAATTGCGTGTTGACGACTTCGACCACGTCGCCGCGCTGCTCATTAAATCCAACGGCTGAGCGCACGAGCTGTGTCAGGCGCTGCATTTCCTCGGCGGCTCGCGGCGCGTATTGCGGCGCCGCGCCCTCGCCTTGACCTGGCGTGGTCACGCCATCGACCGCGACCGCGACCGAGAGTCGGCGAATGCGGCCGCCCTCGCTGACTTCGGTGCGCGTCGTTCGCGATATCTCGTAGTTGACGGTTTCCTGGCTTGAGTTGTTTTCGTTCTGGGAGCCGCCTCCACTTGTCTGCGCGGTAGCATCAGGAACGTTGCCGCCGGCGGTGGCGCCGCTTGAGCTTGAGCCTCCCGACGAAGTTTCCTCCGTGGTTGACGTGGAGCGGACCACCCGGCCTTCGGGGTCGAACCGTTCGGACGTTTCGCTGACGCGGTTAAAATCCATCTCCGCGGTGACTTGAACGCGCGCGTTCCCGGCGCCGACGACGCCTTCGACAATGTCGGTGACGGTGCGCCGAATGCGTTCTTCGACCGCGACCTGTCGTGCATCGATGCCTTCAGCCGCTGCGCCTTCTTCGGTGCTGGCGGCGGCGAGCAGGCGCCCAGTCTCATCGACGATGGTCACGCGGTTGGTGGTTAGACCAGGCGTTGCGCTGGCGACGAGGTTGCGGATGGCGCGCACCTGACCGGCGTTCAACTCGTCACGCCGAAGCCTCAATACGATCGAGGCCGAGGGCTGTTCGGCGTCGCGCTGGAAGAGCTGGCGCTCCGGGAGCACGAGATGCACCCGGGCGGTGTCGATGCCGTCCAGCGATTCGATGGTGCGAGCGAGCTCGCCTTCGAGCGCGCGCAGGCGATTTATGTTCTGTTGGAACTGGGTTTGGCCGAGCGCGTCTGGGTTGTCGAAAATCTCGTAGCCGATGGAGCCGCGTGAAGGCAGCCCGTCAGCGGACAGCATCATGCGCGCCTCCATGACGCGCGAGCGCGCGACCATGATGGTGGAGCCATCGCCGCGGAGCTCGTAAGGAATGTCCGCTTGCTCAAGGCGTTGCGTGATCTCGCCGGCCTCGCGCATGTCCACGTTGGCGAACAGCAGCGCTTTCTCCTCGCCGCCCATGCGCAGCACGAGCGAAAAGAGCAGGGCAGCGATCACCGCGGCGATTCCCAGCGCCGCGTAGAGTCGTGTGGGGCCTGCCTTCAGGATGAAATCAAGCACGCGATCCGCTCCGCCCACCGTTGATGACGGCGCGATCGCCCGCGCTCATGCGCTGGGCAAATCTCGCCGGTCGGCAGAAATTGCCCGGTAGGACGTAAAGCTAAGGTTAAGCATGCCACAAACGCGAAAGCCCCCGCCGTCGCCGGCGGGGGCTTGGAATATCGCAAGAGGGTGCAGTCGGCTTAGAGGCCCGGCGCCCGGTAGTGCTGGATGCGCGTGGTGCGCAATCCCGGCAATCCGTGCTTCTCGATCGCCTTACGCCAAGCGTCGAACTCCTCTTCGGAGAGGCCATAACGCTCGCAGGCTTCCTCGAAGGTGAGCAGCCCGCCGCGCACGGCGGCGACAACTTCCGCCTTGCGGCGAATCACCCAGCGCGTCGTGCCGGGCGGCGGCAAATCGTCCAGCGTGAGGGGATTCCCATCGGGACCCATCACCACCCCATCATAGCGGCGTTGCTTCTGCATAGCGCCTTTCTCCTCGTTCTTGAGGAGCCATAATAAATCGAACGGCTAAAGAAACGACTAAGATCACGACAGATAAATGCCGCGCCCCGTGTCTCGAATTAGAACACGGAATCTCTTACTCATTCCTTTCCGCCATCGATCGACCTAGCGCTTAATCAACAGCAATTCTTCGAGCATTTGGTCCGCGGTCGTGATGATCCGCGACGCCGCCGAATAGGCGCGCTGCGTCGTGATCAGGTTCGTGAATTCGGTCGCGAGGTCTACGTTCGACGCTTCCAGCGCGCCAGAGACGATACGGCCAGCGCCGCCCGCATTGGAGGAATTGATATTGTAGAGGCCTGACTCCAACGTCGTGCGGAAAGCGCCGCCCTGATCGGCGCTGAGGCCGTTGGGGTTGAGAAACGTCGCCAGCGGAATCTGATAGAGCGCTCGCGCGCGGCCGTTCGAGAACTGCGCGGTGAGGAAGCCGTCGCCCTCCAGGACGAGGCCCACGAGATCGCCCGGCGGCACGCCGTCGGCGGTGACGCTGGTGATGCCGAAATTGTTGGCGAACTGGGTCATACCCGTGGTCAGGTCGACGTTGATGTTCTGCGAAGCCGCGCCGGTGACCGCCGCCCAAGGAATGGTGACCGCACCAGCGATGCCACCAGTGACCGACTGCACGGTTCCGTCGCTATTGAATGCGATCGTGCCGGTGGCGAGCAGGCCGCCATTGGCGCCGCCGCCGGTAATGTTGGTGTTGGGGCGAGAGTAGGCCTCAACCGCCCAGGTGTTCGGGCCGGTTTTCAGGAAGCCGAACGCGATCGAGCGCGGCGCGCCGAGGCTGTCGTAAACTTCGAGCGAACTTTCGAAGTGCGGCGTGACGGTCCCTGTCGCGAGATCGCCGGCGTCGTACACGCCTTGTGCCCCGGCATAGGATGTCTGGTCCGAATTGAGGTTGGCGTTCATGCCGACGTTCGCGGTGGGTTCGGCCAGACCGCCGACGCCGGAAATGTTCACCGGCTCGATCGCCGACNNCCGACAAGCTGGTCGGGCTCGATGTGACGCTGCCGTCGCTGTTCACCGGCCAGCCTTGAAGGAAAAGGCCCTGGGCGTTGACCATGTAGCCGTCGGCGTCGATCGTGAAAGATCCCGCGCGGGTGAACAGAACGCTGCCGCCGTTGGAGAGCTGCTGGTTGTTCGAGGACACGATGAAGAAGCCGTCGCCGGAGATGGCGAGGTCGGTCGATGAGCGCGACTGCTCAAGCGATCCTTGCAGTGAGATCTGCTGGCGCATGATCGGCAAAACGCCGCCCGCGTTATAGGTCGTGTTCGAGTTTTGCGCGTTGACGAGCGCGCTAAAGTCAACGCCGCCGCGCTTGTAGCCGACGGTGTTGACGTTCGCGATGTTGTCAGAAATGACGGCGAGCGCGCTCGAATTGGCGGTGAGGCCAGATACGCCCGCGCGCAGTGCGGTGTAAATTGACATTCGTCCAGCTCCATCGCCGCGTGCGTCCCCGCATCGGCGTCAAGGTCAACAATGGAGCGCTTCTGCGCATGGTTCAGCGACAGCGTTCGGCCGGCGCCTTGTACTTAGCCGTTGTCGAGCACGGACCGGATCTTATCCAATCCGCGTGTCCCCGACGGCGTGATGACGACGGGCTCCGCTCCGGAGAAGTCGACGCCCATGATGGTTTCACGAACCGTAATCGTCGGCGTGATCGCGGTTTCGCTTTCGTTGAGCGCTTCCACGGAGATCGAGTAGACGCCATCGGGCGCGGTTCCGCCGGACGATGTTGTTCCGTCCCAAGCGAATAGATGCTCCCCAGCCGTGCGTGGCGCGGCCGTTGTCGAAAACACTGTGCGCCCGGCGGCGTCGCGTACCTTGACCGTGATCGACTCCGCGCTCTGTGGCAGTCGGTACGCCCAGTTGGCTTGGCCATTGGCGAGATAGGTCTGGTTCGACTCGATGATGGCGTCGCGGCCCAGATAGGAGAGGGCCGATCCTGCGGACGCCGCCTGGTAATGCGAGACGAGGCCTTCAAGCTGTTCGTTGGTGCGGATCTGTTGCTCAACCTGGCTGAACTGCACCAGCTGTTGCGTGAACTGCGTAGAGTCCATTGGCGCTAGCGGATCCTGATTCTGCAACTGCGAGGTCAGGAGCACAAGAAACGTGTCGTAATTGTCGGAGAGACGCGTGCGCGCGCCCGCGGCCTGCGCTGGTTCAGTCGAAACGGGGGTTATCGGCATCGCGAGCTCCCTAAACCATCATGTCGACGCGAACGCCGCGCCAACGATCGTATCCGAGCGGCCGGGCCACGGTCGCCGTTTCCACAGCAAGGTCATCGTCGGCGCCAGCGCTATCTGAAGAGCTAGTATCGGCGGCTTCGAACTCGCGGTCGCTTTGGCGTAGGTCGAATGACAGTCCGTTCTCCGAGAGCTCCAAACCTGCTGACTGCAACGTCATTTCGAGGTCGCGCGCGTGCTTGGATAATTCAGCTAAGGCTTGCGGGTTGTCCGCCGCGACGACCGCCGTGACGCGATGATCGCGCGATACTTCCATACGCACTTCGACGCGCCCAAGTTCTGGTGGGTCGAGGCGGAGTTCGAACCGCGTTGAACCGCCGTCGAAGCGGCGGACGATTTCGCGCGCGACTTGCGCCGCCGCGGGCGCGTGGCGCACGCTTGCTGCATCCAGCGCTGCCCGCTGGGTTTGCCCCTGTTCTTGTAAGGCGGTCGTCATGTGGTGCGGGGAAACGCCCGATGATGCGCCGGACTCTCGGGTCAGCGTTGGCGCCAGTGCGACCGGGTCTGGCGCGGATTGGTGCGCCGGCGCCTTGTCGCCGGTTTTTTCAGAGACGGCGCGCTCGAACGCCGCGCGCTCGGCGGCGGCATCGGATGTCGCGGCAGGTTTGCTCGTCGCCGGGGCGGCGATCTTGTCGGCGCCTTTTTGGGCGACGGGCGCTTGACGAGCGGCAGGTGAAAGAACTGGCGCGGCTTGCGCGGGCGTGCCGGTCGTTGCGGCGTTCACGCTCGCCTGATCGCTCGCGACCGGCGCTGCTGACGCCTGGGGTTGTTGGGTTTGGGGCGGCGTGTTCGGCGCACTCACTTGTGGAAGCGGTTGCGTGGCGTCCTCCGTTTTGTGAACCGGCGTTGGCGGCGGCGCGGAGTCGCTGGCCGATTTGGGCTCAAACTTGGGCGCGCCTACATCAGCGGCGTCGGGGGATGCATCCTGCGGCGCGGTGGGAGGTTCAGCGCCGTCTACGGACGCGTCGGCGATCACGTTCGGCGCCGCGTCGCTCTCAGTGTTCGGTTCAGGTTGAACAAACTGGAGCACCAACGGCGCGACGGCTGTCTCCTGGGATTGCGGCGCTTGCGCTACGACGATGTCCGGCTGAGAATCTTCAGGGGCGTCGTCTTCCATAGGCGCTGTGCCTTCTTCCGCGCGGCCGCTGACCTCCGGACGCTCGGGCGCAGTCGAGTCATCGTCAGGGATTTCCAGATGCGCCGCGAAATCGTCGTCGCCCGCGCTTCTCGCCGCCGAGCGTGGCGGCGGCGAAGGCGGCGCTTCAACGATTGGCGCCATCAAATTCATGCGACCCCCAAAACGATCCGCACAATGCGGCTCGATTGAGCAAGCAAGCGCGGCGCCACGCCGCTAACCATGATAAAGTCAATAAAATCAGAAAATTAGAGCCCGCGCTCAGCGGCCGTTGGTGATGCATTAGGCAAAAATTGGCGACGCCTGTCGGCAGCTTTTGCCGAGCGGCTAACCATGGCCCCGGACTTGCTTAACCATGAACGCGACGCGGCGTCTCCTCGGGGACGCCAGCGCGCGCGTGGAGGAAAAGGGCGTGTGTTTTCATAGCGATGTCACCATCGTTGCGACAGAGAAATGCATGCGTCGTGCTGGGCAAGAATTTCCCACCTCGTTGAGTTTGTTGCCGAGCGCAGGGAGCGGCGCATGCCTGGGTTGAATGGCGTCTTGCTGTCGAGCTTGTCTGGTTTGCGCGCGGCGCAGACCGGGCTGAACACGGCGTCGCAAAACATCGCCAACGCTAACACGCCTGGCTATGTGCGCACCGAGACGGTGCTTTCGCCGCGCACCCAGTTAGGTGAGGGCGGCGGCGTTGAAGTCACAGCGATCCGACGCGCCGCCAATCGGTTTCTCGCTGCGGCGATGTATACGTCCGAAGCGTCGCGTGGCGCTGCGACGGTGCGCGCCGACCTGCTCAGCCGGGCGCAACAGAGCTTCGGCGATCCCGCCGGCGAGACTTCGATTTTCGCGGGTTTGGACGATTTTTGGTCGACGCTTTCGCAAGTGGGCCTGGATCCGTCTTCGTCGCTGCGCCGGGGCGAAGCCGTGGGCGCGCTGCAATCGCTGTTTTCCGAGGTGCAACGTATCGGTCAATCGATTCAAGCGCTGGCGTTGGAGGCGGACGAACGCATCGCTGACGGCGTGGCCGAGGCGCAGAACTTAATCGAGCGCATTGCATCGCTCAACGGAGAGATACGGCTCAATACGCGGGTCGGCGCTGATGCTAGCGGCGCGGAAAATGCACAATCAGCGCTGATCGACCAGCTCGCGGCGCTCATGGATGTTCGCGTGACGCCACAAGCGGATGGCGGCGTTCAAGTGCGCACGACGGGCGGCGCCTTGCTGGTTGGCGTGGAAGCGGCGCAGCTGAGATATGTTCCGGGCGCGGATGCTTTCTCCACCCCCGGTACGATACGATTCAACGAACAAGTGGGAACGCAATCAAATCTGGAGCCAATGCTCCTCGGCGGAGAATTGCGCGGTCTAATCGATGTTCGCGATCATGATCTTGCCAACCTCGCGGAGGCGCTGGGCGGTTTTTCCGCTGCGTTGGCCGATGCGCTGAATCAAGTTCACAATGACAATGCGTCTTCGCCACCGCTCGCGCAGTTGACGGGGCGCCAGACTGGGCTCATCGGAACCGATGACGTCGGCTTCACAGGCAAGGCTATTGTCGGCGTCGCGGATCAGGATGGCGTGCTCAGGCAGCGGCTGACGATCGACTTCGACGCGCTTACCATCACAGCCGAGTCGCCGGCGGCGACGTTCAATTTCACAGCGACGGTGGCGGGGTTCGCCACCGCGCTGAACAATGCGCTCGCGGCCGCGACGCCTTCGGGCGGCGCGTCGTTTAGCGATGGCGTCTTGGAGATGAATGTCGGCGGCGGCGGCGGATTGGTGATCCAGCAAGACAGCGCCGACCCAAGCAGCCGATCCGGCCGCGGTTTCTCGCATTTCTTCGGCCTTAACGACATCGCGTCGCGGCCCTCGCCGTTGTTTTTTGAGAGTGGCGTGGAACCAGGCGACCTGCATGGCCTCGGCGCCGGCGGGGAGATCACCTATCAGGTGCGCGATGCCGCCGGGCGGTTCATCGCCGATCGCACAATCAGCATCGCCGGGCCGCTCGTGGGCGGAACCTGGTCTGACCTCGTAAGCGAGCTCAACGCGGTCAACACAGGGCTTGGCCAATACGGCGCCTTCTCGATGGATTCCGCGACGGGACGGATCACGTTCGCGGCAAATCCCGCTTTCAAGGTGCAACTCGTGTCCGACACCACTGAGCGCGGCGCGACTGGTGTGTCATTCACCGCGCTGAACGGTTTGTCGCGCAACGCGACCGCTGGCCGAGCGCTCGACATTGGCGTTTCCAGCTTCCTCACGGCGGACTCGTCCAAGCTTGCGATCGGAAGGCCAAGCCTGTCTGTGGCGATCGGCGCTCAACTTATCGAAGCAGGCGACAATCGCGGATCAACAGCGCTCGCGGCAGCGCGCGACATCGTGCGAAGCTTCCCAACAGCGGGCGCGTTGCCGGCGCAGTCGGCGACGCTGGCGACTTACGCTTCCCGGCTTGGCGGCGAAGCTGGCCGTTTGTCGGCTGATGCGGAGCGCGCGGAAAAGGGGGCGGTCGCCGTGGCGACGGCCGCCGGCGATCGCAGAGCGCAGGTCGAGGGCGTTACGTTGGACGATGAACTCATGCGCATGACCATCTACCAGAATGCGTACGCCGCGTCGGCGCGGGTGGTGCAGGCCGCTACCGACATGCTCGATATCCTGCTTTCCCTTGGCTACCGGTGACGGGAGATAGGCGGCCATGAGCGGTGAAATATCGGTGCGATTCGCGAGCCAAGCTCAACTCGACATTCGGCGGATAACAGCTGAACTCGCGGATCAGCAGCGCCAAATCGCTTCCGGCGCGCGCGCCAACGATTTGCAGGGCTTTGGCGCCGCGTCGGGGCGTCTGCTCAATGCGCGCAGCTTGCGGTCAAATGTTGACGCGCGCGCTTCGATTCTGAACGAACTCAACGCGCGCCTTGGCGTGCAGTCATCCGCATTGGGGCAAGTGGCGGACGCATCACGTTCGCTCGCGCTTGGCATTCGCCAAGCGATCAGCGCCAATGACGGGCGCGGCGTCGCGACCGAGCTGTCCATGACGTTCGCCAGCGTCGTCAATGCGCTCAACGAAAACTGGAACGGGCAACCTTTATTCGCCGGCGAGCGGCAGGGCGGAGGTCCGATCCGCATCGCGTCGCTGGACGAACTCCTGACCGCGACGACGCCAGCCGCGCTCTACAATGAGGCGGCCCGAAGTCAGGTCGTCGATATTGGCGAAAGCCTGCCGATCGTGGCGTCGCCAAAGGCATCGGCGATTTCGGAGGAATTGTTCGACGCTATGCGATCCTTGCACCAAATGATCGTCAATGTCGGCGGCAGCCTGGGGCAACCGATAGCCGGTCCGCAGGAAACGATGCTATTGGAGTTCGCCGATACGTTTGACGCCCAGGCCACCGCCTTCAACAACGAAGAAGGGCGCTCGGGTCAATTGCAGAAAAAGCTGGAGGACGAGCAGGTGCGCCTTGGCGAGCGCTCGGACCTGCTGACCAAGGTGATCGGCGATTATGCGGACGCCGATCTCGGCGAGGTTTCGATACGCATCAGCGCGTTGACTGCGCAGTATGAGGCCGCGGCCAAGACCTTTGTCGACCTCTCGCGGCTCAGCTTGCTGAACTTCCTGCGCTAGCTTTAGCGGCGGATTGCTCCTATATCGCAGGCATCGCTTCGGGCCTTGAACCCGGGGGGAGGCAAGAAATGACGCTCGATGAAAGCGCGCGTACCGGCGCGCAAACCCGCAACTCGCTTGGTTTCGCCAAGCCGCCCGCGCAAACTCGTGTCGTGGCGGCGATGTCGGGCGGCGTCGATTCTTCCGTGGTCGCCGCGATGTTGAAGCGCGAAGGCTATGACGTGGTTGGCGTTACGCTGCAACTCTATGATCATGGCGCGGCCGTGAACAAGGCCGGCGCGTGCTGCGCCGGGCAGGATATCCATGACGCGCGCCGCGTCGCTGACGCCGCGGGCATTCCCCATTACGTGCTCGACTACGAAAGCCGTTTCCGGGAGGCGGTGATGGAGGATTTCGCGGAGACGTACCTAGCGGGGGCGACGCCAATCCCGTGCGTACGCTGCAATCAAACCGTGAAGTTCGCCGATCTGAAACGCGTGGCGGAGGATCTTGGCGCCGATTGTTTGGCGACTGGACACTACGTGCGCCGCGTGGAAGGCGCGCGGGGCGCCGAACTTCACCGCGCCGCGGACCCAAGCCGAGATCAATCCTACTTTTTGTTCGCCACGACGCGCGGACAACTTTCATATCTGCGCTTCCCCTTGGGGGATTTGCCGAAAACGCGGGTGAGAGCGCTCGCGGCTGAACTTGGCGTGCATGTCGCCGAGAAGCCTGACAGCCAAGACATCTGCTTCGTGCCGCAAGGCCGCTATGTGGACGTGGTCAAGAAGCTGCGCCCCGGCGCTGTCGAGGCAGGGGAGATTGTCGACACTGAAGGCCGCGTGCTTGGCGAGCACGACGGTGTGATCAACTACACCGTGGGCCAACGCCGCGGTTTGGGCGTCGCGACGGGGCAACCTCTGTTCGTGGTGAAACTCGATGCTGGCAGGCGGCGCGTAGTCGTCGGACCGCGCGAAGCATTGGCTGTCTCCGGGATCGCTTTGAAGGAAGTGAACTGGATTGGCGATGAGGACGGCGGTCTCGATGGCCGCGAAGTCCTGGTACGGGTGCGTTCGACGCGTCCGCCGGTTCCCGCCACACTGCGGGCGTCCTCGCCCGCGCCGCCAGGGGAGGCGACCGCGCGGGGCCCGCAAGGGGTCAGCGTTGCTCTCCATGCGCCCGAAGAAGGCGTCGCCCCTGGGCAAGCGGCCGTGTTCTACGATAAGAGCAGCACACGCGTTTTGGGCGGCGGCTGGATCGCGTCGACGGAGCACAGTGAATGAGCGACTTGCCGAACATTCGGCAGCTGCGCGGCATAGACGCTATGCGCGCTTTGGTGGAAGGGCGGCTCCCGCAACCATCGATCTCCGAAACGCTCGGTTTTCGCATGGTTGCGGCGGAAGAAGGGTTTGTCGCCTTTGAGGGAGAACCCAGCAAGCGCGTTCTCAATCCCATGGGCGTCGTCCATGGCGGCTGGACGATGACGCTGATCGACAGCGCGTGCGGCGCCGCTGGGCACACAACGCTCCCCGCTGGCGTTGGCTACGGCACGTTGGAAACCAAAGCCAACTTCGTTCGTCCGATAACAGCAGATACCGGGATGCTACGCGCCGAAGGCCGCGTTCTCACGCGTGGGCGAACCATCATTACCGCGGAGGCGAAAGTCACCGACGCTGATGGGAAACTCTATGCGCACGGAACGTCCACTTGCATGATCATTTATCCGAAAGGGCAAGACACATGAGCGACCAAATCGTCATCGTTGGCATGGCGCGCACGCCGATGGGCGGCCTTCAGGGCGAGCTCTCGTCATTCGCCGCGCCTGATTTGGGCGCGTTCGCGGTGAAGGCGGCGACGTTGGAGGCCGGCGTGAAGGACGCGGACCAGATCATCATGGGCAACGTGCTTTCGGCGGGTCAGGGACAAGCGCCAGCGCGGCAAGCAGCTCTGAAGGCTGGGCTTTCGATCGGAACACAGGCGGTGACTCTGAACAAAATGTGCGGTTCTGGGCTTCAAGCGGTGGTGATGGCGCGGCAGGCGTTGCTCGCCGGTGAAGCGGACGTGGTCGTCGCGGGTGGCATGGAGAACATGTCGCGCGCGCCGTTTCTGCTGACGAGCCACCGCGGGGGCAAGAAGTATGGCCACGACAAGATGCTCGACCACATGGCTTACGACGGGTTGGAAGACGCCTACGAAGGCCTGGCGATGGGCGTCTACGCCGATCAGGCGGCCAAGGATTATCAGCTCACCCGCACGCAGCAGGACGCGTACGCGCTGGAAACGCTGACGCGCGCTCAAAACGCGACCAAAGAGGGCCGCTTCAAACGGGAAATCGCGGTAATCGATCTGAAGGGCATTGTTGTCGAAACGGACGAACTGCCGCGCAAAGCCAAGCCGGAGAAAATTCCATCGCTAAAGCCCGCGTTCACGGACGGCGGCACCGTCACCGCGGCGAACGCCTCCGCCATCTCGGACGGCGCCGCCGCGCTCGTGCTGATGCGGGAGGATGACGCCAAGGCGCAAGGCAAGGCGATCCTCGCACGCGTCGTCGCGCAGGCCAGCCATGCGCAGGAACCGGCGAAGTTCACGTCCGCCCCGGTCCCGGCGATAAAGAAAGCGCTCGACCGCGCGGGCTGGAAGGTTGGCGATGTCGATCTCTGGGAGATCAATGAGGCGTTCGCCGTGGTGCCGCTGATCGCGATGAAGGAGCTTAATATCGCGCTCGACCAGCTCAATGTTAACGGCGGCGCCTGCGCGCTCGGGCACCCCATCGGCGCGTCTGGCGCGCGCGTTCTGGTGACATTGATCGCGGCGATGGAAGCACGGAACGCCAAGCGCGGCGTTGCTTCACTTTGCATTGGCGGCGGCGAAGGAATCGCGCTCTGCGTGGAGCGGGGATGAGCAGCGATCGCGTCGTCGCGCATTTGCGCGAGCAGGCGACGTTTTGCACCGCTTATGGGTCGCCCTTAACCGGGCACTTGTTGGAACGCTTGGCCGACGATGTCGTGAGCGGCGGGCCAACCGCCGCGCTGGTCGCGGAGTGGCCGACCAATCCGCGGGCGGATGTGGTGGGATTGCGCCTCGCCGGCGCCTTGCATGCGGCGGTCTTGACCGCGCGCGATCAGGATTTGGCCGCGGCATATCCGCAATGCGATCCAAATTGGACCATCGATAAGGTGTGGCCGGCGGCGCGCGCCTTTCTGGCGCGTGACTCGGCATGGGTGCGCGATTTTCTGCGGTTCGCGCCGCAAACAAACGAGACCCGGCGGTCTATCGCCTTGCTGGCGGCGTTCCTGGCGTTCGCCAGCGATTGGTCGGGCCCCATCGACATGCTGGAAATCGGGGCAAGCGCGGGCCTCAATCTGAACTGGGATCGATTCCAGTATCAGACGTCGACATGGTCGTGGGGCGGTAGCGCAAGTCCGGTGACGATCGACACCGACTGGCAGGGACCCGCGCCCGCCGCCGATCGCGCGCTGAGCATTCGTTCGCGCGCGGCCTGCGATCTCAATCCGCTGGATATTCGAGACGACGCAGCTCGCCTTCGTTTGAAGTCTTACGTCTGGCCGGATCAGCCGGATCGCCTGAAGCGTTTCGATGGCGCGGTCGCTCTTGCTCTTGCCCATGACGTCCACGTTGAGCGTGCAAGCGCCGATGAATGGTTGCGAGCGAAGCTCCACAATCGCGCCCGAGACGCCGCGACGCTGATCTACCACTCGGTTTTCTTGCAATATCCGCCGCGAGAGGCGCGCGAAGCGATCATTGGCGCGATCCACGATGCGGGCGCACGCGCCAGCGCGAACGCGCCGCTGGCATGGGTGCGGTTGGAGCCGGAGGCCGTGACCGACGGTGTTCACAATGGATTGCGTTTCGTGATCGATTTGCACACCTGGCCGGGCGGC
Organism: Hyphomonadaceae bacterium UBA2389; assembly: GCA_002343395.1. GTDB lineage: Bacteria > Pseudomonadota > Alphaproteobacteria > Caulobacterales > Aquidulcibacteraceae > Vitreimonas. Next base: position 53,290 of record DDSN01000009.1, on the reverse strand, counting down.
GAGAGGCGCATCATCGGTTATACAGACGGGCACGTGCGCGCAGTCTACGCGCAGTAGGAGGAAGCATGGCGTTTCCGCTTCGCATCGACTTTATCTCCGACATTGCTTGTCCTTGGTGCGTGATTGGATTGAGGGGTCTTCAGCATGCATTGCGCGAAGTCGGCGACGCAGTCGAAGCTGAGATCGTCTTTCACCCGTTTGAACTCAACCCGCACATGCCCCCAGACGGGGAGAATGTCGGCGAGCATATCCAGAAAAAATATGGCTCGCCGCCGGAACGCTCCACAACGGCCCGGCAAGCGTTGACCGAACGCGGCGCGGAACTCGGTTTCCAGTTCAACTACACGTCCGAGAGTCGCATCTGGAACACGTTCGACGCGCACCGGCTGCTGCACTGGGCGGGTCTTGAGGGAAAGCAACTCGCCTTGAAGGAGGCGCTCTTCGCGGAGAATTTCACGGAGCAACGTTCGACGAGCGATCCTGAGGTGCTCGCCGCCGCCGCCGAACGCGCTGGGCTCGACCCGGTGCGCGCCCGCGCCATCATCGCCTCCGATGATTTCAAGCAGGACGTACGCCGTGAAGAGGCCTTCTGGACAAGCCGTGGCGTGCAGGCCGTACCGACGATCATCTTCAACGCGCGTTGGGCGCTTCAGGGAGGGCAACCGCCAGAAGTTTTCGCGCGGGTGATCCGCGACATTATGAGCGGCGCCGTAAAGGAAGCGCCGGCATAGGCGGCGCGAGCGACGTCAGCGACGCGCTGAAAAATTAAAGACGCCATCCCACGCCGCGTCGAGGCGTGTTAGCGCTTCCGAGGGCGGCAGCGCCTGGTAAGTTTCGCCAGAGCTCGTAACAAGCTGCAGGCGCTCCAATTTCGCCATCGCATCCTGAATCTCGAAGTTCACGCTGAGGCCAAAACGTTCGCGCAGGAACGCCTCCGCGGCGGCATCGATTTCCTGACGCGCAAGCGGGCGAGCGCCGCGCTGCAGCGCCCAATAGGCGAGGAACGCTTCCTTACAGTCTTGCTCCTCGCCGGCGCCGATCAGCTGATCCAAGACCCCGGCGTTGTTGGCGAGATTTCTGAAGTAAACGGTGTCGGCAAGCCGCTTCTGGTAGCGCAGGGATTGCGCTTCGTATTTGAGCTTTTGGCGCATCACGAACGCACCGACGGCGATCAACCCCGAAAGCGCCGCCAATGCGCGTTTGAGTTCATCATCCTCAATGACGCCCTGAGCCCCAAAAAAGGCGGCCAGAACGGCGAAGAGCACGGTCAAGGCCGGCCAAAGGTTCAGCAGAACTGGAACGCCAGTCGCGACCGCGGGCGCCGCCAGGAAGACTTGGTCGCGCGGGCGCATGCTCGGCTTGGCGCCCGGATGCAACGTCACCAACTCGGGCGACGCCACGTTCCTGAAGTGCTTCACGATGGCGGCGCCGGGGCGCACGCCGCGACGCATTTCCGCGAAGACGCGGCGATCGCCGCGGCCGATGTCTTCCTCGCTCTTGAAGCCAACCAACACGACGACATCGGCCATGATATCGGCGTCGACGTCCTTGCGCACCAAGCCAAGCAACGCGCGGTGCTTAACAGTCTCAGGGCGGGCGCCGCGCGCGAAATACCGAATGCGGCGAATGCCGGCGTTCGAAGGCTTTATGCTAAGTCCTGTCAGAAGTTTTGTCGCTTCGCGCGTTTGCACGGTGTCGGGGTCGATCTCGACATAGTTCGCGCGCGCGAGTTCTTCCGTGAACGCTTGGGAGAACCGCTCAAAGGCTGCAGTGCTGGCGTCCCGACGCGCGGGCGGTGCATCGGGATCCAGCGGGTCGTAAAGGGTTTTGAGCGCCTCGAGGCGCTCGTGCGCCTCATGGTGGAGCAGGGCCCCCAGAAGGCGCAAAACATCGCCAAGGGCCGCGCCGTCGGCGCCAACGTCCTCGGCGATCGCTGCGGCGAGTTCGGACTTTCGAACGGCGATGTAGCCGTCGCCTGACTGTGGTGTGTTTGTCGCCATTTCCGACTGCTAGCCTAGCGCGGCGTCGCTGGCTATCGGCTTGCGAAGCGCGCGCTAACGCGCAATCTTCGCCTGGGAGGAGAGAGCCATGAAGCGCGGTTGGGCGGCGTTGATCTTGATCTGGGCGCTTAGCGCCGCACCGACGTACGCCCAGCAACCGCAGCGCGACCCGTTCAATGGCCAGTTCGGCGCGTTCGAACTCGCGATGACGCCGTCGGAGGCGGCGCGACAGGCGGTTATGATGGGCGATGCGTTGCGGGCTCTGCAACCGCAGCGCCCCGGGCGGCAGGATGTTTACCTGATCGCGGCGAGCCTTTGGGGCGATCCCGTATTCGAGCGTGAGGCATCGCAGGCGGAGGCGCTTTTGCGCCCGCATCTGGGCGCGGAAGGGCGATCGCTGATCCTGTCCGCCGGCGGCGGTCTCGGCGCGCGCGTCTATCCAGCGGCAAGTCCGAACAATATCGCAGCGGCGATCGGGTATGTGGGATCCATCATTGATCCCAATGAAGATATGGTCGTCTTGTTCTTCACGACGCACGGCGCGCCTGACGGCACGGCCGTTATCCGGGAGCACACGCGGCTCGCGGCGGGCATGAAGCCCACGCACCTCAGCAGTTTGCTCAACACGTCCAATATTCGAAACCGCGTGGTGATCGTCTCCGCATGCTTTTCCGGCGCGTTCATTGCGCCTTTGGCGAACGATGACACCATAGTGCTGACCGCCGCCGCCCCGGATCGCTCGTCGTTTGGCTGTCAGCCCAACAATGAGTGGACTTTCTTCGGAGATGCTTTGTTCAATCATGCCCTGCGCGGCGGCGATGATTTGATTTCCGGATTCAACAACGCCAAGCGCCTGATCGAACGTTGGGAGCGCGAACAAAACCTCTCGCCGCCTTCCAATCCGCAGATTTATGTCGGTACGCGGGCGGCGCAGATGCTGCGGCAAGCGGAACGCAGCGCTCGGTAGCGCTACGTCTTCACCAGCGTCGGCATCAGGCCAAGCGGCAATGCGGTCGTACGCTTGGTGACGCGCATCACGATGCGTGATTGAACGTCGGACACAAGCCCCAGCGCCAGCATTTTGTCGCGTAGGAAATCGTCGTAGGCATGCATGTCGCGGGTGACGACGCGCAGCATGTAGTCAACCGCGCCAGTTACGGTCGCGCATTCCACTACCTCGGGCCATCCGGACACGGCGGTTTCGAACTTCTCGAGGTTTTCGCGCGACGGCAGTTGAAGTTTCACGGAGGCAAGCACCTCGAAGTTCAAGCCCAGCTTGTCGCGATCAAGCAGCGTCACTTGCCGGACAATGACGCCCGCCTTCTTGAGCCGTTCGATGCGACGCCAGGCTGGCGACGACGAGAGGCCCACTTTCTCAGCGATGTCGGCGATCGACAGACTTGAATCGTCCTGGAGGAGTTCAAGGATGCGCGTGTCGACGTCGTCCAGGTCTTCGAGCATGTTTTGCCAGCTTGGGGGTCAAAGCGGATCGCTGCGGCAAGCTATTACGGGCAAACGTGGATAAGACAAGTCGAATTGGAGGGCGAAGCCGGAAAATTTTTCCTCTTGAGGCGGCTGAAGCGCTTCGGGGCTGGATAGGTCTGCGCAAGGCTTGCTCTGGGCGCGGCCGGCGCGTATCAGTCGCGCCCCTCGGTGGCGTAGCTCATCTGGTTAGAGCGTGGGATTCATAACCCCAAGGTAGGTGGTTCAAGTCCACCCGCCACCACCATTTTCCTGCGATTACCCGTTCGCGCACCCTCGCGTGTTCTGCCGCGCGGCCAGAGCATGCGCCACAATGCGGATCGTCTGAAGCAAGTGCGCCAGTCGAGCGAACCAGTCGCGCGTTTGTGATTTGCAAGGATTGCGGCGGTTCCGCTGGGTGCGCGGATGTTCAGTCGCGTCGGCCGAGTATTCTTTCTTACCTTGGTTTGGCTGCTCCTGCATATCAGCGCAGCGGGAGGACAAACGACCTCACAGTACGACGATTTGACGATGCATACACTGGCGCACAGCGGGGTCCCGCGGCGTGTGGGCGTGTATCAGCCGCCCAACGCACCCGCTGTCGGCGCGCCGCTTATCGTTGCTCTTCACGGCCGGTTTTCCTCAGCCAAGGCGCTACACGCTTTGAGCAATCTGCGCGTCCTCGCTGACGCCTACGGCGCACTACTAATCTATCCCGAAGCAGATGGTCCATTTTGGACTGGCGCCATGCGCCTAAACCGAACCGAGGCGCCGACGCGAGACGACCTTGGCTTCATTGCGGCGACTGTTGGTTGGGCTGAAGCGCGGTTTCAGGCCGACCCTGCACAAGTGTATGTCGTTGGCTACGACGTTGGCGGGGTTGCGGCCTACATGCTTGAGTGCAGCGGCCTCTTTCCCATCGCCGGCGTTGCGGCAGTAAGCGCTCTGCCGTGGAGCAGCACCCTGACGAACTGCGCTCCAGGCAGCGTCGCGACGCGGATGCTCATGGTGCATGGAGAACGAGATCCAATTTTCCCAACAAGGGGATTGGATGCATCGGGCGCCTATCTGGAGCGCAGGCTAGGCGTGCGCGAGACGGTTGAGTTTTGGAGTCAGCATGGCGGATGCCCCACGCAGCCCCAAAGCCGTGACCGCAACGGAAGTGTGATATACACGCAATGCCGATCGGGCGGCTCCGTTGCGTTCGTTGAGGTGGATGGAGGCGAGCACGATTGGTTTCGCAATGGCCCCGCCTATCGGTTGAACCGGCAAGGCGTCGACTCAACGTCTTTGATCGGTGATTTTTTCTTTTCCGATGGCGCATTGGCGCTCCCGGAAGTTCGCGGTGGCGGCGATCGGGCCAGGTCGTATTTTGTTTACGTCCCGCCGGCCTATGAGGCATCCACGCCAACGCCGGTTCTATTAGTTTTGCATGGTCGCCCCCAGTCGGCGACGGGAATTGCTCTGGACACGCAAATGAACCCCATTGCCGCTCGCGAGGGTTTCATTGTGGTCTACCCTCAGGGCTTGAACAATGAGTGGAACTCGTTCCTCGATTTGATTCGTCGTCGCACCCTTGCGCCGCAAGATGACGAGGCATTTTTGAAGGACGTCGTTGAAGATCTATCGGTGGATTTAAACATCGATCGACGCCGCGTCTACGTTACGGGTTTCTCCAATGGCGGCTTCATGACGATCCGCCTCGCTTGCACCAGCTCGAACTTCTTTGCTGGGTTCGCTGCGGTTGGGGCGGGGCTCTACTCAGAACTCACAGGGCGTTGTCGTGGGCGGCAAACTCCGTTTCTGTTGATCCACGGCACGGGTGACGAGAGCGTGCCCTACACCGGCGTTGTCCAGGCGGACGGACAAGGAGGCGAGCCAACGCGAATTTCGCTTGGCGCCCAAGACACTGTGGCGTTCTTCATTCGCCGAAACGGATGTAGCCTGCGTGGGCAATCGGCGAGAATGCCGCAGAGTTCTCAGGACACGTTTGTTGTGCGATTTGCGCCCTACGATTGCGCTGCGGGAGCGGAGGTTATGTTTTACGTGGTGAATGGGGGAGCTCATAATTGGCCTGGAAGTGGGACAGGCCCAGAGCCTGAAACGTCGGATATCCGCGCGAGCGAGGTGATTTGGGATTTTCTAAGAACGCACAGTCTCGATGAGGCGGCGGGACGGCCTTAGACGCTCGGCATTATTGCAGTAGTTGAAGCATGGCCTTCGCCGCCGCGGGATTGCGCTCCTTCGCCCCGGAGATGAAATAGAGAAACACGTCTCCGGATTTCTCCCAGTCGCGCGCCGTTTTCAGCCACTTCTTCAGCGCGGGCTTTGGATATCCGGTCGGCTCGTCGGTTTGCGTGAGCTCCAGGCGCGCGTAAGCGAAGTCGGCGGTCGGTTCGACGATGAGCGGGTGCTTCTCGGATTCAACTGTCACAACGGCGATATTGCGTTCACGGGCGAGCGCCATGAACGCGGGGTCGGTGAAGCTCTCGTGGCGAACCTCGATGGCATGGCGCAGTCTCAGTTTGCCGAGCGTCGCCGGCAACAGATCGAAATAAGCGCGCATCTCCGCGGCGTCGTACCTCTTGTACGGCGCCATCTGCCAGAAGATCGGGCCGAGCTTCGAACCGAGCTCGCCGACGCCGCTGTTGAAGAACCACTCGATAGATTGCGCCGCTTCGCGCAAATCTTTCCGCTGCGCGGCCGCGCGCGGCGCTTTCACCGAGAACACGAACTCGTCCGGCGTCGCGGTCGCCCACTTTTTGAACGAAGCCGCGCTTTGCGTGCGATAGAAGGTGGCGTTGATCTCAATCGCAGTAACTTGCCGGCTGGCGTAGTCCAGCTCCTTCGCCGCGGGGACGTCTTTGGGGTAGAAGGTCTCTCGCCAGGGCTCATAAGACCAGCCCCCGATGCCGACCCGGATCATGGTTGCTTGCTCCTCAGCAGTTGATGCAGCATCGTCCAGTGCGCGTTGCGGCGCAACCGATGCTTGCGCCTGGTGAGGGGTTTTCCTAAGGCAGGACGATGCCAATCGAACGGATCAGGCGCTTCGCCGCCAGCGCGCTCGGGCGCCAGCTCGCCCGCTTCGCCGTCGCGGGCGTGATCGCGACGGCGGCGCATTATTCGGTCTTGATCGCGTTGATTGAGTTGGCGCACGCGCCGCCCGTGTTTTCAACCACAACAGGCTATTGCGTGGGCATTGTGGTCAGCTACCTGCTGAACCGGCGCTTCACCTTCAAGAGTGACGCGCCAGTGGCGCGGAGTTTCGCCAAATATGCCGCGTTTTACGGCGTCGGCATGGTGCTCAATGGCGCGATTTTCGCGGCGCTGCTGTCGATCGACGTTTGGTATCTTGCCGCGCAGATCACGGCGACCGCGATCGTGATGGTGTGGAACTATTTCGGCGCGCGCTTCGTGGCGTTTCGCTGAGTCATTCACCGGTGAAGTTCGGCGCGCGCTTCTCGGTGAACGCGGCGACCGCCTCTTTGTGGTCGGCGGTTTCATGGGCGAGGGCTTGGAACGCCGCTGAAAGCTCCAGCACATCGTGCAGCCGGCTGTGTTGCGCTTCACGCAGGAGGCGTTTCGCGAGCCGAACCGTGCGCGGCGGGTTCACGGCGATGCGTTCCGCCAGCGCGCGCGCTTCCTCCATGAGGCGGTCGTCGGGAACAACGCGGGTGACGAGGCCGATGCGCTTGCCTTCTTCCGCGTCGATCGTGTCGCCTGTGAGCACGAGCTCGGCGGCGTGCGTGGCGCCGATGGCGTTGGTCAGGATCCATGCGCCTCCATCGCCCGGGGTGATGCCGACCTTAACAAAACTCGACGCCATCTTCGCTGACGCGCCTGCGACGCGGATATCGCAGAGGACGCCGATATCAAGGCCAAGACCGATGGCGTGGCCGTTGATCGCCGCGATGGTGGCGACCTCCACGTCCGCCAGGGCCTTGATGATGGAGTGAACGCCGCGGCGATAGTTGGCGCGCGTGCCGTCGGGGGTGGCGCGCGGCCCGATGCCGGTGCGCTCGCGGATAGTCTTGAGATCGCCGCCGGCGCAAAAACTCTTGCCGGCGCCCGTCAGGATCACCGCGTTGACCCCAGGGTCGTCATGCGCGCGCCAGAGCGCGCCGGCGAGGTCGTCGCAATCTTGTTGGGTCGCGATGGCGTTGCGGGAGTCGGGACGGTTCAAGGTCACGGTCGCAACTCGACCGGATTTTTCATAAAGCGCGAAGGTCATGGGGGAGGGATAGCGGAGCGGAGAGGTCGGGACAACAGCCTGGCGCGATGGAGCGCGCGGCAAATCTCAACGGCGCCGGTTTGTGGTCGGCCTTCCGGCGTCTGTCCTTTGCCGTAGAAATGACGGACATCCGCCGAGAGCGGTTATTCCTCCACAATCGCAATCGAGCATGACGGCGGGTCGCCATCGACCCAACGCCAGTCTTCGCCATCTCGGCGGATGGTGGCGCGCTTGAGCGGCCACGGTCGATTGGTGGAATATTCTCGATAAGTGCATTGATACAGTTGCGGGTCTGAAAGCGACACCGTGCAGCGCTCAGCTTCCGTGCGAGTGCAGTGACCCCAGAGCATATTGGTGGGGTTCGGGAGCCAATCGTATCGAGCCCAGTAGACAGCTTGCCGACTCGTCTCGTCCACGACCACGGCGCAAGCCGCGAGGACGGCTGTTGCGGCTATTGCGATGAGCTTGGCGCTGCGGATCATCTCGTCGAAATCCGTACGTCGCTCCGACAGTCAGCGTTCGCCCGGCCCAGAGCCGACGGGCTCACCGCCGCCGCCTTCTGCTTGGCGTGCCCAGGATGCCGCGCATGATCTCTCGGACAATCGTGTTGAACACGCCCGACGCGACGCGCCCGGTTTGGCGCTCGACGGCGGTTGTGCGCGATCCGCCTGAACGGCGCCCGCCGCCGCTGTTTCGTGCCGAGCGGGCGGCTTCTTTCTCGCGCGCCTGACGTTCTTCCTCGCGCGCCTCCTGTTGCGCCAGTTGTTCGGCGCGGCGGCTCAGCACTTCGTGCGCGCTTTCGCGGTCAACGGCTTTTTCATAGGCCCGGCCGGCGGCGTTCGCGCGCATCAAGGCTTGGCGTTCGGTCAGCAGGATGGGGCCGACATGGCTGTTCGGGGGTCTGATCTTGGTGCGCGCGACCGGCGTGGGGGCGCCCTTTTCGTCGAGCGTCGACACCAGCGCTTCGCCGACGCCGAGCTCCTGGATTTCCTTCGCGACATCGACGTTTTCGTTGGCGCGAAAACTCTGCGCCGCCGCGCGGACGGCCTTCTGGTCGCTCGGGGTGTAGGCGCGCAACGCGTGTTGAAAGCGGTTGCCGAGCTGGGCCAACACTACTTCTGGGATGTCGGCAGGGGATTGGGTGACAAAATAGATGCCCACGCCCTTTGACCGAATGAGGCGGACAACCTGCTCAACCTTGTTGACCAGTTCCTTGGAGGCGTCGCGAAACAACAGGTGCGCTTCGTCAAAGAAGAAGACGAGCTTGGGTTTGTCTTGATCTCCAACCTCGGGAAGTTCTTCCCAAAGCTCGCTCATCAGCCAGAGCAAGAAGGCCGAGTAGAGACGCGGGCTTTGCACCAGTCTCTCCGAGGCCAGCACATGCACCGTGCCTTTCCCGTCCGGGCGGGTCTTCAACAGCTCCTCGAGTTGAAACGCGGGCTCCCCGTAAAACCGGTCGGCGCCGTCCATCTCCAGCTGCAAAACCTTGCGCTGAAGCGCGGCGATCGATTGGGGCGTGACGAGGCCGTACTTCTTCCCAATTTCCTCGGCGTTGTCTGAGAGGTAGGTCAGCAGCGCGCGCAGGTCGTTCAGGTCGAGCAGCAATCCTTCCTTCTTGCCCTCCTTGAACCAGTCGTCCGCGAGCCGGAAAGCGATGGTGAGCGCGCCTTCTTGAGCATCGGTCGCTTCCAGAACGCGCCCCATGAGAACCGGGCCCATTTCCGTGACGGTGGTCCGCACCGGATGGCCAAGGTCGCCATAGACGTCCCAGAACACGGCGGGTGCTGCCTCGGGCGCGAGCGGCAGGTTGATCTCTGCGGCGCGCGCTGTCGCCCAGCCGGGCGGCGGCTCCCCAGTTGCGGCGACGCCGGAGAGATCGCCTTTGATGTCCGCGGCGAACACGTTCACGCCCTCGCGGGCGAACGCTTCGGCGAGTACCTGCAGCGTCACGGTTTTGCCGGTTCCGGTGGCGCCGGCGATGAGGCCATGCCGGTTGGCGCGCTTCAGCGCCAAGCCCCGCACGCCTTCAGGCGATGCTCCAATATCGATTTGCGTCGCCGCCATTCTTGGCCTCCATGTGTCGCTCGCAGCTTGGCGCAACCCGGGTTTGCGAAGCAAGCATACGCCAAGGATCATCGCGGCTGTGGAATGAATCCTCGACGGTAGCAATTTCGAGTTGCGAATCGTTGGCTTTGATGTATCGCTTTTATGAAGAACGTCGCCGGGGCTCGTGGCGTTTTCGCAAGAATTGCATCGGATCTCGGCGGTGGTCGAACGTCAGTTTGACGTGTCGTTCCGCGCGCGTGGGCTCAAGGGGGGCTTCATCAGCCGGTTCGTCCGTCCATCAGGACCAGGCCTCCGCGTGCGTCCCCCACCCAGCCTGCTGCGAGGCCTGCAGGCGCCGCCGGGCAGCTTGTCCCCGCTCGGCGGCGCCGCTTATTCAATGACTTGAGATTGGCTTGGCAAAACATTGCCGGCGCGTGCTTTGAATTTCACGCCTGCGGAATTGCAGAGCCCAGTTGCGAACAAAAATGACCCTGTAACAAGCGCCTCCAGTTGCGCGCCTCGCGAAGGCGAGTAGGTTCCGCGCAAACGAGGAAATGCTCAGATGCAAGCTGTCGCGCGCGCGGAACTCCCGCAGACCGCAGACCAATTTGTCGCCGCTGCTTCCAAAGGACCTTGGCCAGCCTTCCGGGTGAACGGCGCCATCGACGCGGCGGCCGAGGCCTTTTTGCGCGGGATGTTCGAAGACGCGGCTGCCGACGAACTGGTCGGCATCAACTCCGACGATCTCGCCGCGCTTGCCCACGATTTCTGGCTCTGGCGTAGCCAAAGGGCGTCGGATGAACAGCTCATTCGCATTCGCCGCGGCGTGGGCGCCGGCGGTCGCGAGCTAGACCGCGACATTCTGGAGATCGCCGGCCCGGATATGCCGTTCCTCGTCGATTCCGTGATGGGCGAACTGTCTGACCGCAACATCTCGGCGCTGGCCATGTTTCACCCAACCGCGCCAGCCAAGTCCGGGCAGGGGCGGGACTCCCTCATCCAAGTTCACCTGCCGAGACTTTCAGCGCAGCGCATCAAGGACGTGCACGAGGGGGTTCGTGCGTCTCTCTCCGACGTGCGGTCGGCGGTCGGCGACTTCAAAGCGATGCGCCAGCGGATGCTGGATTGCGCGGAGGAGCTTGCGAAGGCGCGCACCCATGCGCCTCCCGAGGAAGTCGCGGAAGCGGTGGCGCTTCTGCGATGGCTCGCGGCCGACAAATTCACCTTCCTCGGCGCTCGCGATTATTCTTACGTCCGCGACGCAAGCGGCGCCATCACGCCCGAGGAACCCGAGATTATCGAGAGCTCTTGCCTGGGCGTGCTTAGAGAGCTTGAGCGCTACGTGCTGCGAACGACGGCGGAGCCCATGGTGCTGACGCCGGAGTTGAAACGCCTGGTCGCCGAGCCGACGCCGCTGATCGTCGCGAAATCGACGCTGCGCGCCCGCGTCCATCGCCGCGCAACGGCGGATTATGTAGGCGTCAAACGCTACAATGAAAGTGGCGAACCGATCGGAGAGATACGGTTCGTCGGTTTGTTCACCAGCGAGAGCTTCACAGAATCGACGCGCAACATCCCGATGTTGCGGCGCAAGGCCGATTGGGTGATGGAGCAAGCTGGTTTCACGCCCGGCGGCCACAACGCCAAGACGTTGCGCAAGATTATCGAATACTACCCACGCGAGGAGCTCTGGCAGATATCGCGGGAGGAGCTGCTCTCCATCGCGCGCGGCATCCTGCATTTGCTTGATCGCCCGCGCGCCCGTGTCTTTGTGCGCCGCGACCGCTACAATCGCTTTGTCACGGCCTTGGCTTATGTGCCGAAGGATCGTTACGACACGCGCGTCCGCGAGCGTATAGGCGCTCTTATCGCCCAAGCCTATGGCGGCGTTGTCGAGAGCTTTCAGCCGCAATTGGGCGAAGGGCAGCTCGCGCGTGTTTTGTTCGTGATCGGCGATATCGACAAGACGCGCCCCGATCCCGATCCGCGTGTTCTGGATGCGGATCTTTCGACGCTTACGGACACGTGGGATGACGCCTTTGACGCGGCGTTGTTAGGCTCGCCGATCTTCGACGCCGCCGCGAAAGAAGAAGCCGCTGTCCGCTTCGAGCACGCTTTTACCGCAGCGTACCGCGAGCGCTACCCGGTTGAGGAAGCGCTCATCGACGCTTCCGAAATTATGTCGGCCGGCGAGGATGAGATCATCCGCGCGCGCGCGTTCCGCATGCCAGGCGACGCCGACAACGTGATGCGCTGCAAGTTCTATGCGCGCGGCGATGTTCTGGCGCTTTCAGCGACCGTGCCGATCCTCGAAAACATGGGATTGTTCGTGGATTCGGAAGTCAACTACGAACTCCATCTCAAGGCCGGGCCGCTGAAGACCGCCGAGCGCATCTTCATTCATGACATCGAGACCCGCTCGGCCGATGGTAGGGCGATTGATCTCGTCGGCGCGGGCGCGGCGTTCGAGGAAGCCTTCGCGGCGATCTGGACTGGGCAAGCGGAGAACGACGGGTTCAACCGCCTCGTTTTGAAGCTGCCTTGCTCCTGGCGCGAAGCCGCGCTCGTGCGCGCGCTCGCGCGCTTTCGCCAACAAACGGGGCTCGATCCCTCGCAGGCTGTTCAAGAACAAGCGCTTTCAAACAACCCAAAGATCGCCGCGCTCATCCTTGCCTTCTTCAAAGCGCGCTTTGACCCGAACCTGCCGGAATCGATGGAGACGCGGTTTTCGCGCTCAAGCCGCCTGGAGTTCATGATCGAAGCAGCGCTCACGGAAGTCGTGAGCTTGGACGAGGATCGCGCGCTGCGCCGCATCAGCCAGCTGGTCAAGGCTATTCAGCGCACGAACTACTATCAAAAGGACGCGCAAGGGCGTCACAAACCGTATGTGTCGTTCAAGATTGACTCGCACGCCGTCGCCGATTTGCCGGCGCCGAAGCCTTATCGCGAGATTTGGGTCGCGAGCCCTCAGGTGGAAGGCGTGCATTTGCGGTTTGGCGCGGTCGCGCGCGGCGGCTTGCGCTGGAGCGACCGGCGAGAAGACTTTCGCACCGAGGTGCTTGATCTTGTCAAAGCGCAGCAGGTGAAGAACGCCATTATCGTGCCAGTGGGCGCGAAGGGCGGCTTCTTTCCCAAACGGCTTCCGGCGCGCGGCGCGCCTGGCTTTCAGGAAGCGGGGGTGGATGCTTACAAGACCTTCCTTCGCGGTTTGCTCGACATCACGGACAACATCGTTGGCGACGCGATAAAGGCGCCCGCGAGCGTGGTCCGTTGGGATGGCGACGATCCATATCTCGTGGTGGCCGCCGACAAAGGCACGGCGACGTTCTCCGACATCGCCAACGGCATCAGCGCGGAATACGGCCACTGGCTGGGCGATGCGTTCGCCAGTGGCGGGTCCGTCGGCTACGATCACAAGGCCATGGGCATCACCGCGAAGGGCGCCTGGGAGGCGGTGAAACGGCACTTCCGCGAAATCGGCAAGAACATCCAGGAGCAGGAGTTCAGCGTTATCGGCGTCGGCGACATGTCGGGCGACGTCTTCGGCAACGGCATGCTGCTATCGAAAAAGATAAGGCTGCTCGCCGCCTTCGATCACCGTGACATCTTCATCGATCCCAATCCAGGAAGCAGCGAGAAGGCCTGGGCCGAACGCAAGCGACTATTCGATACGCCACGAACGAGTTGGCAGGACTATGATAAGGCGCTGATCTCCAAGGGCGGAGGCGTCTTTTCCCGCAGCCAGAAGGCCATCGAACTCAGCGCTGAGATCAAGACGCTGACAGGGCTGGACAAAGCGCAAGTCACGCCAGCTGAGTTGATATCCGCGCTTCTGCGCAGCCCTTGCGAGCTTTTGTGGTTCGGCGGCATCGGCGCCTATGTGAAGGCGCGCGCGGAAGCGCACTCCGAGGTCGGCGATAAGGCCAACGATGCGCTGCGTGTCGATGCGGAAGATCTGCGAGCGCAAGTTATCGGCGAAGGCGCCAATCTGGGCGTGACTCAGAAGGGGCGCATCGCCTTTGCGCGCGCGGGCGGACGGATCAACACCGACGCTATCGACAATTCGGCGGGCGTCGACACATCCGACCATGAAGTCAACATCAAGATATTGCTGGGCGATGTGATCCGCGCCGGCGCCTTGAAGGCGGACGCGCGCGACAAATTGCTTGCGGCGATGACCGATGATGTCGCAACCTTGGTTTTGCGCAACAACTACGACCAGACCTTGGCGCTGACATTGACGCAAGCGAGCGCCGTCAACGACCTCGATAGTCACGAGCGCTTCATGCAGCGCCTCGAAAAGGCGGGCAAGTTGGCGCGCCGCGTCGAAGGCTTGCCCGCAGGCGCGGAAATCGCGGTGCTGCGCGGCGCGAAGCAGGGTCTGACGCGTCCGGAACTCGCCAAGTTGCTGGCCTACGCCAAGATCGATCTGTTTGATGCGATTTGCGGAAGCCCCGCGCCGGACGATCCGGCCTTCGAGGAGCCGTTGCGCGAGTATTTCCCGCAAGCGCTCTGGACCTACCAAGCCCAGATGGGCGCGCATCGGCTTCGGCGTGAAATTGTCGCGACGCAGCTTGCCGACGACGTCGTCAACCGGTGCGGCCCATCCTTCGTTGACCGTGTGCACGAGGTGTCGCGAGCGCAGCCGGTCGCGATCGCCTTGGCGTTCGAGGCGGCGCGGCGTATCTTCGACATTGAGGCGTTGGTCGACCGCATCAACGCGCTGGACAATAAGGCGCCGGCGGCCGCTCAGATCGCGCTCCATCAAACGATCGCAGCCGCGCTCCGACGCTTGACGACGTACCTCGCGCGCCACGCAGGCTTCGACGGCGATACGCCGGCATCGGTGGCTGACGTTGTAACGCGCTACCGGGACGCCGTCGCGGCGCAACGCAAGAGTCTCTGGGACGAGTTGAGCGTCATCGAACGAGAACGCGCCAGCGCCCGGCAGGCCGCTTTGGTGGAGCTTGGCGCGCCACAGGACCTCGCGCGCGAAGTGGCGCTCCTGTCTCCGCTGACGACCGCGCTTGATGTCGTTGATTTGGCGCGTCGGACGCAGTGGCCCATTAGCCAGGCGTCGTTGTTGCATTGCGTTATCGGGGCGGAGTTCGGCCTCGACGCCTTGCGTGAGCACGCCGCGGGCTTGTCGCTCGATCAGCACTGGGATCGGCTTGTCGTCCGCCGTGCTACTGAGGACTTCGCGGATGTTCAGTTGCGTTTATCGGAAGCCGCAGCACGCGCGATCGGCGCACCACCAGCGGCGGGCGACTTAGCATGGGCTATTCAGGCGGCGACTGGGTGGATGGCGTCTATTGGCCAGCCCGCGCAACGCGCGAAGCAAGCGTATGCTGAACTTAACGAGCAGGGCGCTTGGACGTTTGCCAAGCTGATGCTTATCGCCGCGGAGCTGAACGCATTGGTCGGCGCCGTTCGCTGAGACTTCAGCGAAGAGCGGCGACCATCGCGCGCAGCATGTCATGTTCGCGCGCCGTGGCGGCCGGATTGTAACGGACGCGGGGATCCTCGGCGTGACGGTCCTCGAACGCGTGCGTCGCGCCCTCGAAAACCACCAGATCGAGCGACGGCGAGCGGGCGCGTTGGCGGCGCAAGACTGCGCGTGTATCACCCACGATGTAATCAGCGCCGGCAATGATCGCCGTACTGGTTGGCGCAAGCCGCCAATCACGCCGGCCAGCCCAGGATCCGACATTGGCGTAAGGGTAAACGAGCAAGGTGGCGGCGAGCCCCTCCAACGGTTCGGACGGCAGGTCGGCCAGACCTGTTGCGCGCTCCATCTCCTGCGTTGATCGAAACGCTAGCGCGTCCATGATGGTCCATGAGCCATGGCTCCAGCCGACCGCCGCGAATTTGCGTGCATCGGCCCATTCCTGGCCGCGCGCCCAGTGCAGCGCCGCGAACAGATCGCCGGCGCGTTCGCGCCCATGAAAGCGGAGACCTGTGCAGACGGTGGCGAACGCTTCAATGCGGCTGATGTGGCGGGGCGCGTAGGAGTCGATCGCGACCGCTGTCGCGCCCGCGTTCGCGATGACCCTCGCGATGTCGTCGATGAAAGGGCGTGGTCCGCCGCAGCCGTGCAGAAGGAAGACGACCGGCGTTCGTCCCCAGGCGCTGGGGCGCGCGACCTTCAAAAATGGTGCGAGGCGCTTAGCGCGGCGGGCGATGCTCTCGTCAGCCACCGTTAGTGCCGGAAGTGGCGCATGCCGGTGAACGCCATGGCGATGCCGGCGTCATCGGCGGCCTTGATCACGTCCTCGTCACGGATCGAGCCCCCGGGTTGGATCACGCAGGTTGCGCCAGCTTCGACCGCCTGCAGCAATCCGTCGGGGAAGGGAAAGAACGCGTCCGATGCGCAGGCTGAGCCCTGCGCGAGCGAGGCGGGCAGCTTCGCGGTTTCGGCTGCTTCTTTGGCGCGCAGTGCCGCGATGCGCGCGCTATCGCGGCGGTTCATCTGGCCCGCGCCGATGCCCGCCGTTTGACCGTTCTTGGCGTATACGATGGCGTTCGACTTCACATGCTTGCAGACGGTGAACGCAAACAGCATGTCGCGAATTTGCGTTTCGGTCGGTTGTTTCTTGGTAACGATCTTAAGGTCGGCGCGCGTGATGCGGCCGATATCACGGGTCTGGCTTAGAAAACCGCCTGATATGGTTTTGATCGCAATGCCGGGCGCGGTTGGATCAGGGAGTCCGCCTGTCACCAGCAGACGCAGGTTCTTTTTCTTCGCGAAGACGGCGACCGCGTCGTCGTCGGCCTCTGGCGCGATCACGACCTCAGTGAAGATTTCGGCGATCGCTTCTGCCGCAGCCTTATCCAGGCGCTGGTTGAGAGCGACGATGCCGCCGAACGCCGACACCGGATCGCACTCCAGCGCGCGCTTGTAGGCCTCAACCAGCGATCCGCCCAACGCCACGCCGCATGGGTTGGCGTGCTTGATGATCGCAACGGCTGGGCTTTCTTTCGGATCGAATTCGGCGATCAGTTCAAATGCCGCGTCGGTATCGTTTAGGTTGTTGTAGCTCAGTTCCTTTCCTTGCAGCTGCGTGGCGGTGGCGACGCCGAAGCGTTTCTCGCCCGTCACATAAAACGCAGCCGTTTGATGAGGATTCTCGCCGTAGCGTAGGGGCTGTTTCAATCTGCCGCCGAGTGCGAAGTAGGCGGGCGCTGCATCATCCAGTTGCTCCGCATACCAGCTCGAAATCGCAGCGTCGTACGCGCCCGTGCGCGCGAAGGCTTTCGCCGCGAGGCGCTTACGCAAAGCCAGCGTCGTGCCGCCGGTTTCGCGCGCTTCGGCCAGGATCGCGTTCATGTCTTCGGCATCAGTGGCGACGGCGATGAAGCCATAATTCTTCGCCGCGGCTCGGATCATGGCCGGGCCGCCGATATCGATGTTCTCGATGCACTCTTTAAAACCCGCGCCGCGTGCGACTGTGGCCTCGAACGGATAGAGGTTTACATAGAGCACGTCGAAAGCCTCGATGCCGTGCTCGGCCAGGGCGCGGGCATGTTCGGGATTGTCGCGGAGCGCCAACAGGCCGCCATGCACCTTCGGGTGCAGCGTCTTCACGCGGCCATCCATCATTTCGGGAAAACCGGTCACGGCGGAAACGTCAGCCACTTTCAGTCCAGCATCCGCGATCGCCTTTCGCGTGCCGCCCGTGGAGACTATGGCCGCGCCGAGTTCGACGAGCGCCGCCGCGTGTTCGAGCAAACCAGTCTTGTCCGATACGGAGATCAATGCGCGGCGAATGGGAAGGATATCGTTCATGGGCCGCTTTTAGGGGATTCGATGAAAAAGTGCAGGGGCGCTGAAGCAGCCTAGTCGCGCCAAACTAGGGCGCGAGGCTCTCGCTGTGCAGAGGACTCGGGCGTCGCGCGCCTCGGGCCCAGTGGCTCACGCGCCGTTCAAGGCTCTGAAGGCCTTTGAAAAGCGGTGTCTGCTGAAGGGCTGAGCGCAAAAGCCAAACGCTGATGGCGCTCCTAATCCACGGGTTCTCCTGAGGCCAATTCGCGTGAATTCGCTGCCAGAAACAAGCGGACGAGGGCGTGAGCGGCTTGCGCGTGATTAAGCTCAGTGGCGAGGGCAATGCGCGCAATACTGGTTGCGGACTCCCTGTCGCCAAGAAAAGCTCCAAACCGGTGCGAATGCATTTTTCGCAGATTCCGCAATTTTCGGCGCCGCTCGCGCGAGTGCAAACCGCCAGGTCAGCTACCAGCTCCGGATGCTTCGCCAGAAACCTCACTTTCTCCAATCGTTCGAAGGCGCCGCCGAAGCTGATCGTCTCAAAAATCGACGAGGAAAGCAGGGGGTTCGAGGTATGATTGTTGCCCCAAGGCCCGAGCGCGACTTCGTTGCGATGGGTGTGGTCAGCAGCAAGCACACATCCGGTGAAACCGCCGTTTAGGCAGTGCCCGGCCGCGATGATGCCGAGAGCGTGTTCAATGCTGAAATCACGACAAAAGTCGCGCCAGTTGGTGGTGCATACGAGGTGCGGCAAGCCAAACGCCGAGGCGAGGCGCCCGGTGCGCCTGCGTAGGGACTCCGCCCAGGCCGGACTAATCGGAAGCGCGTCATCCCAATCCATGAAGAACGCTGCCGCCGGCCGTCTATTGGTGCGGCCATCCCCTTGGGCGATGTTGCGAGCGAGGGCGAAAAGACCGTCAACGCCACCCGAAAGTGCAAAAGCATACCCCTCTTCTTCTCTCGGCGCCTCGGCGGCCAGTTCAACATCCGCGCTCAACCGGACGGGTCTGAACAGATCAGGCCGGTACGAGGACCAGAGCTCCGCGAATTTCTCTGCGTTCGCCAGCAACCGGCGGTCGACGCGCCCCCTCACATGCAGCGCGCCACCGCGCTGCATGGCGATGCTCAGCGCTCCAACCAGAGCGAAGTCGTCGTTGCGAGGCGGCGCGACGCTCGCGCCCTTCCAGTCGTACACGACCGATGAGCATTCGCCTTCAACGTGAATTTCGAAGCGCGGGCCGGAAACGACTGGCGTGGCGACGGTGAAGATCGGCAATGCGGACCTGCTCCTCGTGGGCGATGACCAGTTTGCTGGTACCAGCAACGCCGTCCCCAGACGAGTTACAGAGCAGAAGGGCTGCTGTGGCGGCGTTAGGTCATCCGCGCGAGCGCCCAGCGAATGCGATTGGGCGGCGCGAGGCCATGCCCCATGGGATCTGCTTCGCCGGCGAGCACAATCTGAAGGGACTCGCGTGGCTCCGGGCCGCCCCAATAAATGGACGGCTCGATGGCGATCTCGGGTGCGTCTGTTTTCAACCGCCACCGCTGGCCGCCGGGCGTCTCCAAAAGGGCGATGCGGTGCTCGACAAAACGCGCGCGCACGTCTGGGTGCAAATGAAAACGCGCCACGAAAGGAATGACGCCCTTGGGCGGTGCGCTTTTGAGCTTCATCGGGCGGATCAACTCATCGATACCACGCAGATTCGCGCCGGCATGATCGACGAAGAGATAGCGCCGATGCAGCAGGCCGAATTGCGCTTTGTATCCGTCGTGGCGGCCCTGCACGGTTACGCCGCTTTCATCGGATGCACGTCGTACTTCGTCGAGAGTCGGGCCCGCGATACGCGGCGCGCCGCGCCAGCGCCGTTCGTCGAGGGTTGCCGAGAGCGCGTCGCCCAAAATCAGCGTTGAATGCGCGTTGCTGGCGCGCGCGGCCATGCGGGCGGCAGGCGACAGCTCACGCGCCGCGCCGACATTGACGATGATGCGCTCCCGTTCGCTGGACAACTCAAACGCCAACGCGCTGGCGTGGGCGCACTCCGCATAGGATGACGGCGGCGCGGCGCCGACATCGAACACTACCCTGAGCGGCCCTGCATCGAGCTTCTGGTAGTTGGAGTAGTTGCCGAACTGAAAATTACGCACATCGCCGCCGACCCGTTCGAGCACGGCGTCGATGGAGGCGCTCGATCCCTCCGAGCCGCCATGAAAACAGGCAAGACCGCCATCGCCCAAACGCAACATGCGCACCATGTTGGCGAGCTTGGGCAGCGTGTCGCGAACCAGCGCCGGGGGCTCTTCGAAAGCGTCCAGCGCTGTCACCAAATCGCAGAGCGCTTCTGCAAGGGCCTCCGGTGAACGCGAGAGATGGCCCCCGTCGGGGTGGAATTGTTGTGCGCATGCTTCGAGCAGCATTTCCTCGCCTTGTGCGGCGAGCCGCTCGGCTTCGGGAAAGCCAGCCGCGCCGGCAAGGATGAGCGCCGCGCCGGCTTTTATCGACGCGAGGTGGCGTTCGCTTAAGTCGCTCTGCGCAAAGAGCAAGAGCCTAGACTGCCGGGCCGCTGAGCGCAGCAGCGCGGCGCGATGTTCGGGCGCCCCCATCTCAAAAGCGGGTCGCCCCCAGCACAGCCATGCGAAAAGGCGCTCCGCGGTGAGCTCGGGATCCCATGCGAGGTCGTCCCACTCGCCAAACGCCGCAACCCACGAATCGCAAAGTTCCGCGATGCGCGCATGAGCGCTTGGGCCGACCGCGGCGAGATCGATCAGCCAAGAGAAAGAATGCAGCCGTGCGCTGAAGTGGCGAGAAGGATGCGCGGGCAGCCACGGTAAGGCGTGTTCTCCGGCGAGCCGTTCCGCGCCAACGCGCCAGACGCCGCGCCCGATGTCGCGCCCGCGCTCAGCGCTGCCAATGCGCGGATCGGCGCCCCATGCGTCGACACGATCGGGGGTGGCGTCTCCAAGCCGCATGCGATGGAAGGGATTGGCGCGCCAGTGATCGCCTGCCGGAAGCGAGCGAGGCGGCTTATGAAGCGGGGAGAGCGGCGCGTTCACCGACTAGCCCGCGCGCAGCCGGGCGATGTTGTCAGTGTAGGCGGCGGGATCGGAGCCATAGACGGCGGTGCCCGCCACCAAGGCTGTCGCGCCAGCGGCGATGACGCGCGCGGCGGTCTTGAGGTTCACGCCGCCATCGACTTCGAGAATGATGTCGCGGCCAGTGCGATCAATCTTCCGGCGGGCCGCTTCGATCTTGGGCAGCGCGCTTTCGATGAAGGTCTGTCCGCCAAACCCGGGATTGACGCTCATGATGAGGATGAGATCGACGAGGTCGATGACAGGATCGATCACGTCGATCGGCGTTCCCGGGTTGAGTGAGAGCCCGGCTTTCGCTCCGGCGGCTTTCACGGCCTGCAGCGTCCGGTGAACATGCGCTCCCGCTTCCGGGTGAACGGTGATTATGTCCGCGCCGGCGTCCCTGAATGCCTGGATATAGGGATCAACAGGCGCGATCATCAAATGCACGTCGAGCGGGGTTCTGGCGTGCGGGCGGATCGCTTTGACGACCGCAGGACCTATCGAGATGTTGGGCACGAAATGGCCGTCCATGACGTCGACGTGGATCATGTCGGCGCCGGCCGCCTCCACCGCGCGCACTTCCTCGCCCAATTTGGCGAAATCCGCGGCTAGAATCGAAGGTGCAATGAGCGTGCGCGCCATGTTTTTGTCGTACCCCCGTTGCGGCGAGGCATGCAAGGCGCTCAGGCGCGTACGAGGCGCGCGGCGAAGAAGCCGTCGAGGCCGCCGATCTTTGGCCAGTGTGAAGGCAGCGTCCGCAATGCACCGTCTCGCGTGATGAATTCCGCGCAGCCGCCTACCTCCGCGGCGCTGATGGACGAGCGCTGCCAGCTGGAGGCCAGCGCGGCGTCTACGACGTCTTCGCCTTCCTCTGGCTCAAGCGAACACACGGCGTAGACCAGCGGCGCGCCTGGCTTGAGCAACGGTGCGCACGCCGAGACGAGCCGGTTCTGCAGGTCCGCCAGCGTGCGGATGTCGCTGGGACGGCGCAGCCATGCGACGTCTGGGTGCCGGCGCAGCGTTCCTGTCGAGGTGCAAGGGGCATCGAGCAGGATGGCGTCGAACGGCTCGGCTGGTCGGAAAGTCAGGGCGTCCGCGCAGACAATCTCGGCGTCGAGGTTCGTGCGGCGAAGATTTTGGCGCAGGCGCTCGAGGCGGGCCGGCGTTTTGTCTACCGCCGTGACACGTGCGCCGGCGGCCGCCAGTTGCAGGGTCTTGCCCCCGGGCGCCGCGCACAGGTCAAGCACGCGTTTGCCGCGCACGTCGCCGAGCAGGCGCTCCGGCAGGGCGGCGGCGGCGTCCTGTACCCACCAGGCGCCGAGGTCGAATCCCGCAAGCGTCTCGACGCCGCCGGCTGCTGGGAGACGGACGCTGCCCGTTGGCGTCACTGATCCGCCGAGCGTTTCCGCCCATTGTTGTGGATCTTCCTTGACCGAGAGATCGAGCGGCGGCTCGGAGAGAAGCGCGGCGGCGATATCGGACGCCCGTTCGCCGTAGACCGCGCGCCATCGCGCGAACAGCCAGGGCGGCAGGTCTGTTCCCGCGGGCAGCGCCTCGAGAAGCGCTGCCCCATCGCGCGCGACTTTGCGGAGGACGGCGTTCATGAGCTTGGCGAACCCCCGCGCCTCGCGCATGGCGTTTGCCGTCTCCACCGTTTCGCCGACGGCGGCGTGAGCCGGCGTTCCCAGCACAAGCAGTTGCGCCGCGCCGAGATGGAGCAGGGCTCGCGCGTGGTGCGCGGATTCCGGTAGCGGCCGGTCAAGAAAGCGCGAGAGAACGGCGTTCAAGCCGCCCATCCGGCGCAAACCGGCCGTCGTCAGCGCCCGAGCGAAGGCGCGATCGCGCCCCTCGAGCGCGTTGAAGCTAGGTGTAGCCGAAAGTGCATCGTCAAGGGAGCGCCCATCGTCCATGACGGCGACCAGCAGATCGGCGGCGGCGCGGCGGGCGTTCAAGGCGTGGCCTGCCCCTCGGGCTCATCCGGGGCTTGTATCTCGACATAGGCGCGACGCATCCGCGAGAGCCGAATAGCCGCGCCTCCCGCGGAGAGCGGCGTCGAAATCCGCACGGGCGGTGCGAATGTCGTATCCGGCATCAGGGCGAACCACACCGTCCCTTGTGGGATTCTCCTCCGGCCCGCATCCCGCGCTTCGAACCCAGCGACCGCGATATAGGCAAGGGTGCAACGTAGAACGTCTCCCTCGTAGCCGGCGTCGTCGAACGAGGCGATGTCGCCGCCACCGAGTTCGAGAAGGTAGTGAAAGCGCCCGTCAAATGTAGGATAGGCGCCGGCGCAGCGGCGGGTCTGCCCAACGTCGACCGCCATGGCGATCATTGTCGACAAGGGATCGCGGGATCTCCTGCGATGCTCGTCATTGGCCGGAGGCTCGCCCCAGAGCCGATAGTTCGGAACGATTGTCGTCGCCGCGCCGCTGGCCTGATCCCAAACCATCGAGACGGTGCGGTGTTTGTGGCTGTAGCGATGATCGAGCTCGTAGCGCCGCCATTGCACCGCGCCGTTGGCGATCACGCCTTCGGATTCCGCGCGCAGGTTCGTGCGTTCGAACAGGTTGAGTAGGCCGCGGGAGCGGAGCGTGGCGACGGCGTGATAGCGATCCGCTTCCACATCAGCGTCCACGACCACGCCGCCGAGGGGCACGAAACCCAGGCCCACGCCGTCATAGGTCAGGGAAAAACGATCCGCGGCGGCTGGTCCAGCCTGCGCGAACGCCAACGCCACGGCGAGGAGAATTGCTCGCATGCGCGCGGACATTAGTGTCCGACGCAGCGGAGTCCATGCGCGACTTCAGCCAGGTTCAGGGGGCGTGAAAAAGGGGGCTCCAACGGGAGCCCCCACGATGCACTTTGGGACGGCGGCTAGAGGGAGCGAACGTTGACTTCGCGATTCTCAAGCGGCAGCTCGAGCACCATGCCGACGCGCCCGGCGATCACGTCATCCATGCCTGCGGCTCGCGCTTCGGTGACTTGCATCTGGCCCGCCATCTGATTTTCCGCGCCAGTCAGGACGACCATGCCCGCATCCGCCGACTGCGCGCGCATCGCTGCCTGCGCCGCAGTGCTCCGCGCGCCGTCGACGGTGGCAAGCGCTTCGCTCTGGGCGTTCTGCAATACCAAGTCTGCGCTCGCCGCTGCGCTCGCGCTTACGACCGAGCCGTCGCCGCCCACCACAATGGAACGGCCGCGATAGTCAAAGCGGTAGCCAATGCGGCCCGCAAAAGCGTCCTCTTGGGTGGTGAAAGCCGACACGACCAGCCCATCGGCTTCATACACAATCACGGGCGTTCCCGGTTCTGGCCCAGGCCCCCAGGCCTGCAGGCCGTTTGTGGCGCCGTCGAACCCGCGCGCCTGATTGAGCCCATCGACGAGCCGTTGGGTGTCCGCCGGCCCGTATACGGGCAGCAGCGCATTGGCTCGTCCGCGGGCGGCGTCACCATACAAAGCACTCAGGTCCGCCGTTTGCGTCAGCCCGGCTTCGGTCAGCAACACCGCTTCAAGGTGCTCCATCGGAATGCCGTGGCGCGACAGCGAAGAAGAAGCGCCCGAACCGGCGTCGATGACGAACATGCGCCCCGCCGCCGCGATGGCGACGCAGGGCGTGGATTCTCGGCGCTCGGCGCTGGCCTCGCCGCACACGATGGCGCGCAGCGCTGTGCTGTTGAAGAGGTCCTCGTTCGCGGCGGCCTGCTCTTCCGAATAGGCTTGGTAGGCTCGCGCAAGCGCTTCCTGACCCTCTGGCGTTTGTGAGCCGAGAACCCAGCCGCCCCAGAACAGACCCGACAACGTCACGAAGACGACGGAGGATTTGCCGATGGCATTCATATTCCGACCCCGTAATCCAAACGCGCGCCTGAGCGCGTTGACCAAGTCCCCATCCAGCGTCACTAACCCACGCAATGATTCTCGCAAACTCAGTTAACAACGGGTTTCCACAGATATGTTCTTGCGTGTGCGACGACGCATTGGACATTAAGAAAAGCAAATCATTTTCAGCGATTTGGTTAACGCAGCTGCGCTCAAGGGCGTTAACCTAAATGGTTAACGCGATGGCGCGGATCTTGGTCTTCGATAGCGGCGTTGGCGGCTTGTCCGTGCTCGACGCGATCGCCGCCGTTCCGTACGCGCTGGAACTCGATTACCTCGCCGACACCGCGTGGTTGCCTTACGGTTTGAAGACTGACGCCGCGCTGCGGGACCGCGTGCCTCACCTTATCAGCGCGATTGCGCGTGCATGGGCGCCGGATGCCGTCGTTGTCGCCTGTAACACCGCGTCCACAATCGCCTTGGAGGAGGTGCGCCTAGCGGTTTCGGTTCCCGTGGTTGGCGTCGTTCCCCCCATCAAGCCGGCGGCGGCGCTTACCAAAACAGGCGTCATTGGGGTGCTAGCGACGCCGGCGACAGTGCGGCGCCCCTACACCGACGCGCTCATACGCGATTTCGCTCAAGGCATCAGAGTCGTTCGCTTTGGCTCGTCGGCGCTGGTCGAGGCTGCGGAGGCGAAACTCGCGGGCGCCGCCCCGAATGACGCAGCCATCACAGAGGCGATAGCAGGCTTGTTCGAAGCGCGAGGCGGCGCCGAGGTCGATGTTGTCGCGCTGGCCTGCACGCACTTTCCGCTGCTTCGCGATGAACTGGCCGCCGCCGCGCCGCACGCAGTGCAGTGGCTTGATTCCGGCGCAGCGATCGCCCGGCGCCTTGTGGGCGTGCTCAACCCGCCCGCGGGCGCGGCGCAGTCGGGCGCGGTCGCGATCACCGGCGGCGTGAGCGATCTCCCAGCTTGTTTTCGAACGCGCGGATTTTCCAGGGTTTTCGCGGTGGGAGACGGGTCTGATTTCGGCTTGACGCGGCGCTTCTAACCCACAAGTCATGCGTGTCGTTTTGGAAACGACGTGACACCCTATTTGGACGGCGCGCCTGACCGCATTGCGCGCTCGATTTGTGGCGCTAACCATCAGTCTCGCATTCTTTGGAGAAGCTGCATGTCCGCGCCGTTTGGCGACACTCCAATGGGTCTGACATCACAGATCCTGAACATTGGCGCCGTGCTGACGCGGAAGGCGGGCCTGCGGGTGCCTCGCTATCAGCGTCCTTATACCTGGACCGAACGCGAAGTGCGCGAACTGATCCAGGATCTGTGGCGCGCGTTTAAACGCAATGCGCCATTTTATTTCATCGGCCAGATTGTCCTGGTGAAGAACAACGGCAAGTTAGAGATTTCCGATGGCCAACAACGCTTGGCGACGCTGACCATGATCTTTGCCTATTGCCGCGATCGCCTGCCAGCGCGTGCGAAGGCGTTTCAGGCTCTGATCATGGATGGAGATGCGCCGCGGTTGATGTTGCGTGAACAGGACGCGGGCTTCTACCGCGGGTTCGTGCAGGAAGCCGGGCAAATGGCCGCGCTCGCGGAACACGTGGAAACCGGTATCGATTCCAAGGACCTGATCAGCGCGGCCGCGCGCACGATCGATGTTGAACTCAGGAACATCGACGATCGCGAACTCGACGCATTCATGTCGTATGTCGCGCGCAGCTGCACATTGAATGTCGTCGACGCGGATGAGCGAGGATGCGCGCAGACGGTCTTCAACACTCTCAATAAGCGCGGATCGCCGCTTTCCGGCGCGGACATTATCAAGAGCGATTTGCTTGAGAATTCGAATCTTGGCGATGGCGACGCTGACGACGCTGCGCGCCAATGGGAAGAAGTCGAAGCTCTGTTCGAGCGGGAGAATTTCGCGCGTCTGCTGTACATGATGCCGTTCCTGCTCACCGGCGAGCAATTGCTGTCGCCAGGCGATCTCGCCGCGTTCCGCCGCGCCGTGGATCTCGCGGGAGGCGTACGCAAGTTTCTGTTTGATCAGCTGCCGCGTTATGCGCACGCCTTGCGCTCGATCTTCGCGTGCGCAGTCGATGTTGGCCCCGCGAGCGCCGACGTGAACCGCCGCATCAAGATGATGAGCCAGGTGGAGGCGTGGGACTGGGCGCCAGCGGCGATCGCCTTCCTCGCCGAACACGCGCACGAGCATGAGCGCGCGCGTCGTTTCTTTCAGGCGCTCGATCGCTTCGCCTTCGCCTGCGAGCTGTCTGTCGTGGACAATCGCCTGCAAGAAGGGCGATATGCGCGCGCGGTGAAGCACTGCGGCGACGACAAAATGCTCTACGGTCCGCGCGGAGCGCTCGAACTCACGGAGACTGAGCATCTCAAGTTTATCGCGACGTTGAACAAATCCCGCAAAAAGGACCGGCAGCGCCGTCTGCTGCTGATCCGCATGGAAGCCGCGCTGCCCGACGGGCGGCTGCTGGAAATGACCGACGACGTGACCGTTGAGCACATTCTGCCCAAAGCGGGCGGTCCTTGGTGGAACGAGCGTTTTCCCGACGTCGGCATGCGCACGGAATTGGCGAATC
This sequence comes from Hyphomonadaceae bacterium UBA2389, assembly GCA_002343395.1. Taxonomy (GTDB): domain Bacteria; phylum Pseudomonadota; class Alphaproteobacteria; order Caulobacterales; family Aquidulcibacteraceae; genus Vitreimonas. The sequence continues at coordinate 26,292 of DDSN01000009.1, read as the reverse complement.
TTCTAGGCAACCTGACGCTGATTTCGCTTGCGCAAAATTCCGCCGCCGACACGAAAGCGTTTCCCGAGAAGCGAAAGATTTTTTTCAGCACTATTGGCGCGCCGGTCTATGGCCTGACAGCGGACTTCGAAGGCGTCACCGAGTGGACGCGAGACGCGATTGAGCGCCGGCACGAACGGCTGGTGCGCATTCTCTGCGAGGACTGGGGCCTTATTCGCGGTGACGAAAGCAAAGCCGCTTAAGGTTTCGCTAACCAAATCCTTCAAGCCTTAACCCCTTGTTCACGCCTGGGGCGAGGTTGGCTCATGTCTTTGTTGTACGCGGTGGTGTTCTCCAGCCGCTGTCGGTCAAACCATCATCGGTTGGCGATCGATGCGCTGCGCCATTTGCGTTGCGAGGGCGCGGAAGATTGGCGCAACTTCTTCCTGCACTTCCACGAGGATTTCTTGAAGGGCGCCAAGGCGCCGGACGACGAGTTCAAGGACTTCAAGAACCACGTGCTCCATGTTCGCGAAGGCGAGTGGGGCGGCGCTATCGAAGCGTGCGAGGAATGGTATCGGCGGACGGTTCGCGCGTTGAAGGCCAAGGATTGGAAGCAGGCGGCGTGGTCGGCCGGCGTGCTCAGCCACTATTACGTTGACCCGTTGCAGCCCTTCCATACGCATCAAACCGAGGAGGAAGGGGTCATCCACCGCGCGGTGGAGTGGAGTTTCTCCAAGTCATACAAAACCTTTCAGGCCGTGCTGGAAGCGCGTGGCGGTTACCCGCGGATCACGCCGCCAAGCGGCGCCGCTTGGCTCGCGGACATGGTGCGCGCGGGCGCACAGGCGTCGAACATGCACTACGAGCTGATCATCGATCACTACAATTTCGAAGCCGGCGTGAAAGATCCTCCCGCCGGCCTCGATCATACGCTGACCGACGCCATTGCGCAGCTTGTTGGGCACGCAGTGATTGGGCTCGCGCGCATCTTTGACCGGCTCATCGCGGAAGCGGGGGTAAGGCCCGCCAAGACGTTGCCGACGCTCGACGCGTTTTTCGCGACGATGGGCATTCCCATCCAAGCGGTGCTCAAGACTCTCGACGACGCGGCGGCGCGCCGCGAAGTGGAGGCGCAGTTCGAGGAGTATCGCCGCACGGGCAAGGTTCGCGCCACGCTGGGCGAGGATGACAAAGTCGTGCGCGCGCTGCACGCGGAAGAGGTGCTGAAAACGCCGCTCTCGTCGCTCGATGCAAAATGGCCGCGCGAAATCGGGGCGCAAGCGGGCGCTGCGGCGGGCGCGCCTTCGCGCAACGCCAAGACGATTGACCTTAATGCGCCGCGCGTGGCCGCGCCGCCGCCGGCGCCCGCGCCGGAAACGACGAAGCCAGCCGCGAAACAGCGAAAGTCCGCGCCAAAAGCCGAAACGCCCGAAGCGCCGCCGCGCACCAAGAGCGAGAAGCAATTGCCGACGCTCGCCGAGGACGCGCCGGTGGTCCAAGCGCCTTCAATCGGCGCGAAGACCGCCAAGCGTCTGGAAGCGGTCGGCGTGCGCACGATCGCGGATTTGCTCGCGCTGAAACCGGAAGAGGGCGCAGACCAGATCGACGTCCGCCACATCTCGGCGCAAGTCATTCGGGATTGGCAGGCACAGGCGGCGTTGGCGTGCGCTGTCCCCGGCATGAAGTCGCGGGAAGCGCAGGCGCTGGTCGCGTGCGGCGTGCGCACGGCCGACGATCTTGTCGCGGGCGATCCTGTCCGGCTTTGCGAGGCGGTCGCGCACTGGGGCTTGTCGGAAGAGGGTCAACGCGCATGGGGCGCCGCGCCCGCGCCGACCGTTGACGACATCGCCAAATGGATTGATCGCGCGCGTCAGGCGCGCGAAGCGCAGAGCGTCGCCGCTTAGATACCGAGCATCGTCAGCACGATCGCCGCAAGCAACACGGGCATGATGAAAGCCGTGAGCCCGGAGGCGACGATGCGCGCGGTCTTCAGCACGCGCGTTCCCTTGATGGGCTTGTCCTCGCGCGGCGCCAACGCGAACTTGCACAGGAACGCGAACACGCCGGCCACCGCCGCGACCGCGGCGCCGGCGACCGCGCCGGCAAGCAGCGCCGCGATGGCGGACGCGAACGCGATCAGGCCAAGCAAGCCGTGGCCGCGGTTCATCACCTGCTTGACCAGGCGCTCGGCGCGGCCTTGGTCGAAGGTAGCATACGCGGTGGGCGATAGAACAAACGAAAACAGCATGATCCAGCCGAGCGAAGCGCCGGCGAGGATGATGGCGGTGGCTTGGGCGACAGGTTGCATGAGGTCGCTGTTAGCATGAGTCGCGGCGGCCAAAGCTGGCGGCGCCGGTGGAAAGCGTCTCGGCCAAACGGGGCTAATCGCTGAAGCGGGCGCTCTGGCCCCGGAGCGGGTGTTTGACGCCCTGCGATATGGCTCTCTGAGCATTTTCCGGGAGTAGACGGTGCGGTTTTCAACATCCCCCGTGACCGCGCGGCCACGAGCCGCTTGAACGGGACGCTCGCTAGATGTCGCGCAGAGTGAATATCTTCTCGACGGGCGTACGAAAAATCCGCGCGATCCTCATCGCGAGCACCAGTGAAGGCACGTATCGCTCTTGCTCCAGCATGATAATGGTTTGTCGACTGCACTTGGCGCGATCGGCTAGTTCCTGTTGCGTCATATCCCCATGCTCTAGGCGCAGTTTGCGGATGGAGTTGGCGAGCGTTGCGCGTTCCCCTGTCACGAGCGGCGATATCCGACAACGATGCCGGCAAGCAGCGACGCTACGGTCACCATAGTGCAAGACCAGAAGATCAAATAGAGAAAGACCGTCGGCACTTCTGCTGTGGTGTGGAAGCTCTCCGTGAGCCCAATCATCCAAGCCGCGAGCGTGACCATTAGCGCGGGCGCTTGCGCCGCCGGCGCGCTTGCGAGGATTGCGCGGTCGCGTTCATCGAGCTTGCCGTCGTCGCGCGCGGACCAGGCGGCCACTCGCAGCGAGTAGTAGGTAAAGACCGCCAAAGCGGCGAGGACAAAGCCTGTTGCGGACAACCTCACCGCATCGCGGTCCCAGAACGCCTCGACTCCGAAGAAGACGACAATCGTCGCCGCCGCCGCACTGAGGGTCGCCACGGCTATGAAGCTTGTCTCCGCGAGGCGCTGCAGCGCGGTCTTAGGCAGCTTCTCACCCTGTGGCAGCGTGAGCGGCGGGAGATGGCGCTGGGTTCGCCGGACGGCCACATAAAGCAGGCCGCCGGCGACGGCTAACGCCACTATTATCCAGAGGATCGGGCTCATATGCGACATAACCTGTTGCCTTGGTTGTAACTAATTTCTTACACATGTAATGTATTTCTTACTTGTGTCAACCCGTCTGCGTTCGGCCCACCAACTCCAAAGCGATTGGTGACGCGCTTGGGTCGGGCGAGTTTCGAGTCAGCCAGAGAGTCGCGGAGACGATGTGGGCCTCGGCTCCTGAGCGCCCATGGCTTCAACGCACAAGGTTAGACGGCAGCGACCCCGGAGAGACTCGAACTCCCGACCGTGTCCTTAGGACGGACCTGCTCTTCCAGCTGAGCTACGGGGCCTTGCCCGAGAGCTAGGGAATTCGCGTCGCCGCCGCAACCGGGAACAGGCGCCTGGGCTGGACGCCCCCATCCCTGAGGCCCATCATGGCCGTGCTGGGAGGAGAAGGGGGTCGCTTCATGGCGCAGCGCTACGCCAACGGATGGTCGCAGGCGGCGGCCGGACTGACCGCGCTGGCTCACACCCAGGCCAGCGTGTTTCGCTGGGGCATCGTCATCCTGCTGACCGCCCTGTGGATCGGCGGCGGGTTCTGGCTGTGGCGCGATCTTGGCGCCTCGGAAGCGTTTTACCGCACCATCAGCGCTGTCAGCATGTGGGACGAGTACTTCAGCGCCCGTGACCCCGTGCGGGAAGTGGTGCGCTTCGCCGCGATCGCGACGCCGGTCATCGGGTTGTTGTTCGCCTTTTCCGGTCAACTCGGCCGCTCGCTTGCGCGCATTTTCAATCTTGGCGCCGCCCATCACATTGTCATTGCCGGCGATAGTCCGGCGGCGCTGTCACTGGCCATGAACTGCCGCGCCAGCCATGACGCTGTCATCGTCATCGCGGAGAACCTCTCCGCTGAAACCGCGCTGGGATTGCGCCGCAAGGGCGTCATCGTCCTGGAGGGGGACGCGCGGCTGATCGAGACGCTGGCCACGGCGCGCGCCCACCGCGCCGCGCATGTCGTCGCTTTCGAGCCGGACGACACCGCCAACCTGCAGATCGAGGCCGCCGTACGCCGCTTGGCGGAGAAGCACCGCCGCCGGAAGCCCGTCAGCGTTCATGTCGCCACCGCGTCGCCGATGCTGCTGCGCGAAGCGCGCGAAATGAGCTCGCGCCAGATGCGCCGCAAAAAGTCGCCCGGCGCGGTCGATCCTAAGCCGTTCTCGCTTGAGGAAATGGCGGCGCGCGCGCTGGTGCAGAAAGAGAGCCAAACGCTGCTCGATCTGGCGCAGCACTTCCGCCAGGACCGGCTCCATGTCGTGTTTTTTGGCTTTGACCGCGCGGCGGAGTGCGTCGCCGAGCGCATCCTGGTCAGCTTGTGGTCTGCGCACTTTGAGGCGCCGCGGCTCACCGTGCTGGCGCCCAATCCAGAGGCCGCCGAGGCCGGGTTCCGAGCGCGCCACCGCGAGGCGTTCGCCCATCCTCAGGTTTGGTCCGCCGATGTTGCTTTCATGCCCTTCGATTGGGACGCGCGCTCCGTGGGCGCGGAGCTGCTCGACGCGGTCGAAACCGCGCGCGGCAAACCGACGGCGATCATCGTGTCGACGGGCGCCGATCCGGGCAACATTCATTTGTCGATCGCGTTGAAACGCGTCTGCAACAACCGCCTGCGCTGGCCGGTTCCGATCTTCATGTTCGAAACCACGCAGTCGGAGTTCTCGCGCCAATACGCGAAAGGCGACGAGACGGAGGAAGTTGACGCCTACCTCCAGGCGTTCGGGTCGCACCAGACTGTTTCAACGCGCCGCCGCGTGATCGGCGGTTCACTCGACCGCGGCGCCGCCGTGGCGCACGAGCATTACAACAAGGGGCTCGGCAAACGCGACGCCGTCAGCATGAAGGAACTGCAGTCCGCGATGCGCGACTGGGGCGACGTGCTTGAAACCTATCGCGCCGCCAATCGCGCGGCCGCGGACAGCGCGATGACGAAACTATGGGACGCCGGCTGGCGCCCGGCGCGCAAGGCCGAGGGTGAAAAGGGCGAAACCGCGCCGAGTTTGCCGCCCGAACTCATCGACAGGATGGCGCAGCGTGAGCACGATCGCTGGATGGCGGAACGGCTTATAGCGGGATGGCGACCCTCAGCCGCCGGAGAGCAGCGCGACAACGAGCTGATGATCCACGACAAGCTCGTCCCTTGGAGCGCGCTTAGCGAAGCCGACAAGGAAAACGATGTCGTGCAGGTGCGCGCCGCCATGGATGTGGCGCGCCTCCTGCACAAGGACGGTTTTGTACGGCGTGAGTCGTCTAGCGCGCCCAGCTGAAACCAAGCGCGCGCGCCATCACGTGAAAGACGACGTTCTCCTCCAGCGTGCCGGCGATCGTGTCGTCTGAGGGCCCCCATGCGTAGATGGTGACATCCTCTCCGCCGTGCGTTTCGGAGCGCAGCGGCACGAGTGAAGGCTGGCGGAAGCCGAGCGACTGCGTATCCGTGTTTGTCAGGTCGGGCCGCAGGATCGGCTGCGCGGTTTGTCCTTCTGGGACGGTGTAGATGCTGCCCGGGCCATTCGCGTAACCCAGAGTGGTGTACGGTCGCCGATCAGCCGCAAGGATAGGGGCGCCGTCGTCGCCGAGGGAAAGACCCAGGATGGGGGCGCCGCGCGGCGAGTACCCCGAAATCGAGAACGTATGGCTGTGGTCGGCCGTCGCGACGACCAACGTGTCGTCGCGGCTGGTCATGGCGAGCGCGGTGCGGATGGCGTCGTCAAACGCGACCGTTTCCGAAAGCGCTTCGCCAGCGCGGCCTTCATGGTGCGCATGATCGATGCGTCCGCCCTCGACGAGCAGGACGTATCCATCTGGATCGTTTGACAACCGCGTGATGGCGTTGGCGGTCAATTCGGCGAGCGAAGGTTCGCCGCCGACGTCGCGCGCGCGCGCGCTTTCATAGGCCATGTGGTCGTAGGAGAAGAGCCCGAGCACCTTCGCATCTGCTGGGGCCGCCGCGAGTTGCGCGCTGTTCCAGACATAGACGCGGCCAGGGCGCTGGGCCCATTCGTCCGCGAGATTGCGGCCGTCCGCGCGTTCGCCGCGCGCCGCCGCGTCTTCGGGATCGGCGACCGATGTCGGCAGGAAATTGCGGCGTCCGCCGCCATACGCCAGTTCGAGCCCATCGCCTTCTGGCCACTCGATCAACTGGCGAGCGATGTCGGTGCATCCCTGCGCGGCGGCGCCGCCGAGGTCAGAGTCGGCTTCCCACTCGCGATAGGGCGTATGCGCGTAAACGGCTGCGGGCGTCGCGTGGGTTATGCGCGCCGTGGACACGACGCCTGTCGCCATGCCCGCGGCCTCGGCGAACTCAAAGATTGAACGTGAGGCGTGGGCGTTCTGTCCCTCGCACCGCCGTGGCGTGGACGCCGCCGTCACGCCGATCACACCTTCGTTGGTTTTCACGCCGCTAAGCAACGCTGTCGCCGTCGGCGCGGAATCCGAAATCTGAGCGTCGTTGCCGTAGGTGCGCGAGAGGGCGGTATGGGGAAACGTGTCGAGCGTGAGGTTATAGCTCTCGCCATCTTGCCCGAGCCGCTGCCCGGCATAGATGCGCGCCGCGGTTACCGTAGAGACGCCCATGCCGTCGCCAATGAAAATAATCACGTTGCGGGCGCGTTCCGCGGACGGGCGTGACGCGACGGTCTGCGCCGCCGCCTGGAAATAAGCATCGCCCCCCTGCGGGACGGCGACGGGCGTCCGCGAGCCTGTTGCGGTGGTCGCGCATGCCGCGACGCTGACGCTGCACAATAAGAGAGCCAGATTTCGAAGGACCATGCCCGTACCCCTTTTTCTAGGCCTTCTATGTCAGCGCGTTTGTCCGCGAACAACGGCCAATCGTCGCGGCGGAGTCAGGCGTCCAGGGCGCCTCAACCTTTGCGATCCTTACTTGGGGTTTGCGAGAGAAATGTGAAATCGCTGCCGGAGGCCGCCTATCTTGAGTTCTACCCTAGGGGCTCCGGCGATGGTCTACGCCGAGGCTGGCCTCGCTTCGGCCGGCCGAAAGGCGGTTTTCCCACACGCGGCGCCCGACGAGACGTGACGGCAGCCGGCTTCTGTGCCAGAAATCCGTCCCGGGGACGCGAGAGGACAATCACGCATGTTCGTGCGCAACATCGCGGTGAGCGGCGCGCTGGCGCTCATGGTAGCGCTGGCCGGCTGCGGGGATCGGGATAACGGCGGCAAGACCGACGAAAGCTCCGCCGAGCGTGTTTCCGAAGCGCTGGACATCTGCGCCGAGGGGCGCGGCGCCTTCGCCAACGCCGTCTGCGATAACAACACGCTCGTCGGTCTCGATAACGAAGTGCGAGAAACGCTGGTGGCGGAGTCCGCGTCGGTGTCGGACGCTGGCGCCGCCATGCTCGTGCAAAATCAAACGCGCTGGCGCGAGGCGGCGCGCATCGCCTGCGGGATTATCGACCCGGAGTCCGCGCTCACGCCGGAGCAAACGTCCTGCCTCGAGAGTGAGTTTCGCGCCCGCATTGAGGAAGCCGCGGGCGCGGTTGAGCAGGCAGGCGGCTATGTGTTCCAACGCATGGAAGTGGTGGATGCAACCCCCGTCACCGCGGAGGCGGCGGAGGCCGTCGGCCTGACCGGAGACGATGTGCCAACCGCCATTACGCGCGATATTCGTTTCCCGCGCATCGACGGTCCACAAACGCCGCAGATCCAACGTTTCAACGAGTTGGTCGCGCAGTCGCCGCAGTTTGCGCTGGGGGATGCGACGAACGAATCCCTCGATTACCGGATCGCGTTCGCCGGCCCGGAGCTTATTTCCGTGCGGTTCGACTCCAGCTCCGACACCCTTGGCGCCGCCCATGGCAACACCACGTCGCGGGCGGTCAACGTGCTGATGCGCGAGGGGCGGCCGCTTGCCGAAGCCGACGTGTTCCGCGCCGATGCGGCGTGGCAGGACTATCTGACGCAGCGCGCCGTCGCGGAGATCACACGCCAATTCCGTGAGGATGGGTTTGTCCCCCCTGAGCGCGATGTTCGCGAGAGCGCGACCAAGCCGCATCTGTGGCTGATCACCGAGGATGGTCTGGTGTTGCTCTTCCCGCCGTACTCATTTGGCGCGCCGTATGTCATGGGCGGCACGGAGGTCACCATTCCCTGGAGGGATTTGCGCCCGTACCTTAACCCAGCGGCGCCAGCGCCTGTCCGGGCGCCGGCCTGAGCCGTGCGCCACCGTGAACAACCTGTAGTCTCTCGCCCATGAACTCCCATACCGGCTCGTTGGTCGCCCTGATCGGCGTCGTGCTGATCGGCATGACCGGTTTCGGCGTGTTTTTGCCAGTGTTCCCATTTCTCGCCCTTGACGTCGGAGCGTCACCCACCGCCGCGACGATCGCGATGGGCGCCTATTCGTTTGGCCAACTGGTCTCATCGCCCTTTTGGGGCCGCTTGAGCGACCGTTTCGGGCGGAAGCCCATTCTGGTGTTGGGATTGCTCGGCGGCGTTGCGTCCTATCTCTGGATCGCGCGCGCCGCGAGCGTCGAGGAACTGGGCGCCGCGCGCTTGTTTGGCGGCCTCATGGCCGGGAATGTCGGGGCGGCGTTCGCCGCGGCCGCCGATCTCGCCGACGACCGCACGCGCTCACGTAACATGGGCTTGCTTGGCGCCGCGGTGGGGTTTGGCTTTATAGCCGGACCCGCGCTCGGCGCCTTTCTGATTGGCGCGGAACCCGATCGCGATGGTTTCGCGCGTGTCTGCTATGCCTCCGCCGCGCTGGCCGCGTTGGCCGCGTTGGCCGCGCTTGCTTTCTTTCGCGAGAGTTGGCGCAGCGAGATGCGGACCAACGCCCCCGCGCAACAGAGCCGATGGACGTTGCTGACGCGCCCGACGCTCGGCCGGTTTATCGCTGTGATGTTTCTGATGATCGCCGCGCAAGCGCTCATGGAGACGGTATTCGGACTTTGGGCCGATGCGCGCATGGCGTGGGGGCCGCGCGAGGTCGGCTGGACGCTGGCCGCGTTGGGCGTGGGAGCGGTGGCGTTGCAGGGCGGCGGCGCGGGCTATGCCGCGCGCAAGCTGGGTGAGCCGATGACATTGCTCATTGGACTTGCATTGACGGCGGCGGCTTTGGGCGCGATGTCCGCCGCCAGTGAAGTCGCGGCGCTGGCGGCGGCGTTGGGCGCTCTAACCATTGGGTTGGGCTTGTCGACGCCAGCGCTGAACGCGCTCATCGCCGTACAGGCCGGCGAAGGAGAGCGCGGGTCGGTCATGGGGCTTTCGCAATCGGCTTCGGCCCTCGGGCGCGTCGCGGGGCCGCTTGGCGCTGGAGCGGCATTTGAACATATCGGCATTGGAGCGCCATTTCTCTTAGCGTCGCTCCTGATCTTGGCGGCGCTTTTCTTCGCGCTTGGCGAAGCGGCGCCTCGTCAGGCGCCGTCGCGCGGGTAAGGACGCCAGGCGCCGACGCTATCGCGAACCTCATAGCCATCGGCTGTCTCGCGGACGCCCGGCCCCGCCAGCGGCGCCTTGCCATGCCCCCCCGGTATGTCGAGCACATATGTCGGTTGCGCCAAGCCTGAGGCGCGTTCGCGCAGCGTTTCGATGAGTCTCTGCCCATGCGCCATCGTGCAACGAAAGTGCGCGGTCCCAGGCGCTTTGTCGAGATGGTGCAAATAGTAGGGCTTCACCCGCGCCTCGACCAAAGCGCGCATCAAGCGCTCGAGTTCGTCCGCGTCGTCGTTCACGCCCTTAAGCAGGACCGTTTGGCCAAGCATGGGAACGCCGGCATCGATGATGCGTGCGATCGCGGCCCGCGCTTCGGGCGTAAGTTCACGCGGATGATTAGCGTGGAGCGCGACGTAAACCGCTTTGCCGCCCGTGCGAAGAGCCTCCACGAACGCCTGCGTGACGCGCGCGGGATCCGCCACCGGAACGCGCGTGTGCCAGCGCACAACCTTCACATGCTCGATCGCGGCTAAACGGTCTGCGATTTCGCGTACCCGTCGGATCGAGAGCATGAAGGGGTCGCCGCCGGTCAGGATTACTTCCCAAATTTCTGGGTGGGAGGCGATGTAGCCGAAGGCGGCGTCAAGTTCGGCCGCCGTAAGCGTTCCATCGCCCTCGGGGCCGACGACCGCGCGGCGAAAACAGAAACGGCAATACACCGGGCAAATATGCAGCGGCTTGAGCAGCACGCGATCACGATAACGATGCACGACGCCCTTCACGGGCGTATGCGCGTCGTCCCCGATAGGGTCTGCATTCTCGTCGGGCGCGGTGGCCAGTTCGCGTTCGTCAGGAAGAAACTGCGCTGCGATAGGGTCTGCCGGATCGTTGCTATCGATCAGCGCTTCCATCGTCGGCGTGATCGCGACCGCGTAGCGCGCGGCGACGGTCGCGATGGCGTCTTCTTTTTTGGGCGCGGCCATTCAAACTCCGAACGCTTTCGCGTAGCGCACGCGCCCTCCCGCCTTCAAGACGCCTGGCTCCATTTCTAGCGCCATGAACGACGGCCCCGAGAAGGGCGCTTCCAGGGGTTCGGCAAGATCGGCGCGGAATCCGGCGCGTGGATAGTAGCTGGGGCGGCCGAGCACGAGCACGGCCTTGCAGCCGAGCGCGCGGCACTGCGCGAGGCTAGCCTCCATCAGGGCGAGCCCAAGTCCCTGGCGTTGAAACGCCGGCAAAACGGAGAGCGGCGCCAACGCCGCTGCTTCAACGCGCCCCGCGGGCCGTTCGATGGGCAGGCGGCTGAATGCGATGTGGCCAAGCAAACCAATGCCTTCTTGCGCGACAAACTCATAAAGCATGTCGCCGTCCTCGCGCAGGGCCTCCACCAGATTTGCTTCGTCCGCGCGACCGAACGCGTGGCGGATAATCGCGCGGATGGCAGGAAAATCGCCCGGCGCCGCCGCGCGGATCATTGTTGGGCGCAAGCGTTGAGCCACACGTCGGCCCAATTGCTGGGCATGCACTCGTCAGCGAGCATGCGCTCGATCCGTGTGACGCGCTCACTGTTTTGGGGCGTGCCTGGCCTCAGATCATTGGGCGCGGGCAACATCGCCACGAGTGCGAGAAACTCGCGGCTGTCCAACTCGCCAAGCGCGCGCCCGTAATAGGCGGTCGCCGCGTCGCGAAAACCGATCACGTCGCGACCGTCCTGAGTGCCGAAATAGGCCAGGCTCAGGAAGAGGTCGAGTTGCTCTTCCTTTGTGATGGCCTCATCGAGCACGAAACGCGCGATAAGCGACTGCTCGATCTTGGCGATGCCGGGAGAGAAGTGGCGAAAGTACAGGCGCTTCACTAGAGCCTGGGTGATTGTCGTCATGCCTTGGCCTGGGGTTTCGAAATCGACGCCATGATGGCGGCGAAACCCCGGATCCTCGACGCGGATCAACGCTTCGATCCAGCTCACCGGCAACTCGCGGCTGAGCGGCGGGCCGGCTTCCGCCCACGCTTGTTGAAGGATGAGCGGCGTCCGCGCCTTGGCGCGCGCGAGCGCGAGCGCCTGGTAGCCGCCGAACGCTAGAACCAGAGCCGCCAGCAGGCCTGGTCCCCAAACCAGGACGCGCGACCATCTTAGAGCGGGAAGCCGAGGCCAGGAGAAGCTTGGCGAATGCGACGCCGGCCGTGCCGGCGGCCGCGGTTTGGCCGCCCGTTTCGGGCGGCCGCCCCACGCGGCGTCGCGCAGGAGAGGCCAGTGCTCATGGAAAATGTCCTCCACCAACTCAGCGCTTTCATCGAGAGCGGCGCGCCTTTGGAATGGCGGCAGTTCGAGAAAATCCAGCACCAGGTCGCGCACTTGCTCCGGCGGCCACGCTGACCACACCCGGTTTTCCGCGATCAGATTGGTGTAAAAGACCGGCCCCACTTCGTCGAAGAGGATGTGTTCCACTTCTTCCGGCGTGAAGCGCGACTTGCGCAACGCCTGCACGATGTCGCTGTAGAAGATGCTGACGTCCGTATCGACGAATAGGTCCGAGAGCGCCGCCCATACCGGCGCTCGGCGCTTAATCATAGTCGCGCTCAGTTCCCCCGTCATGGCGGGGTCCATAGCACGTCGCGAATGTGACGCGCACCCGTTGCTAGCATGACAAGGCGGTCAAGTCCGAGCGCTACACCGCTGGCGGGAGGCATGTGAGCAAGTGCGGCGAGGAATTCCTCATCGATCGGCCAAGCAGCGCCATACCGTTTGGCTTTTTCGCTCATGGCCTCCTCGAGCCGTGTACGCTGTTCGGCTGGGTCGGTGAGTTCGCCAAAACCGTTCGCGAGTTCCACCCCACAGGCGTACATTTCAAATCGTTCGGCCAGCCCGTTATCGTGGAGGCAGCGCCGCGCCAGGGCGGCTTCGGAAACCGGATACTCATACAGGAGCGTTAGTCGCGGCGAACCAAGCTGTGGTTCGACCCCGACGATTGCGGCCGAGAACGCGTCGCCCGCCAGCCCGGGAGCCACGAGTTCCGCAACCTTTCGCTTTTGCGCCGCGCCGAACGGATCGCATGTCTCGTCGCGCCAACGTAGATGCGTGGCGCCGGCGGTTCGCGCGGCAAGCCGTGCGAGCTCCACGCAATCGTCCATGATCAGATCGTACGGCGCTTCGGCGCGATACCATTCGAGCATGGTGAATTCTTCGGCATGCAACGGCCCGGTCTCGCCCTGCCGCCAGCACTTTCCAAGAAAGAAGACCTTGCTTTCGCCAGCCGCGAGCAGCTTTTTCATGGCGAACTCTGGACTGGTGTGCAGGTAGAGCCCTCTGGCTTCAAAGGCGTGGACATGCGTTTCGGCCCCGGGGGAGGCGGCGAGAGCCTGGGGCTCAACCTCGACAAAGTCCCGCGCCCAGAACCATTCGCGCAGGGCGCGTACAATCGCGGCGCGGGCGGCAAGGAAGGGACGACGATCGGCGTGGCGGCTGCTTTTCCACCAGGGGCTGTCGGTCACAATTGGGCTCCCCGCTTGGCCAATCCGCGAAACCTAGCTAGAGAAGCGCCCAATTCCGGTCCTTTCGGGTTCAACAGGGTTCCGCCGACAATCGGCGGCAAGCGAGGGTTACGTGGTTAAGGTCATTGCCAGCGACGTTCGTAAAGGCAACGTTTTGGAGCATGAAGACGGCAAACTGTATGTGGTGATGAGCCACGAAACGTTTCGTCCTGGCAAGGGCACGCCGACAACGACGATCGTCATGCGCCGCATCGTCGACGGTGTTAAGACAACCGAGACCTACAAGACCACCGACGCTTTGGAAAAGGCGTTCGTCGAGGAGGTGAAGCACACCTATCTGTTCGACGATGGCGACGCCGGATATGTCTTCATGAACCCGCAAAGCTACGAACAGGTCCACCTCACCAAGGACATGGTGGGCGATCAGGCAGCCTATCTCCAGCCGGAGATGGAAGTGCACCTGACGATGTATGAAGGGCAAGCGCTCTCGATCGAACTCCCGCCACGCGTGACGTTGACGATCGAAACCACAGAGCCTGTGGTGAAGGGGCAGACGGCGTCCTCGTCCTACAAGCCTGCGGTGCTTTCGAACGGCGTGCGCACCCTGGTGCCGCCGCACATCGAAGCTGGCACCCGTGTGGTGATTTCGACCGATGACGCCTCCTACGTCGAGCGGGCGAAGGACTGATGCTGACGCGGCGCGCCGGCCTTGCGGGTGCGCTGGCGCTTAGCGCCTGCGCGTCGCGCCCGGAGCCGACCAACGAAGACCGTGTCGCGCGGCTCCTTGCCGACCTTGAGCAGGAAGTGGGCGGACGTGTTGGTTTGGCCGCGCTCGATCTGAGCACGGGAGCGCGCATCGCCTATCGCGCCAATGAACGCTTTGCGATGTGCTCGTCGTTCAAGTGGCTGCTCGCCTGCTTCGCCTTGCGCCGTTTGGATCCGGACGAGCGTATCGCCTACGAGTCGAGCGATCTTGTCTTCTACTCGCCGGTAACAAGCGAGCACGTCGGCGACGGCATGACGGTGCGGAACTTGTGCGAAGCAACGGTGGTCACCAGCGACAACACCGCCGCGAACCTGCTGCTGCGCCGCCTTGGCGGTCCGCGTCGGTTCACCGCCTTCCTGCAAAATCACGTGACGATGGGCATTCGGCTCGACCGTTACGAGCCGGCGTTGAATGAAAACGCGCCGGGCGATCCACGCGACACGGCGACGCCGACCGCCATGGTGCGCGCCTTGCGGCGTCTTCTCGTCGATGATGGCATGGCGCGCGGCGACCAGGACCGCGTCTTGCGCTGGATGATCGCCAGCCGCACCGGGTTGGATCGGTTGCGCGGCGGCTTTCCCGCAGATTGGCGCGCTGGAGACAAGACCGGCACATCCGACGAAACCAATAACGCGACCGTCGATGTCGCGATTGCGTGGCCGCCGAACAAGAGTGGCCCGATTTTGGCGGCGGCGTTTCTCAGCAACAGCACGGTTGACCTTGCCGCCCGCAAGGCCGCGCACGCGCGCATCGGGCGCATGATCGCCGCGGCATGGGGGTAGACATGGCGAAGAAGTTCCCGGTCGTTATTTTTCACAACCCTAATTGCGGAACCTCGCGCGGCGTCATCGAGATCGCCGAAGCCGAGGGGCACAAGCCCGTTGTCATTGAGTATCTACAAACCGGTTGGACCAAACCACAGCTTCAAGCCTTGTTCGCGGCCGCTAATCTGACGCCGCGCGAGGCGTTGCGCGAGAACGCGAAGGAGGCGGAAGAGCTGAATTTGCTTGGGCCGCGCGTTAGCGACGCGAAGCTTCTCGACGCCATGGTCACGCATCCGATCCTGGTGAACCGGCCGCTGGTAGCGACGCCCAAGGGCGTACGCCTGTGTCGCCCAAAAGAAACCGTGCGCGAGCTGCTTTAGGGCAGTCGCTTAAGAACCCCAACCAAGGCGCGCGTGCTTGACGAAAACAGCGTCGGCGTGAAGTGCGCGCTTGCGGCGCGTTTTACAATTTCGCTGCGCGTGGGGTAGGGCAAAATGGGGTTCGTGAGCGCGCGCACGGTCAGCTTGTTCGCCATCGCAAGCGCGATCGGCGCGATGATCTCGCCGGCCTCGGCGCCGACCACCGTCGCGCCGAGGATTGCGCCGCCTCGTCCCAGGACAAGTTTGCAGAACCCTTCCGTATCGCGTTGGGCTTGCGCGCGATCGTTGTCATGAAAGTCCCAACGCGTGGTTTTCACCGCCCGCCCGTGGCGTTCCCGCGCTTGCGCCTCCGTCAATCCGATTTGCGCGATTTCAGGATCGGTAAAGACCGCCGCTGGCATCGCAAGGGCGTTCGCCGCCGTGCGCGCCTTGAAGAGAACGTTGCGCACCCAGACGCTCGCGTGCCAACCCGCCGTGTGCGTGAACCCGCCTCCCGCTGCGTCTCCGAGCGCCCACACGGCGTCGTTTGTCGTGCTGCGTAACGTTGGCGATGTGGTGACGCGGATCTTGTCGAAGGCGATGCCTGCCTGCTCGAGACCCAGATTCTCGAGATTCGGCTTTCGTCCCGCCGCGACCAGCAAATGCGAGCCCACGATGTCGCGCGCAGCGCCGCGCCGTTCCGACACGGTGAGAACAACGCCGGTCTCCGCTCTTCGCGCGCCCTCGACACGTTGTCCTTCCAGGACATCGATCCCCTCCGCGACAAGTCGGGCGCGAACAACATGCGCGGCGTCTTCCTCAAGGGCGCCAAGCACACGCGCGGCTTCGACAATCGTGACGCGCGCGCCGAGGCGGCGAAACGCCTGACCGAGTTCGACGCCGATGGGTCCGCCGCCGAGGATCAGCAGGTGTTCTGGAAACGTCGGAAGGTCGAAGATGGTCTCGTTGGTTTCGTAAGCAACCTCTTCGAGGCCGGGAATGGGCGGTGCGGCGGCGCGCGATCCCGTCGCGATCACAAAGCGTTTGGCGCGCACGCGCGCGCTATCGGATACGACGGTGCGGGCGTCGGCGAAATGCGCGCGTTCGCGGATCACGGTGACGCCGAGTTTCTCGAAACGATGTTGACTGTCGTTGGGTTCAATCGCGGCGATCACGCCCTTGATGTGGGCTTTCACTTGAGCCCAATCGATGCGCGGTTCGACAGCCGCCAAGCCGAATCGCGCCGCCGTGCGCATGACCTGTGCGTTCTGCGCGGCGGCGATGAGAGCCTTTGAAGGGACACACCCGGCGTTGAGGCAGTCGCCGCCCATCGCGCCGGATTCGAACAACACAACCGACAAACCGAGCTGGACGGCGCCCGCGGCGACCGACAGCCCCGCGGAACCCGCGCCGATCACGCAGAGATCGACCGCGTAATCTCTCATGCAACTTCCTCCGAGCGCGTGCGCCGGAGCGCCTTAAGCGCGATCGGAACGAGCGCCAGCGCGATCAACGCCAGCATTGGGCCGAATACGGCCGGCGACAATAGCACTGCGCGCGCCGCCTCGTTTGGATCAGCGGCTGCGCCTGTTTCAAGGGCCGAGCGAAGGCCTCGTCCAACCCACGCATATACGAAAGCGCCGGGGATCATCCCGAGCAAAGTCGCGAGCACATAGTCGCGCGCGCGCACATTGAAAAAAGCAGGCGCTAAATTGACGACAAAGAATGGCGCCACGGGCGTCAACCGCAGAACCAAGAGATAGTTGAACGCGTTGGTGCGAAATCCGTCGCCCAGGCGGGTCAGCCAACCGCCGGCGCGCGCACGCAGCGCGTCGCCAAATGCGGTTCGCGCCGCCAGAAAAATCAATGTCGCGCCAATGGTCGCGGCGATCCAAGCAGCCGCGCCGCCAATCCAGGGGCCGAAAAGGAACCCCGCGCTGAGCGTCAGGAAGCTTGCGCCGGGGATTGAACTCGCCACCGCCACGCAATAGATCGCCATGAACACCGCGACGGCGCCGACGAAGTTGCGCGCCACGAACGCGTCGAGCGCTTCGCTTTGCGCGTAGAGAACGTCGAGCGACAAGCGCTCATGGACGCGCAAGGCCAGCGCCAGCGCAAACAATGCGGCCACCGCCAAGATGGGCAGGAAGCGCGCCAAGTTTTTCCGTGGCGGTCGCGCCATTTCGTTGGGGGCTGTCATGCGCTCGCCTGTTCGTGTCAGCTTTGTTTGGGGTTACGCCGAAACCGGCGAGGTTCCTCGCACGTACCACGACCAGATAGGGAGCTCCTAGATGCGTTGGTTCCTGGGTTTGATTTGTGGCGCGCTTTTGGGCGCCTGCGCGCCAGCGGCGGGCCAAGCTCAGCCGCTGGCGGCGGGGCAGGCGGAGGCTGTCTTCGCCGGAGGCTGCTTCTGGTGCGTCGAAAGCGACTTCGAGCATTTGGAGGGCGTCATCGAGGCGGAGTCGGGTTACACCGGCGGCGCGCGTCGCGACCCGAGCTACCGCGACCATGAAGGCCATGTTGAAGCCGTGCGCGTGATCTACGACCCGGCGCGGATCAGCTATGGGGCGCTGCTCAACCATTTTTGGCGCCACCACGATCCGCTCGATGGCGGTGGTCAGTTTTGCGATCGCGGCTCAAGCTACGCGCCCGCGATATTCGTCTCCCAAGCGCAACGCGCGGAGGCGGAACGCTCGAAGGCCGAAACCGAGCGCATCCTTGGGCGCACGGTCGCGACGCCCGTTCGCGACGTCACCCGTTTCTGGCGCGCCGAAGACTATCACCAGGATTACTATCGGCGAAACGCGGCGCCGTATCGCTTCTACCGGCTTCGCTGCGGCCGCGATCAGCGCATCGAAGAAATATGGCGCGGCCGTTGACGCTCGCGCTGGGCCGGGTATGGATGGCGCATCGGTTCCTCTCGCGAGGGTCAAAAGGGAACGCGGTGAAAGTCCGCGGCTGCGCCCGCAGCTGTAAACGGTGAGTTCGAGGCGACGACGCCACTGGGAGTGTCCCGGGAAGGCAGCCAAGAGCGGAGACCCGTGAAGCCAGAAGACCTGCCGATGCGTTTCGCCTAATGGGCCCGGGGTCGCGGCCCTGTGGGAGGCCCGATGCGTTGGCTCATTGCCGTTTTCTGTTTGCTCTTCAGCAGCGCACATTCCGCGCTCGCGCAACAGCCCCGCCGCATTGTCTCGTTGGACTATTGCGCGGACCAGTTCGTTCTTGCTCTCGCCGATCGCGGCCAGATCGCTGCGTTGTCGCGCGGCGCGCGGCGCGACGATTCCTACTACCGTGACCGCGCGCATGGCGTCCTACGAACACGTGGCGCGTTTGAGGACGTGCTGGCGCTCCATCCTGATCTCGTTGTACGCACTTGGGGCGGGCCGTGGGACGCGGAACGAGCTTATGCACGCTTCGGCGTAACTGTTGTCAGCGTCGGCGACGCGCAATCCTTCGATGCGGCGCGCGCTGACATTGTCAAAGCAGCCGCCGCCTTCGGCCAACAAGCGCGCGGTGCGGCGTTGGCCGCCGATCTCGATCGCCGCTTGCGGGCGCTCGCCGTCGGGCGCCGCCAGGTCGACGCGCCGGTTCTATATCTTTCTGCAGGCGGCGCCGTCGCCGGGCGCGGCACGATGCTCGATGCGGCGATCCAGGTCGCTGGCGGACGCAATGTCAGGAGCGAACCGGGGTGGTCCGTGCTGCCGCTTGAACGCATGGTGGACATGCCGCCCGCGCTTATCGCTTTGGGGTTCTTCGATCATGGGCGTGAGCGGATGAATGCGTGGTCGCGTACGCGCCATCCCGTGCTTCGCCGCGCACTCGCCAACGCCCGCACCGTCACGTTGCCGGCCGCAAGCATTGCCTGCGACGCCTGGTTCGCCATAGACGCGGCGGAGTCCATCGCGGCGGCGCTCCATCGCGATGCCTAAGGCGTCGTTGACCCACTGCGCTCTCGGAGCCGCTTGCCTCGCCGCGATGGCTCTCGCGCTGGTGTCGGGGCCGACGCCGGTAAACGTCTTGGCATCGGACGCCGCCACGCATGCGATCGTCTGGGAAATCCGGTTGCCCCGCAGTTTAGCGGCTTGGTTCGTCGGCGCAGCTCTCGGCTTGTCGGGCGCCGCTTTGCAGGGTCTATTGCGCAACCCGCTAGCTGACGCCGGCGTGCTTGGCCTGTCAGGGTTTTCCGCACTTGGCGCCGTGCTGACGTTTGCGCTTGGCGTGTCTTGGCTGGCGCCGGGCGCGGCGGTCGTCTTCGCGATCGCAGCCTCTACGTTGGTTGTGACGCTGGGTTGGCGTGAACGCAGCGCCGCGACGTTGATCCTGATCGGGGTCGGTCTTTCGAGCTTTTCAGGCGGATTGATCGCGCTCGCGCTCAACCTCGCGCCAAATCCGGGCGCATTGTCCGATTTGGTCAATTGGACGCTCGGTTCAGTTGAAGGACGTTCATACAACGATGTCGCGCTGATGGGCGTTCTATTCCTGCTTGGCGCGGCTTTGATCCTGGCGGCTCAGCGCGGCTTGCAGGCCCTCACTCTTGGCGAGGAAGCCGCGGCGGCGATTGGCGCGAATCTTACAAACACGCGTGCGCTGGTCGTGCTTGGCGCCGCGGCCTGCGCGGGTGGCGCGACCGCGGTCGCGGGCGTTATCGGGTTTGTCGGCGTAGCGGCGCCGCATTTGGCGCGCGCGCTTGTGGGTCAAGACCCCGCGCGCATTCTCATCCCCAGCGCGCTGGTTGGCGGCTTGTCGCTCATGTGCGCCGATGTCGCGGTGCGGCTGTTGCCGACCGACTCGGAGCTAAAGCTTGGCGTCGCCGCCGCGCTGATTGGCGGGCCGCTGTTTGCGGTGATCGCAACGCGTTTAGCTGCGCGGGGAGGAGACGCGTGAGCGCCTTGCTCTCCCTATCGAACGTCAGCGCGGCGCTCGGGCGTGCGGCAGCCCTGCGCGACGTCAGCCTGACGGTGGCGCCAGGTGAGATCGTCGCTTTGCTTGGCGCAAACGGCGCAGGAAAAACGACGCTGTTGCGCGCGGCTTTGGGACTGACTCCGATCTTCGACGGAGGGGTTCTGCTCGCTACCGCGAACCCGTCGAGAATTTCGGCGCGTGAGCGCGCCAAGCGCGTCGCCTATCTTCCACAGCGACCGGGTGTGGCGTGGTCCATTTCGGTTGAGGCGTTGGTCGCGCTCGGACGCTTCGCCCATGGCGCCGGCCCTGAGCGTTTGCGCGGTGTTGACAAGGCCGCCGTCGATCGCGCGCTTTCGCTCTGTGGGTTGGAACCCTTGCGGCGTCGTCCCATCACGGAGGTTTCGGGGGGCGAGCGGGTTCGCGCTCACATTGCGCGAACGCTTGCGCAAGAGGCGCCTCTGTTGATGCTGGACGAACCCGACGCCGGACTCGATCCCGCGCAAGCGCTCGCGCTCGCGGATGTTTTGAGAGGGCATGCCAGGGACGGCGGCGGGGTCATTGTTTCCTCGCATGACTTGGCGCTCGCCGCGCGGATCGCAGATCGCGTCGCAATTCTGAAAGAAGGCCGCTTGCTCGCCGTTGGAGCGCCAGCGGAGGCGCTTGCTCCGGAAAACATCGAGGCGGCGTACGGACGAAGCGGTCGCCTCCACGTGATCGGCGCAACGCCGACGATCATCTTTGAATGACTTAGAGCTTGAACGCTCCGGCTTGGATGTCCCCATGGAGCGCGGGCGTGATACGTTCATAGCGCTGAAGCGTTGGGTGGTCGAAATAAAGCGCGAACTCGCTCTTCGCGGGATCGAATCCGTCATGTACGAGATCGACCTTGCGATACTTGAAGGTGCCGGTGGTTTCTATGGCGGGCTGAATTCGGACAAACAGCGGGCGAGCATAACTGGGCAACTCGTTGATGAGGTGTTCGCGGAGTTTGCCAATGTCGAACGCCGCGTCGGGCGTGATCGCGGCCATTCCCGCGCGGCCATCAAAGGCGGCGACCTTCACGCCATACACATTGACTTCGGCGACGCCGGGGAAACGAGCGATGACGCCCGCAACTTCGGTGGTCGAGACATTTTCGCCCTTCCACCGGAATGTGTCGCCAATGCGGTCAACGAAATAGAAGTAACCTTCCGCGTCCTCGCGCATGAGGTCGCCGGTTCTGAACCAGGCGTCGCCAGCGGCGAAGGCGTTGCGCAGAACCTTCTTCTCCGAGGCGGTCGAGTCCGCGTATCCGGTGTAGCCGCCGCGTGCGTCGTCCTTGATCAGACCGATCGCTTCGCCGACCTCGCCGGGTTCGCAGGGGATGCAAAAGCCGTCGCCGCCGCGAATAGGCGCTTCCGCATCGACATCGAACCGCACCAGCTTCACATCGAACCTATGCCGAAGATAACCAGGCACGCGCCCGACGGCGCCGACCTTGCCGTCGAAGTTGAACAAAGAGACATTGCCTTCGGTCGATCCGTAGAATTCCAGCATGCGGGTCAGACCAGTGCGGGCTTCGAATTCGCTCCACACCTCAGGACGTAAGCCATTGCCGAACCCCAGGCGCAATCTGTGTTGGCGTTCTTGTGTGGAAGGCGCCTGGTTCATCAAGTACCGGCAGAGCTCGCCGATATACACGAACACGGTGCAATCCTGCTCGATGACGTCGGGCCAGAAGTGCGACGCGGAAAACTTGCGTCGGAGGACGAGCGTCGCGCCATTCAAAAGCGCAGCGCCGACCCCGCAGAGGCCGCCGGTGGAGTGATAAAGCGGCAAGGCGCAATAGAGGCGGTCGTCGGCTCTGGCGCCGGTCGCGCCCGCGAAGGCGCGCATGTAGAGTTGCGCGCGCGTGTGCGCGATCTTCGCCGCTTTTGGCATGCCGGTAGTGCCGGATGTATAAATGTAAAGCGCCGTGTCGCGCGCCGTTATCCCGGCGCGATGCGAGCGCGGCGGCCGTTCGGGCGCGAGCTTCGGCGTTCTCAGATCCAGGCGTTGCTGATTTTCGCTGAGGGCGACGTCGGCATCGATCACCCAATAAGTCAGCGGGCGGGCGAGTCCGGCGCGGATTGTCCCGATGGCGGCGAGGCTCTCGGCGTCGCAAATCACGTGACTCGCGCCGGAGATCGAAAGGCAGTGCGCCAGCGCCGCTCCGGTGAGGTTGCTGTTGATCAGAGCCGCCGCTGCGCCGATTTTCGACACGCCCATCCAGGCGGGCACGTATTCGGCGCGATTGGGAAGCAGCAGCGCGACGGTTTTTCCCGGCCCCAAGCCCTGACCCAGCGCCCACGCCGCGAAACGGTTCGCGAGCGCGTCGAGCTGGCGGTAGGTGTAGCGCTCGCCTTCGAAAATCAGCGCCGTATGTTCGGCGAAGCGGTCGCAGGCTTGCTCGAAATCGTCGCAGATCAGGGTCGCGGAGTCGGGGGCGATATCGCGAATGCGCCAAAAAACGCGCGACAAGCCGCTGACGAAACGGAATTCGCGCGCGATCCGCGCCCACGGCGTCATGAGCAACCTCCCGAGCGAGCCTTAGCGGCGTTCGCGCGGAAGCGAAACTAGTTCGGCCGTTCGCCCTCGGGGAAGGCGGCGACGAAATCCATCAGGAAGCGCCCCGGCGGATTGAGCGCCTCAAGGAAGACGCGCGCGTGGCTTTCGGCGATGTCCTTGGAGGGGAAGGCGTCTGGGCCGGGGTGGATGCCGGGAAAGACGATGCCGGCGCGGCCAAGATTGAGCACGTGGTAGACGCGATAATAGTTGCGCCAACGCGTCGCCGGCGCGGCGTGCGTCTTCGGCTCGGGCGCGAGAGAAAGCATGAACGATAGGTGCGGCCGCGCCGGGCGAAGTCAAGGGCGGCGGAGGGAAGCTACCCGGTGTTGAACGCGGCGACGGCGGCTAGCGCTGCGTCATGGGCCTTGGCGAAACCGGCGGCCCCGACCAGCGGAGGTAGATCGGGCGCATGCCAGAGCATCGCCCGCGCGCAGTCCGGGCGCGCATGCAGCCTGCGCGCCAGCCGCGCGGCGTAGGGCGCGGGATCGTTGAACACGCGCATCAGCGCCTCGCCCGCGCGCAGCCAGCGTGCGAGCAACGCCCAGTCCTTACGCAGGTACGCGCCGCGCGCCGCGATGATTTCCGGCGTCGCGAACAGGCCGAACAGGACGTGGATAAAGTCCTGCACGACGAGCCAGAGTGAGCGGCGGGGGTGACGGGGGTCGGTCATGAAAACGCGCCCGAGAGCTTAAGGCAGGCGCGAACAGGGCGGAGAGATGGGATTCTATGCGCGATTTGGCGGCGCTGATGGGAAGAGTTGGCGGGGCGGGAAAGGATGGGCGCGGCGCGCCGCCGCTCAGAGCAGGGGTGGTGCGTAAGTGACGGGAGCGGGCGCGGCAGGCATTTGCGCGGGAGTGTACGGGTGGGGTGGAGGGCCACCGGAAAGATTGGCGGGAATGCTCCGATTTGGCGGACCGCGACCTACCCGTAGACCTCCTGCAGCGCGCGACATCGTTCAATCAGTGCGGACGATAGTTCGTTCAGAAATGGAGCTTTCAGGCCAGACTTGTGGCATTGCTCCAGGACCGTGGGCACGTGGCTGGCAACACCAACGATCATGTCGTGCACATGTTCAATCATCGCGCTCGCTGAGTACCTACATTCGCGAGCAGCGCGCTCCCAGTGCCTCTTCTCGATCCATCGCCAGCGATATTCGCCGCCAACTTTCATTGCCATCTTGTCGTAGTGGTGCGTGTCATACGCTGCGGCACTTATGATATCGTACAATGGCGCAAGGCGATATCCGGCTTGATCGATGAGCACGCTGAAGTTCTTCCCATGCGCGTCAATCCCAAGAATCACAAAATTGAAAGCGCAGGCGCGCATAAAGCGCTCGCGGTCAACAGAAGGCTCTTGCGATCCTTCGAGGACCTGCATCACCTCTGCCATACTAGGCCCGCCTTGATTTTGGTATTTCTCTCGAGGGTGACGTGAAAGGGCTTGGCAAAAGTCTTCCTGGTGGATTCTGTAGATAACGCCGCCCCCCTCGGCGAGTGGAAGCCTTTTTACGCCCTCGAATCGTACGCGATCGTAGCGTTCTACGAGTATAGCTGGTTCGCCGCTGATTTTGATCGCTTCGGATTTTGCTGTGGGGAGCCCAATCGCACTCGCCAATCGCAAACAAAAATGCTCGTTCTCGATCGAAGCCTTGAGGTCTTGCATGGGCGGTTTCAGGATGTGCGTAGTGGGCGTGCGCCCTTTGTGCTCGTACCATCGACCGCTTATTCGCAAGATTGCCTTCTTGGGTTGTGCACCGGCGAGGCTGAAGTGATTGGCGTCCTGGTTGATGCGATTCAAGCTTGGGCTTTGAACTAGGCGACGCAGAAAGTCGGCTAATGCGGCTTCGCTAACAAGCCTCACGCCTTCGCGTTTTGATGCCTCTTCGATTTCGTCAGGAGGAACAATCTGCACCGCACCGGGGAGATCACGTCCTAGTTTGGCGACTAGCGCAAACGGATTCTGGTAAGATACGCCGTATAGGCGCGCAATCTCCATTAGTGTTTGTTCGCGATCAGGCAGCAAGTTCCAGAGATAGTTTTCGATTGGCGCACCAGAATGTGCCGAGGCCGTGAGGGGCATAGACAAGGATAGAGGAAATGAGTCGACCCCTTGTCGCCACGCCTCATCGTAGATGAAGTTTATGCGTCCTTTGCTTAGAGTAAGCGTGCCGACCTCCTCATCAATCACGAGGACCCGAAGTTCTTTAGCCATCCACGATGTCCTTGAGGCTGATGCGTGGACGATTTTTTGTTGCGGAACGGCCGTTTTCGTTTGGTGTGGCTGGGTTGCTTTCGTCAGAGAGCGTCACCCCAAGCTCGCGCAGAGCTCTCAACACGAGACCTAGTTGCAAAGTAGGTTTTCCGCTCTCTAGCCGCGAAACCCAGTCTTGAGAGGTGCCGAGACGTTCGGCGAGTTTCGCCTGGCTAAGACCAAGCGAGCGGCGCCTAGAGCGCGCCAATGCGCCAACATCTTCAGGTCGAACTACACTCACCATTTTATAGCCAATCTACCATGAAGACTATATATAGCCGGGCGACTATAAATACAAGGTATAGTCGAGCGGCTGTAAGCTCTCTTTATAGACAATCGGCCATAGGTGATAGCCATGGTCGCTCGGCTATGGACGGGCTGGAGGCTTATGAAGGACTAGTCACTTCAACCCTCCTCCCGCGCAGCAGAGAGAAGACGATGGCTAGTCGATCGGTTCGCTTGGGTGGAGTAGTACGCTGCCGACTTCCTTCAAGTTCGCGCTCATCTCCGCCATCCCGCGCTCCGCCACCCTCTCCCCCGCGAGGGGGAGAGGGCAGGGTGAGGGGGGCGCGCTGGGGTTACAAGTTGGAGCGCGCGACCGCCGGTCGCGCATGCGCCGCCGGAGGCGGTGCGCTCCCAATTTCAAAAGTCGGAGCAGCACCCTCACCCCGACCCTCTCCCTCATGTGAGGGAGAGGGAGCGAAGCGGTGCTAGGTTTTCACCGGCACTTCGATGTGGCCGCCCGTGTCGCGAAACTTCGCGCTCATTTCCGCCATGCCGCGTTCGGCTTCTTCTTTCTTCGCCGCATAATCCCGCACATCCTGCGTGATTTTCATCGAGCAAAACTTAGGCCCGCACATACTGCAGAAATGCGCGGTTTTGTGTGCGTCTTTCGGCAGGGTTTCGTCATGGTATTGGCGCGCGGTGTCGGGGTCGAGGCCAAGATTGAACTGATCCTCCCAGCGGAACTCGAAGCGCGCGCGGCTCACCGCATCGTCGCGCAGACGCGCCGCCGGATGCCCCTTGGCCAAATCCGCCGCGTGCGCCGCCAACTTGTAGGTGATGACGCCGGTTTTGACGTCGTCGCGGTCCGGCAGGCCTAGGTGCTCCTTCGGCGTGACGTAGCAGAGCATCGCCGTGCCGAACCAGCCGATCATGGCGGCGCCTATGGCCGAGGTGATGTGGTCGTAGCCGGGCGCGATGTCGGTGGTCAGCGGCCCCAGCGTATAGAAGGGCGCCTCGCCGCAGACGGCGAGCTGCTTGTCCATGTTCTCCTTGATCTTGTGCATCGGCACGTGGCCGGGGCCCTCGATCATCACTTGCACGCCGTGTTTCCACGCGATCTTGGTGAGTTCGCCCAGCGTTTCCAGTTCAGCGAATTGCGCGGCGTCATTGGCGTCGGCGATCGAACCTGGCCGCAAGCCGTCGCCGAGTGAGAAGCTCACATCGTACGCGCGCATGATGGCGCAGATCTCTTCGAAGTGCGTGTAGAGGAAGCTCTCCTTGTGA
>DDSN01000043.1 GCA_002343395.1 Hyphomonadaceae bacterium UBA2389 | reverse complement strand
ATGAGCAGCACCGCCAGAACGGCGATGATGATCAGAATGATGATCAAGGTCATGGAACAGCCTTCCGTGAAGTCCGCCACCTTTTAACGGAACTTCCTAATAAGTGCTATCCAATCACGTCGCTGAAGCGACCTGAGCGCGAGAAGCCCTTGGGCGCGACCTTGCCGGCCGAGCCGCGTTTGCCGCGAAACTCCTTCCACTCCGGCACGGCGCGCACGCGCCCCGCGCCATCCTCCCAGGTCAGGCCTTCCTCCTTGGAGAACACCTTTACGTCCGCCAACCCACGGTCATGGTAGCTCTGCAGCTTCACGCCCTTGCCGCGGGTCATTTCGGGCAACTCCGACAGCGGGAAGATCAAGAGTTTCTTGCGCTCGCCAATGACCGCGACCTGGTCCCCGATGACCTTCGCCGCTTGCATGGCGCGCCCATTCAAAACCTGCTTGCCCGAGCGCTTCGACGCGACCATCTCCGCCTCCGGGATAATGAAGCCATAGCCCTCATGGCTGGCGACGAGCCGTTTGGCGCCTTCCTCGTATTTAAACAGCGCCACCGCCTCGTCGATATCGCCAAGCTCGATCTGCAGGCGGATCGGCTCGCCGTGGCCCCGTCCGCCAGGAAGCTTGTGGGCGTCAAGCGTGAACGCCCGGCCGTCGGAGGCAAACAGCAGCAATTTGTCGGTCGTCTCGCATTGGACGATGTGCTGGGCGTGGTCGCCGTCCTTGAACTTCAACTCCGAGAGATCGAGGCCGTGCCCCTTGAGCGCCCGCACCCAGCCCTTTTCCGAGAGAACCACTGTCACCGGCTCGCGAACGACAAACGCTTCCACGTCGATTTCGGCGGGGACCTCGCTCGCGCGCCCAAGTTCCGTGCGGCGCTTGCCCAACGCGGTCTTGGGGTCGAAAAGCTTACGGGTTTCCTTGAGCTCGCCCGCGATCTTGCGCCACTGTTTGCGCGTGTCCTCGAGCAGCCCTTGCAGCTCCTTTTGCTCCTCGCGCAGCGCGGCGTCCTCGCGGCGGATCTCCATTTCCTCGAGTTTGCGCAGCTGGCGCAAGCGCGTATTCAGAATCGCCTCGGCTTGCACGTCATTGAGTTTGAACCGGGCGATTAGCTTCGCCTTCGGATCGTCTTCATTGCGAATGATGCGGATGACTTCGTCAAGGTTGAGATAGACGATTAGCAGGCCCGCCAACACGTCCAAACGCTGCGCGATTTTTTCGAGCCTGAAGGCGGTCCGCCGCTGCAAAACCTCCCGGCGATGATCGAGGAAGGCGCGCAGCACGTCCTTCAGCCCCATCACGCGCGGCGCGCCGTCCTTATCAAGCACGTTCATGTTCAAGCTGATGCGCGTTTCCAGCGCCGTGAGCTTGAACAGACTTTCCATCAGGATGTCCGGCTCGACGGTTCGCGACTTCGGCTCCAGCACGAGGCGGATGTCCTCGGCGCTTTCATCGCGCGCATCGCCCAGAAGCGGCGCTTTCTTGGTCTCGATCATCTCCGCGAGGTGTTCGAGCAGTTTTGACTTCTGCACGAGGTGCGGGATCTCGGTAACGACGATGCGCCACATGCCTCGGCCAAGATCCTCGGTGTGCCAACGCGCGCGCACGCGAAAACCGCCCCGTCCCGTTTCATAGGCCTCGCGGATATTCTCCGGCGCCTCGACGACGATGCCGCCCGTCGGGAAATCGGGCCCGGGCAAGATCTTCAGCAGATCATCGGTCGTCGCCTTGGCGTTCTCGATCAGGAACACGCACGCGTCGATGAGCTCGGAAACATTATGCGGCGGAATGTTGGTCGCCATGCCGACCGCGATGCCTGAGGCGCCGTTGGCCAACAAATTGGGAAACGCGGCGGGCAGAACGACCGGCTCTTCCTTGGTGCCGTCGTAAGACGGACGGAAATCGACGGCGTCTTCGTCGATGCCTTCAAGCAGCGCTTCCGCCGCCTTGGTCATGCGGCTTTCGGTGTAGCGCATGGCGGCGGGATTATCGCCGTCGATGTTGCCGAAATTGCCCTGCCCGTCGATCAGCGGGTAGCGCGAGTTGAAATCCTGCGCGAGACGCACCAGCGCATCATAGATCGACTGATCGCCGTGCGGGTGGAAGTCGCCCATGACGTCGCCAACTACCTTCGCGGATTTCCGGAACGCGGCGTCGGCGGTGAGGTTGAGCCGCTTCATGGCGTAGAGCACGCGCCGATGCACTGGCTTCAGGCCGTCGCGCACATCCGGCAGCGCGCGCGACGTGATGGTCGAGAGCGCGTAGGCGAGGTAGCGCTTGGCCAGCGCCTCGCCGATCGGCTCCTCCACGATGCGACCGCCTTCCTCGGGCGTGCGGGTAATGTCGTCGGCCATGTTCTATCGCCTTTGCCTCCACCGTCATTCCGGACGCGCGAAGCGCGATCCGGGACCCAGGAGCCACAAACACCGCGCTCTGCGATCCCCTGGGTTCCGGGCTCCGCCCTCGGCGGCCCCGGAATGACGAAAGCGCTTTAACTAGAGTCGCCCCGCGAATCCCAAGCGTTCGATCAGCCGTCGGCGCGCTTCTGGCATGCCCTCGCCCTTTTGGTCGAACACGCGGCGTTCGAGAAAATGTCCCGCGAGCGCGAACGCATCGGCGACATCGCCCGATTCTAGTTTCGCCTCCGCATCAACCAAAAAGTGCGGCAGCTTCAGCAGGACGTCCGCGTGCGGCGCGCCCGCGTCATATGTCGCCGCGCGCCCCGTGCGAGGCGACACCCACGCCAACCCCTCCGTCTCGCCTGTCACGGCGCACCGCGTTAGGTCCAGCCCGTAGCCAAGGGCCGAAAGCAACCCCAGTTCAAAGCGCGTGTAGAGCGCGGGCCAAATGTCAGCGTCCGGCATGGCTTCGATGAGCACCGTCAGGGCGTCATAGAGTTGCGGATAGGCTTGGCGCTCGGCCGCCGCGCTCCGCACAAGCGTCACCGCCGACGAAAGCCCCGCCAACGCCACCGCATCGTCGAGCAAGCGCGTGGCGTGCGGTTCGACCAATTCCAACGGATTGAAAAAACCAAGTTGCTCGGAAAGCCTCGCCTTCCAACCGCAGTGCACCAGATTGCCCGCCTGCAGCACGGGCTGCGATTTGCGCCCCGCATGCACGACGCCGCCGTAGCGGCCATGCTCGCGGGAGAAAACCTCGGCGACGAGCTTGCCTTCACCAAACGGCTTGGCGCCCAGCACGATGGCGGCGTCAGTCCATTCCATCAATGCCTCACGAAATCACCCGCAGCGCACGCAAGCGGGAAAAGTCGCGATCATGAGTGATCAGCGCATCCGCATTAACGGCGAGCGCGCTCGCCGCCTGAATCGCGTCAGGAAGCTTGAAGCCGAGCGAAGCGCGCAACCGCGCCGCGCTCTCCGCAATGTCGGCGTCGAGCGGCACCACATCCCAGCTCTCAAGCATCGCTTTATATCGCTTGGCGAGAGCTTCGTCGCCGGCTTTCAAAGGCCCCGTCAGCACTTCCGCGATCGTTACGCTTGAAATGGCGAAGTGCATGCGTCCAGCCGCATGCGCCTCGAACAACGGCTCGAATCTGCGTCGGAGCGCGCCCTGCCCGTCGAGCACGTATATGATGGGCGCGCTGTCAAGCAGCACCAACGGCCGCTCGGGGAGATCCGAAAGGTCTACTCCCATTCGTCACGCAACCGCGTAACCGCGGCGCCCGGGTTGCGCCCCCAAAGCCCCTTCCCAGAACCGATCAATCGCAGAGCGTTCTTTTGGCGCCCTTGCGAAGAAAGCTCTTCCAGCGGGACAAGCGCCGCCACGGCCTTGCCGCGCCGGGTGATGATCGTGCTTCGGCCGCGCACGGCCGCCTCCAGCAAATCTGGCAGTTGATTGCGGGCTTCTTCCGCTCCTTTGTGGTCAATCTTGCTCATCGCGCCTTACCGTACAGTACCGTACGGTCGTAAGTCAAGCGCTCTCACGCATCCCAATCGAGCCCCAGCCGCTGATACACAGCCCGCTCCTCCGACCAACCTTCACGCACTTTCACATGCAAGAAGAGATGGACGCGCCGGTCGAAGGCGGCTTCCATTTCCTTACGCGCCAGTTCGCCGATGGTCTTGATCGTTTGGCCCTTGGCCCCGATTGCGATCTTGCGCTGGCTTTCGCGCGCGACAAAAAGCGTTTGGTCGATTTTGACGGAGCCGTCCTTGCGCTCCTCCCAGGCGTCGGTTTCGACCACCAGATCGTAGGGCAGTTCGTCGTGCAAGCGAAGCATCGCCTTCTCGCGCGTGATCTCGGCGGCCAGCACGCGCGCGGGCGCGTCCATGGTCTGATCCTCGGGGAAGAGCCATGGCCCCTCGGGCGCCCGCTCCGCCAGCACCTTAGCCAGGTCGCCGACGCCGTCGCCGTTCTTGGCCGAGATCATCATCACGTCGGTGTAAAGGCCCTCAGCCACGAGCTTCGCCGTGAGTTCAAGAAGCGCGGGACGAGGCACGGCATCGACCTTGTTCAGAACAAGGATGGAGGCGATCTCCATCTCCTTCAGTTTCGCGGCGATGGCCGCGGCGTCTTCAACCGAATGCGCATCCGCGCTTTTCTTTCCTCCCCCCACGTGCGCGCTGGCGTCCACCACATGCAGCACCGCGTCGGCGCCCTCGATGGCGCTCCAAGCGGCGGCCACCATGGCGCGATCGAGGCGGCGCTTCGGCGCGAAAACGCCAGGCGTATCGATCAAAACAAGCTGAACAGAGTCGCGCATGGCGATGCCGCGTACGAGCGCGCGCGTTGTCTGTACTTTCTGCGTCACCGCCGCGACCTTGGCGCCCACGAGCGTGTTCACCAGCGTCGACTTGCCCGCATTGGGCGCGCCCAGAACCGCGACGACGGCGCATCTTTGCTCAGCCATGAACGCCACGCTCCTCAAGGAACGCCGCCGCCGCGGCGCGCTGAGCCTCGCGCTTGGAGGCGCCCTCGCCGCGCGTGGGCGTGAACCCGTCGATGCGCGCTTCGATTACGAAGCGCGGCGCGTGCTCGGGCCCGGTTTGCTCGACCAGCACATAGCTCAAGCCCTTCTTGCGCGCGGCCGCCCACTCTTGGAGCGCGGTCTTTGCGTCGCGCGCCACAGTGCGCGCGCCGTCGAACGCATCTGCCCAAAAGCGCGTTACGAAACCCCGCGCCGCCTCCAAGCCGCCGTCCAGAAACAGCGCGCCGATCACCGACTCGCACGCGTCGCCCAAAATCGCCGCCTTGCCGCGCCCGCCGCTCGCCTCTTCCGAAGGCGAAAGCACCAACGCCTCGCCCAGCCCCGCCTTCCGCGCCGCCGAAGCGCAAGCGTGTTTGTTCACAAGCGCGTTGAGGCGCGGCGCCAAATCGCCCTCCTCGTCGCCCGCGTGCTCGCGGAGCAAACGCTCCGCCACGATCAGGCCGAGGACGCGGTCCCCCAGAAACTCAAGCCGATCGTACGAACGCCGATGGCGCGCGCCATCCAGCGCGCTGCCATGGACAAGCGCCTCGTGCAGAAGAGCGGGCTGTTTGAACACGTAGTCCAGCCGCGCCTGCAGCTCCGCGAGCTGCAGCTCCTGTTGTTTTTCACGCGCGCTCAATTCACCGACTTGAGAAACCGATCGCCACGGAACCCGGTGAACAGGGTCCATGGCCGCAGCAAAGAGGTGGTGCGATCAAAGGACACGACGATGAACTGTGCGGGACCGACCAGGTTCTCGCGCGGCACGAAGCCGACGATCTGCCTGGAATCGTCGGAGTTGTCGCGGTCATCGCCCATCATGAAATAATGGCCCTCGGGAACCGTGTACTCTCGCGTGTTGTCGAGGCTGGTCATGCCTTTGTCGCAGGTGATGTAAGAGACGCCGTTCGGCAGCGTCTCGCGAAACGTCTCGGCCGGGAGCGGATCGCCGTTATGATCGGGGCATTGATCGGTGACCCCAAGCGACTCGCGCTGCACCGGCTCGCGGTTGATGTAGAGCACGCCTTCACGCATTTGGATGCGATCGCCAGGCAGGCCAATCAGGCGCTTGATAAAGTCGCGCGTCGGCTCTGCGGTGGGACGAAACACAATCACGTCGCCGCGCTCGGGCTCGCTGCCGAGGAAGCCGTTGCTGAAGATGCGACCATGCGGCAGCAACCCTTCCAGCGGCGCGAACGAATAGCGCCCATACCCGTAGGACCATTTGGTCACGACGATATAGTCGCCGACGGCCAAGGTCGGTTGCATCGAGCCCGACGGGATGCGGAAGGGCTGGGCAATCGTGAACCGCAGCACCATCGCCAACGCCAGCGCGTAAAGGATCGTCTTCACGTTGTCCCAGAACACGCTCATCGCTGGCGTCGAGGAGGTACTTGTCGATGTCATGCTCATGCGCTTCTCGTTTCACGCCGCGCCGCCTGGCGCGATCTCCCTTCGCCCGACGCGCCTGACGCGGCCAAGCCTTTCTCCACTGAGGCGGAACTCACCCTATCGAGCCCGGCTCCATCGGAGCCAACTCAGCCGAAATGATGACGTAACCGACAGCTAGGGGAAAGTCGTCGGTTAACGTGACATGGATGTGGGTGGTGTGGCCTTTTGGCGTCATCGCCGCCAGCCGCGCCGCAGCCCCGCCGGTCAGGATCATGGTGGGCTGGCCGCTTTTCAGGTTGGCGACGCCCATGTCTCGCCAAAAAACCCCTTGTTTCAAACCTGTACCCAACGCCTTTGAGCAGGCTTCCTTGGCGGCGAAGCGTTTCGCGAAGGTCGCCGCCCTCTCGTGGGGCCTGCGCTCCGCGCGCGCCCGCTCCAATTCAGTGTAAATGCGGTGGGTGAATCGGTCGCCGAAACGCGCCAGCGAGCGCTCAATTCGCCGGATATCGATGATGTCTGAGCCGATGCCAAGGATCATGGCGCGCTCTCGGGATGCGCGGCGTCGATCCGCCGGCGCATCTCCGCGACCGCCTCGCGGAGGCCCACGAAAATCGCCTCCCCGATGAGAAAGTGGCCGATGTTGAGTTCGACGACCTCGGGAATGGCGGCGACGGGCGACACTGTCTCGTAGTCGATCCCATGCCCGGCGTGGACCTCAAGGCCGAGCCCCCGCGCCAGCGTCGCTGCGCGCCGCAGCGCCGCGAGCGCTCGCGCCGCGCCTTCGCCATCGCCTTCCCGGGCCGCGTCGCAGAACGCCCCGGTATGCAGTTCGATGACCTCCGCGCCCGTACGCGCCGCCGCTTCAATTTGCTGCTCATCCGCCGCGATGAATAACGACACGCGCGCGCCCGCTTCGCGAAGCTTGGTGACGAACGGCGTGATCCAATTGTGACCACCAACAACGTCGAGCCCGCCTTCGGTCGTGCGCTCTTCGCGGCGCTCGGGCACCAAACAGACGGCGTGCGGCCGATGCCGCAGTGCGATCGAAAGCATTTCCTGCGTGACCGCCATTTCCAGGTTCAGCGGCCTGCCGCGCTCACGCAACATCATGGCGAGCTTTTCAATGTCTCCATCGGAGATATGGCGACGATCTTCGCGCAGATGCGCGGTTATGCCGTCGGCGCCAGCCTCCAGCGCGACGATCGCGGCGCGGACCGGATCAGGGTAAGCGCCGCCGCGCGCATTGCGAATGGTCGCGACGTGGTCGATGTTGACCCCAAGGCGCACGCGCGCGCTCATGCCGCCAACCCACGCGATCCTGGTTTCACAGCCGGTATCGCGGCGAGTTCCGGCGGCAAATTGTCGGCGGAATAGGTTGGAACCGATATCTGAACGAGCGAAACGATCTTCATACCGGCGGCGGCCTCGCTCCTGCCGCCCGAGCGATCGATGATGCAAGCGCCGCCTACGATCTCGCCAGGTTGATCCTGGATGCCCGCCGCGCATTCATTGAACGAAAGTCCCGTGGTAATCACGTCTTCGACGATCAGCACGCGCTCACCAGGCTTGATCGCGAACCCCCTCCGCAGCGTGAACGCGCCTTTCTCCCGCTCGGTAAAAATCGCGCGACAGCCGAGATGGCGCGCCGTCTCATACCCCGGAACGATACCGCCCACCGCGGGACCGACGACGACGTCGATGCGACCAAACTCTGCCTTCACCTTCTCCGCCAGCGCGCGGCAGAGCCGCTCGGTTCGCGGCGGTTCGGAGAACACGAACGCCTTCTGATAGTAGACGGGACTATGCAGCCCGGAGGAGAGAATGAAGTGCCCCTCCAAAAGCGCGCCAGCGGCGCGGAACTCGTCGAGAACTTGATCTTGAGTCATGCGGGAGGCTTACCACTGGCTCGGAAGGCGCGAAACATCTAGCCGCGAACCCGGTCGACATCCTTCACCGCCTTGCTCGCGCGCATGGCGGCGAGGATGTTGGTGAGATGGCGCGCGTCGGCGACCTCAATGTCAAAGATCATGTCAAAAAAGTCGGCCGTGCGTTTGGCGAGCTTGAGATTGAGGATGTCGCCTTCATGCTCGGCGATAATGCCGCAAAGCTCCGCCAAAACGCCGCGCTTATTTTCAACCGTGGCCAAAATCCGCCCTGTCGCCAACGTGCGCGACAACGCGGTTTGGGTCCAGGATAGATCGACCCAGGTAGCGTCCGGATCCTCTTCCAGCGCCTCCAACTGGTCGCAGTCGATCGTGTGGACGACCACGCCCTTGCCCGGGCTCTGCACGCCGATGATGCGATCGCCTGGAATGGGCGAACAGCACTCCGCGAAGTGCAGCGCCAGGCCGGGCGTGAGCGCGCCGCCACGGACGTAAAGCTTCGCCTTCTCCCGCTCCATCGGCTTGCGCCCTTCGTCACGACGCACGCGCTCCTCAAGGCCCGGAAACGCGGCCACCGCCACCGCGCTGGCTTTCAGCGTGCCCTCGCCGACGGCGACAAAGACATCCTCTTCGTCGTCCTTGCCTAAGCGCCGCGCAGCCTCCGCCAATGCGGTTTCTGCGATATCGTGGCCGTATCGGTGCAACGCATGAGCGACGAGCTCGCGGCCAAGGCGGGCGAACTCGCCGCGCCGGGCCAGGCGCTCCAGTTTTCGTTGGGCCGCTTTCGCGCGCCCAGTTTTCGCCAGCGCTTCGTAACCGGGCACCGGCGCCACCTTGTCGCCCGTGATGACTTCAATCACGTCGCCGTTGCGCAAAACTGTTCGCAGCGGACGCTCCACGCCGTTGATCTTCGCGCCCGCACAGCGATCGCCGATGCTGGAATGGACCGCATACGCGAAGTCGAGCGGCGTCGCCCCGTGCGGGAGCGCAATCAACGCGCCCTTCGGCGTGAACGCGAACACGTGGTCCTGGTACATTTCGAGTTTTGCGTTTTCCAGGAATTCGCTGGCGTCGCCGCCATGCTCGGCGATTTCAAGCAGCGACCGCACCGCCTCGCGCGCATCGAGCCCCACTGAAGCGGCTGTTTCCTCGTCAAAGCCGTAGGACTCGTTTTTGTAGCGCCAGTGCGCCGCCACGCCGTTTTCCGCGATCTGATCCATCTCATCGGTGCGAATTTGAATCTCCACCCGCACATTGCCCGGACCGATAACGATCGTGTGGATGGAACGATAGCCGTTGGGCTTCGGGTTGGAGATATAGTCCTCAATCTGATCGGGAATGCAGCGCCAGGTGCGGTGAACGAGACCCAGGGCGCGATAGCAATCGTCGGGGTTGTTGACGATCACTCGGAACGCATAAACGTCCGCCAGATCCGAAAACTCAACGCTTTTACGCTGTAGTTTGCGCCAGATCGAATAAGGTTGCTTCTCGCGCCCGTACACGCGCGCATCGATGCCCGCGAATTCGAACACCTCCATGATCGTCTGGATGATGATCGAGACGTTCGCGCCCTTCTCGATACGAAGCTGCTCGAGGCGCGCGTTGATCGCGGTCTCTGCTTCCGGAAACGCCTCGTGAAACGCCAGGTTCTCCAGCTCGCGCGCCATCTTCTCCATGCCGATGCGCCGCGCCAAAGGACCGTAGATTTCCAGCGTCTCCATAGCGATGCGCCGCCGCTTTTCCGGCTTGGGCACGTGTGAAAGCGTGCGCATGTTGTGCAGGCGATCGGCGAGTTTGACGATGAGCACGCGGACATCGCGCGACATCGCCAGGATAAATTTCTGCAAGTTCTGAGCTTGCTTGTTCTCCTCGCCTTGGATTTCAAGCTGCGAGAGTTTGGTCACGCCTTCGACGAGGTCGGCGATTTGTCCGCCGAACATGGCTTCGATTTCCGCCCGCGTGGCGTCGGTATCCTCGATGGTGTCGTGCAGGAGCCCCGCCACGATCGTCGCCGCGTCGAGCCTGTACTCGGTCAATATCCCCGCGACTTGAATCGGGTGCGCGAAGTATGGATCGCCGGAATGGCGCGTCTGACTTCCATGCTTGACCGTCGCATAGACGTAGGCGCGATTGATCAACGCCTCGTCGACCGAAGGGTCGTAGGCGCGCACGCGCTCGATCAGTTCGAATTGACGCAGGTAACGGGAACGCGCCCCCG
Organism: Hyphomonadaceae bacterium UBA2389; assembly: GCA_002343395.1. GTDB lineage: Bacteria > Pseudomonadota > Alphaproteobacteria > Caulobacterales > Aquidulcibacteraceae > Vitreimonas. Next base: position 22,607 of record DDSN01000043.1, on the reverse strand, counting down.
CGTTTCCCGCGCCGGCTGTGTTTGCGCCGGCGGGGATTTTGGCGGCGACGCCGTCACCGCCCGACATGGGCCTCAGAACCGTTCGTCGCGCTGCGCTTCGGCTTCCTGCTGCAGCGCGCGCAGCACATCTTCTTCGCTGGTCTCGACCGGCGCCGCGAGGGCCAGGCGATCCTGCTCATCCTCGGCCTGGGCGGCCGGCTGAACGTCCTGGAACAGCGTGACATAGCTGTCGCGGAGATCCTCGGGACTCACCGCTCCGTCCGCGATTTCGCGCAGGGCCACCACCGGGTCCTTGTCCCGATCGCGCTCCACCAGGGTTTCCGAGCCCGACGAAATGTTCCGGGCGCGGTGGGCGGAAAGCAGCACCAACGAGAACCGGTTTGGGATTTTTTCTACGCAGTCTTCTACGGTTACGCGAGCCAAGGCGTGATCCTCAGAGGGGTTCGGACGGAATTGAAAGCATAACCTAGCGTTCGTCGCGGTCTTTCGCAATGCGAAGAACGATTTTGCGGCTGCGAAACCGCCGCTAACCCAACTCGCCCAGCCGTCGCGCCGCGCCTGAGACGCCCAACAGCAACTCGTCCACCCTCAGCCCAAGCAGGGGGTGGCGCCAGTCCGGGGCGATTTCGGCAAGCGGCGCCAGGACGAACGCCCGTTCATGCATACGCGCGTGCGGTAGCTCCAAGTCGCCGAACCGGCCCACGGCGCCCTCAATGGCAAGAATATCGAGGTCGAGCGTGCGGGCCGCCCAGCGCTCCCGCCTGTCCCTGCCGAACCGCCGTTCGACACCCAAAAGCAGCTCATAAAGACCTGGCGGATCGGAAACGCCCCCGACCTCCACCACCGCGTTTATGTAGTCTGGCTGGTCCACGCCGGGCGGCCAAGCCGGCGAGACCCACAGGCCCGACCGCGCCAGCACCTCAAGGCCTGCCTCCTCAAGCGCCTCCACGGCGCGGGCGAGCACCCCTCTGCTGTCGAGCCCCTCGAACGGCAAATTGCCGCCAAGCGCGATGAATGCACGGACCGTGCTCATTTGACAGCCACGCAACATACGCGCCAAACCCCCGCCCAACAGATCGCCGCCATGTCCATACTGGAAAGCCTCATCCGCCCCGACGAGCGCACGGTGCTCCTCATCGACGGCGCAAACCTCTATTCGGCGACGCGCGGCCTAGCGTTCGACATTGACTACCGCAAGCTGCTCGATGAATTCCGCAAACATGGCCGCCTCATTCGCGCCTATTACTACACAGCGGTGGCGGAGGATCAGGACTTCTCCCCCATTCGTCCGCTCGTCGATTGGCTCGATTACAACGGCTTCGCCGTCGTCACAAAACCGGCCAAGGAATATCTGGATGCGACGGGGCGGCGGCGATTCAAAGGAGACATGGACGTCGAGATCACTGTGGATCTTCTGCAAACCGCCGACTTCGCCGACCACGCTTTCCTGTTTTCCGGAGACGGCGACTTCGTGGCGGCGATCCACGCCGCCCAACGCAAGGGCCTGCGCGTCAGCGTGGTCTCAACCACGCGCTCGAACCCGCCGATGGCTTCCGACGACATACGGCGCGCGTGCGACCATTTCGTGGAAATCACAGACCTCGCCAACCTGATCGGGCGGGCGCCGCGCGAACGCGCGCACGAGGGCGAACCTCGAACATGAACGCCACGCCGCCCGAACCCGCGCGTCAATGTCCATTATGTCCGCGGCTTGTCGCCTACCGTGAACAGAACGCGCGCAGCGAGCCGACGTGGTTCAATGGCGCCGCGCCCTCCTTCGGCGATCCAGAAGCGCGCTTGCTGATTGTTGGGCTAGCGCCAGGCAGAACCGGCGCCAACCGAACCGGGCGCCCGTTTACCGGCGACTACGCGGGTGATCTCCTCTACGGCACTTTGAAGAAGATCGGCTTGGCGCACGGCGAATACCGGGCCGACCCGAGTGATGGGCTTGCGCTCCGCGGCGCCATGATCACCAACGCGGTGCGGTGCGCGCCGCCGGAAAACAAGCCGACGCCGGAGGAAATCACGGCGTGTCGCCCTTTCTTGGAATCCCGGATCGCCGCTCTCCCTCGGCTGCGTGTCATTCTGGCGCTGGGATCGATCGCCCACGAGAGCGTCCTGCGCGCGCATGGCTACAAACCAAGCACATCGAAGTTCGGGCACGGGGTCGAAGCCGTGCTGCCGAACAATCGCAGTCTGGTCTCGAGCTATCACTGCTCCAGGTACAACACGCAAACCCGGCGACTAACGCCCGAAATGTTCGAGGCGGTTATGCTGCGCGCCAAGACACTCTCCGGGCTCTAGGGGGCGACGCCGTATTCCGCGTAACGCGCGCTGATCCCCGGCTCCAGACGCTCCGCCGCAGCTAAGTCGGCCTGCCCTTCAGCCGTACGCGCCAAGCGTAACCGCGAGACCCCGCGCCCAAACAAAAAGTGCCCGTTTGAAGGATCGGCGGCGACAGCTGCGTCATAGTCCACAAGCGCCGCCGCGAAATCCGCCCGCTTCAAGTGAACAAGACCGCGGCTGTCGAGGAAGTTGGGATTGCCCGGATCGAGGCGCAGCGCCTCGTTGCAGTCGGCGAGCGCGATTTCAAGCTCTTGCCCGTTCACAGCACGCCACCAACACCGGTTGTTCCAGAGAGAGGGGTTTCCCGGGTCGTTCTCAATGAGCAGCGACAACCTTCCCAGTTCTCCCGGCTCGACGCCCTCGGCCGCCACCAAAGCGTCTTCGCGCAGGCTTGCCGCGCGCATTGAGCTTGGATCGAGCGCCAGGGCCGCTTCAAAGTCCGCCAACGCTTCGTAAATGGCGCCGCGCGCCTGGTGAACCACGCCACGCTCGATGTGCGCATCGATCAATGCCGGATCAATGCGCAGGGCCCGGCCAAAATCAGAAATGGCCCGCACCTGCTGCGCCTGTGCCGCGCGCTGCAAACCGCGTTGAACAAGCGCTTGCGCGCGACGCTCCGGCGGCGTGCTCGCAGCGGCGATGACTTCGCCGCACGCCCCGATGCGCTGCGCTGGAATCACGCTGTCCTGGCAGAGGCGCCATTGTTCATCCAGGAACGCCGCCGATCCGGCGGGCGCGCAGGATACAAGCGCGAATGCGACGAGGAGTGCGCGCGCCCGCACTAGCCGCGATCCCTGAGAAGTCTGGCTTGCTGGCGTTTCCAATCGCGATCCTTCGTGGCTTCGCGCTTGTCGTGCGCTTTCTTGCCCTTCGCCAAGGCGATCTCGACCTTGGCGATGCCGCGATCGTTGAAGTAGAGCTTGAGCGGCGCAAGCGTGCGTCCCTCGCGCTCGACAGCGCCCATCAATCGCTTCAGCTCCTTGTTTTTGACGAGCAGCTTCCGCGGACGCCGGGGCGCGTGATTGAATTGCCCGGCGGGCGGATACTCGGGAATGGTTGCGTTGATCAGCCAGAGTTCGCCTCGTTCGGCGCTCGCGTAACTTTCAGCGATATTCGCGCGACCTGTTCGGAGCGACTTCACTTCCGTGCCGAGCAGTTGAATGCCTGCTTCCAACGAGTCCTCAATGGCGTAATCGAAACGCGCGCGCCGGTTCTCCGCGATAAGCTTGCGGTTGGGTTCGGGTTTCTTGGCCATTCCTACAGCAACCCCGCGTGAATCATGGCTTGACGAACGGCGTGCTTGGCGGTGTCGCTGCACGCCAAGAGCGGAAGCCGCACGTCTTCGCGGCACAACCCAAGCAACGAACATGCGTATTTGGCGGGCGCGGGCGACGGTTCAACAAAAAGCGCCTTGTGCAAGGGCGAGAGCTGCGCGTCGATCGCACGCGCGGTTTCGAAATCACCCCGCTTGGTCGCCAGCTGCAATTGGGCGCAGAGCGCCGGCGCCACATTGGCGGTCACCGAAATACAGCCCCTCCCACCCGCTGCATTGAAGCTCAGCGCCGACCCGTCGTCGCCAGAAAGCTGGACGAAACCGTCGCCGCAGGCGCGCTCCTGACGCGCAACGCGCGACATATCCCCGGTGGCGTCCTTTATGCCGACGACGTTCCGCAGCGCGGAAATGCGTTCCAGCGTTTCCACCGCGATGTCCGTTATCGTGCGCGCGGGGACATTGTAGACGATCATCGGGATATCCACCGCGTCGTTGATCGCCTTGAAATGCGCAACCAACCCTTCCTGGCTGGGCTTGTTGTAGTAGGGCGCGACCACGAGAATCGCGTCGGCGCGAGCAGCACGCGCCGTCCGCGCGAGTTCAATCGCATGAGCGGTGTTGTTCGACCCCGCGCCAGCGATCACCGGCGTGCGCCCGGCGGCCGTTTCCACACAAAGCGCCACGACGCGGGCATGCTCCTCGTTGCTCAGCGTCGCGCTCTCGCCCGTGGTGCCGCAGGGCACCAGGCCATGAGATCCCTCCACGATCTGACGCTCGATCATCGATTGGAACGCGTCTCCGTCGACGACGCCGTCCCGGAAGGGCGTGAGCAGCGCCGGGATCGACCCCTGAAATGCCTCTGGAATCATGGAGCGCGACCCGTGCATTGTGTCATGGCGGCGATTCCTGCCACACTGGCGTGCTAGGTTAAATAGCGGCCGGCCGATAAGGTCGATTTCACCGCGGAGAGGTGTCCATGGCGGCGGGAAAGGCAATCCGCATCGTGCTGGCGGCGGTCGCGGCGACCTTCGTGTTGGACGGCTCCAGCCTCGGCCAGCCGGAGAGCGGACGCACGGGCACGGTGACCGAGGCCGCGTTCGTACCGCCGCCGCCCCCGCCGTCCGCGGCTGAGCGAATCCGCCTACGCGATGGGATGGCAGCCGCCACGTCCAGTGACTGGACATCCCTGGCGACGGCGCGGGACGCGGCCTCAGACCCTCTGGTGCGCCGCATCCTGCAATGGCGCTGGGCGGCCGCGAACGAAGCGCCGCTGTACTTCGAGGACATAGCACGCGCGTTGGACGATCTGCAGGGTTGGCCTGGCCGAACGACAATGCGCACCAGAGCGGAACAAGCGATCTTCGAGTCGCGCCTCTCCGCTTCCGAGCGTGTCTCGTTCCTGCGCGATGATGGAGGCCCGCTCACCGGCGACGGGCGGGCGGCGCTCGCACTGGCGCTTTACGATTTGGGTCAGCGCTCCGAGGCTAACACGGTCGCGCGCGCCGCGTGGCGCGAGGACACGCTTTCAGACACAGCCGAAGCGCGCCTGCTCGCGGCGTTTAGCGGCGCGCTATCGAGCGAGGATTACGCGGCGCGCGTGGATTCCCTCTTGTGGCGCGGGCGCCGGAGCGAAGCCCAACGGTTCATCCCTCGCCTCTCCAGCGCCGATCGCCTGCTCGCTAATGCGCGGATCGCCTTGCAGGCGCGCGCGCGTCGAGGATTGCAGGCCGCCGTCGACGCCGTGCCCTCCTCGCGCGCCGACGATCCGGGGTTCCTCTATGATCGCGCGCAATATCGGCGGCGCACCGACCAACCAGAGGACGCGCTCCTCATCGCGGTGCGCATTGACGCGCGCCAGGCGCCGCTGGTCGCGCGGGACGATATTTTTCGAGAGAAGCGCCTCTACCTCCCGCGCGCGCTGCGTGCGGGAAGCTATCGGCGCGCCTACGACCTCGTGTCGAACCACGGCATGACCTCGGGCGAATCCTTCGCCGACGCCGAGTGGCTCTCCGGCTGGATCATGCTGCGCTACCTGAACAACCCGCAACGCGCCGCCGAGCACTTCGCTCATTTGAGCGAGAATGTTTCCTCGCCGGTGAGCCTCTCAAGGGCGCTCTACTGGCGGGCCGAGGCTCAGCGCGCGCTTGGCAATCGAGACGAAGCGGAGCGCCTGCTGGCGGACGCCGCGCGCTATCCATTCACCTATTATGGCCAACTGGCCGCAACGCGCGGCGACCGAACCGCAATGCTTTCGCTCCCAGACACTTCGCGCGTCAGCAACGCCGTGCGCAGCCGTTTTGAGTCGCGGGAATTGGTGCGGGCGTTGCGCTTGATCTCGGAGTTTGGCGACGCCCGGGACTTTGAGTCCATTGGCTTCTATCTCGACGACACGCTCGACGACCCTCAAGAGATCGAACTCCTGTCGCAGATGGCTCGTGAACAGTCGTTCCCGCGCACCGCGCTGCGCCATGCGAAAGCGGGCCTATTCCGCAACGTGGTCGCCGCCAACGCCGCCTACCCAACTATCGACCTTCCCTCGGCCATAACGGCGACACGACGCATCGAGCCGGCGCTCGTTCATGCGATCATCCGTCAGGAGAGCGAGTTCGACCCCAATGCCGTCTCGCACGCGAACGCGCACGGGTTGATGCAGCTCATCCCCGCCACCGCGCGGCTCCAGGCGCAACGCGAGGGACTGACCTACAACCGTGCGTCGCTCACGGCCGATCCCGCCTACAATGTCACGCTCGGCGGGAGCTATCTCGCCGATCTTGTCGACGATTTTGGCGGTTCATACGTGCTCGCGATCGCCGCCTACAACGCTGGTCCGAACCGGCCGCGCGAGTGGATCGCGGATTGGGGCGACCCGCGCTCGGGCGCAGTGGATGTCGTTGACTGGATTGAGCTGATCCCGTTCTCCGAGACGCGGAACTACGTGCAGAGGGTGACGGAAAACCTTCAAGTGTACCGCCACCGCCTCGCAGGCCGCCCGACGCCGATCGAACTAGAGCGCGATCTGCACCGAGGGCGTTAAGCGCTGAGCGCATCGGCAAAGGTCGCGGCATCGACATTGCCGCCGCTCGCGATGACCGCGACCGTCATGCCGCGTACGTCCTGATCGCCCTCCATGAGCGCGGCGAGCGAGGCCGCGCCTGATGGCTCCAGCACCAGTTTCAAATGTTTGAAGGCGAAGGCCATCGCGCGCCTTACAGCACGATCCGAAACGCTAAGCGCGCGCTCGAAACGGCGGCGCCCGATTGCGAAAGGCAGCTCCCCCATCTTTTCGGTCAGCAAGCCGTCGCAGATCGAACGAATGCCCGGCGGATTGCGCTGTATCGCCCCCGTCGCCAGACTCTGTGCGATATCGTCGTGCCCCTCGGGCTCCACCGCGAAGATGCGCGCATCTGGCAACGCCAAGGCGACGCCCGCAGCAAGGCCGCCGCCGCTCGCCGGGACGAAGACCGCGTCGGGCGCGATCTCATCGGCGATTTCGAGCCCGGCGGTGCCCTGCCCGCCGATCACCAACGGGTCGTCAAAGGGCTTGATCAGATGAGCCCCTCGCTCCGCCGAAAGGCGTGCGCCGATCTCCTCCCGGCTTTCGTGGATGCGATCATAGGTGATGACCTCGGCGCCATTGGCTCGTGTCGTCTCGAGCTTTATGCGCGGCGCATCGGAAGGCATGACGATCGTGGCGGAAATGCCGAAGATTCGCGCGGCCGTCGATACGGCAATGGCGTGGTTGCCGGACGAAAACGCAATGACGCCGCGCGCCCGCACCTCCGGCGTCAGCGCGGCGATCGCATTCGTTGCGCCGCGCATCTTGAAAGCGCCGCCGCGTTGCAGGTTCTCGGCCTTGACGAGAACACGCGCGCCGGTCGCCGCATCGAGTGCATCGTTGCGAATAAGCGGCGTGCGATAAACGATCCCCTCGATCCGCTCCGCCGCTTTCCTCACATCCTCTAGAGTAGGAACCATCATGAGCCTCTCGGTTTGGCGCGGCGCGTCGGCGGCGCGGTCAGCGGATTTTCCGGCCAAGGATGCTTCGGATAGCGACCCCGCATCTCGGCGCGCACGGCGGCGTACGACCCGCGCCAAAATCCAGGAAGGTCTTTTGTGGTTTGCACGGGCCTTTGCGCCGGTGAAAGCAAACGAAGCGTCAGCGGAACACGGCCACGGGCAATGACTGGATGCACGTCCTGACCAAAGAGTTCCTGCAGGCGCACCTCAAGCGCGGGACCGCCCTCGCTCTCATAATCAATCGTCAGCGACGAACCCGCGGGTGTCTCGAAGCGCGCGGGCGCCTCATTGTCGAGCGTGCGCCGCAACTCAAAGGGCAGAGCGTTGGCGAGAGCCGGGGCAAGGTCGACAGAAGCGAGGCTCCCGGCCTGCGCCAGAGCTGGCGCAAGCCAACCGTCGAGCGTGTTCAAGAGCGCGCCCTCGCTCATGTCGGGCCACGCGTCTCCCTCCAAATCTCGCATGAAGGCGATGCGCGCCCGCTGCTGACGCGCTGCGTCCGTCCAGTTGAGAAGCCCAAGCCCCCCGTCGCGCACCGCTTCCAGCAGTGCGTTCAGAAGCTCATCGCCGCTCAAACGTTCCGCCGGCGTCTCGGAGAGAATCAGGCGCCCGAGCCGCCTTACCCGCCGCGCGCGCACCTCGCCGGACGGCCCGACTTGCGCGGTCAGCGCCTCTTCGACGCTTTCGCCCCATCGATCTTCGATCTCGCGCTGCGAAATTGGCGCGGCGAGCAGCACGAGCGCGCGACCCGCCGCACCCGCCACGTCGGCGATGACAACAAACTGCTCCCGAGACAAAGGCGACGCCTCGTCAATGCTCGCGGCGCGCCCGTTCGCCATCGTGAAGGAAAGTCCGCGCGCCTTGGCGATCCGATCGGGGTATGCCAGCGCCAGCACCGCGCCCGCCTTGTCTTCATCGTACGCTGCGTCCGTGTCATCGCCTGCCATTCGCGCGATCCGCCGAGCGAGCCGCCGGGCGGCGTCAGCGCGTTGGCCTCGCTCACCGGCGAAGCGATGCAATCGCTCGCGCATGTCCACGCCTCGCCCCCCCAGGCCCTGCTCTGTCAAAAGCATCGCGATGGACGCCGCCAGAAGTCCGTCGCCGCGCTTGGCTGACGCGATCACCATGTGCGCCAGCCGCGGCGGCAAGGGCAGACGCGCAATCGCTTCGCCGTGCGCGGTCAAACGGCCGTCATCGTCAAGTGCGCCGATGCGCGTCAACGACGCGATCGCCTCGCTCCAAGCGGCTTTAGGCGGCGGGTCGAGCCATGCCAAAGCAGCCGGATCGGCAACGCCCCACGCCGCCAAATCCAGCGCCAACCCCGAAAGATCCGCGTCGAGGATCTCAGGCCGCTCAAAGGGCGGCAACGCGCGCGTTTCCCCCTCGCTCCACAGCCGCCAGCAAACGCCCGGTTCAAGACGTCCGGCCCGACCTGCGCGTTGCGTAATCGCGGCCTGACTCGCGCGAACGGTCTCCAATCTGGAAAGGCCGAGCGCCGGCTCGAAACGCGGCCTTCGCGCGAGCCCGGCGTCGACGACAATGCGCACGCCGTCAATCGTAAGCGATGTCTCGGCGATCGATGTCGCCAACACCACCTTGCGTCGGTCATGTACGGCTGGCGCGATAGCGGCGTCCTGATCGGCGGCGCTCATTGCCCCGTAAAGCGGCCGGATATCGATCGTCGGATCGCTGTTGAGCGCGCGCAAAGCTTCCGCGGTGCGCTCAATCTCGCGCACGCCCGGGAGGAAGACGAGCGCGCTGCCGGGTTCGCTCGCCATCGCCGCGCGGATTGCGCTGGCTGCTTCGTCCTCGATCTTGCCGCGCGGGTCGCGCGGCCTGTAAACGCACCGAACGGGGAACAGCCGGCCTTCACTCACAATAACCGGCGCATCGTCGAGCAGGGCGGCGATCCGCGCGGCATCCAGCGTCGCCGACATGACGACGAGCTTCAAATCCGACCGCAAGCCGCCCTGCACGTCGCGCGCAAGCGCCAAGCCGAGATCGCCTTCCAGGCTGCGCTCGTGAAACTCATCGAACACGACAGCGGCGACGCCCGCCAGTTCGGGATCGTCCTGGATCATGCGTGTGAACACGCCCTCGGTCACGACCTCGATGCGGGTCTCTGGGCCGATCTTGGAATCCAGCCTAACCCGATATCCGATCGTCTGACCGACACGCTCCCCGCGCTCACTGGCCATGCGTGACGCCGCCGCGCGCGCGGCGATGCGTCGGGGCGACAAGAGCACGATCTTTCCCCGCCGCGCCCAGTCCTCGTCAAGAAGCGCGGGCGGAACCCGCGTCGTCTTGCCCGCCCCCGGCGGAGCGACGAGCACCGCCTCGCCGCGCGTGGCAAGCGCCGCCCGCAGCTGGGGAAGAACGTCCTCTACCGGAAGCATGGCGGCGGGCATAACCTTAGGCGTCGCTCCTGTCTCTCCGCATTGGCGTGGACGCTCTGGCCCGATATAGGCAGTCCCGGCAACAGCCATCGGAGCGAACGCCCATGCGCACAAGACCCCTGGGACTTTTCTTGGCGGCGATCGCCCTCGGCCTCACGGCGTGCTCAAGCGGCAGGACCGCTGACACCCGCCGCGGCGTGACGGACGCCGCCTACTCTCCGTTGCGCGACGTAAACCTGATCCGACCTGAAATCCCGTTGCTGCTGCGCAACCTCCAATATCCGTACTCGACGGTCACCTTGACCGACTGCGCGGCGGTCGCGCGGGAGATCGGCGCGCTGGACGCCGTGCTCGGACCGGAAAGCTATCAAGCCGGACCGGACAGAAATGTGTGGGACAGAAGCGGCGACTTCGTCGAGGAGCAGGCGATCGAGGCGGCGCAAGACACCGCCCAAGACCTCATCCCGTTCCGATCATGGGTGCGGCGCATCTCCGGCGCCAATCGCGCTGAGCGCGAGGCTCTGCGCGCGGTCGCGAACGGGCAACAGCGGCGCACGTTCCTGCGCGGATATGGCGCGTCGCTGGGATGCCCGAACATCATTCCGCCGCCGCCGGCGACAACGCCATCGCGCAACCGTTAGAGCGCGTTAGGAAAGGTGTGGAGCGGTTTTCCGCCCGAACGCGCGACAATCAAGGCGCGCGTGTTCGAAACCGTTCGACGAACGCGGACAGTTGTTGCCGGAGGATGGCGTCGCGCAGGCGCGTCATGAGCGACTGGTAGTAGGCAAGGTTGTGCCAAGAGAGCAGCGTCTGCCCGAGCAACTCGCCCGCTTTGAACAAGTGATGCAGATAAGCTTTTGAATAGTCTCGGCTGGCAGGGCAGTCGCTGGCTTCGTCCAACGGCGACATGTCCTCCGCAAAGCGCGCATTGGTTATGTTGATGGCGCCGGCGTCGGTCCAGGCCTGGCCATGCCGGCCTGCGCGCGTCGGCAACACGCAGTCAAACATGTCCACGCCACGCGCCACGCTCTCAACGATGTCGATCGGCTTGCCGACGCCCATCAGATAACGCGGACGCTCCGCTGGCAGCAGCGGCGTCGTAACATCAAGCGTTGCGAGCATGGCCTCGTGGCCTTCGCCCACTGCGAGCCCGCCGATGGCGTAACCGTCAAACCCCTCGGCGACCAATGCCTCGGCGGACATTCGCCTCAGCTCCGCGTCGACCCCGCCTTGCACAATGGCGAACAGATTCTGCGCTTTCCGTTGGCCAAACGCACGCGAGCACCGCCCCGCCCAATCAAGCGACAGGCGCATCGCCTTCTCAACATCCGCGCGCGGCGCCGGCAGCGCCGGGCATTCATCGAGCTGCATCACGATGTCGGCGCCGATCTGATCCGCTTGAATCACCATGGCGATTTCGGGCGTCAAACGGTGCTCGCTTCCATCAACATGGCTGCGGAAGGTGACCCCGTCCTTGTCGAGCTTGCGCAACTGCGCGAGCGACATCACCTGATATCCGCCGCTGTCGGTGAGGATCGGTCCATCCCAACGCATGAAGCGATGCAACCCGCCGAGCCTGCGCATACGCTCGCCGCCTGGCCGCAACATCAAGTGATAGGTATTGCCCAGAATGATGTCGGCGCCGGTTTGTTTCACTTGATCGACGGTCAGCGCCTTGACCGTGCCCGCGGTGCCGACCGGCATGAACGCCGGCGTGCGAATGTCGCCGCGCGGCGTCTTGAGCACACCGGTGCGGGCCGCGCCATCGCGGGCATGAATTTCAAATGGGAAGCCGTTCATCGCGGCCGCCATATCAGGCTGGCGTCGCCATAGGAATAGAACCGATACGCGCGCGCGATTGCGTGCGCGTATACGGCGTGGGCCCGCTCAAGGCCGGCGAACGCCGCGACAAGCATGAATAGAGTTGAGCGCGGCAGGTGAAAGTTGGTCCAGAGACCATCCACGACGCGAAACTCATAGCCGGGCGTGATGAAAATGTTGGTGTCGCCGGTTTCAGCGCGCACATGACCCCCGGCGTCGGCGGCCGACTCGATCGCGCGCAATGCTGTCGTGCCGATTGCGATGACGCGACGCCCCTCGGCCTTGGCGCGGTTGATCTCAAAGGCGACGCCTTCCGGGATGGTGCGCCATTCGCTGTGCATCACGTGCTGGGCCGTGTCGTCGGACTTCACAGGCAGAAACGTGCCGGCGCCGACGTGCAGCGTAACGCGCATGCACCAGACGCCGCGTGCAATCAGGCGCTCGAACAGCTCGTGCGTGAAATGGAGACCTGCGGTGGGCGCCGCGACCGCGCCCGCCTCTTGCGCATAGAAGGTCTGATAATCGGCGAGGTCCGCCTCGTCGGGCGGGCGCTTTCCAGCGATATAGGGCGGCAGTGGCATGTGGCCGATTTTGGCGATGGCTTCGTCGAGCGCGTCGCCCGCGCGATCAAAGCGTAGAATTATGTCGCCCTCATCGCCCTTGCCTTCGAGAGTGGCGAACAAACCCTCATCGAAAAAGAGGCCGTCGCCCTCTTTCAGTCGCTTGCCTGGTTTGGCCAGCGCACGCCAGGCATCGGCGCCAAGGCGCTCTATGAGATTGAGCGACACGCGCACAACCGGCCCTTGCGGGTCGCGGCTCGGCCGAACGGCTTTCAACGCCGCCGGGATAACGCGCGTGTCGTTGAAAATGAGCAGGTCGCCAGCGCGAAACAGCTCTGGCGCATCGCGCACCAGCAAGTCCTCGAAAGATTCGGCGACGGGCACATGAAGCAGGCGCGCGCTGTCGCGCGGTCGCGCGGGGCGCAGCGCGATCAGTTTTTCGGGCAGCTCGAAGTCGAACAGATCAACGCGCATCCAAGGTGTCGGGCGTCAGCGATCAGGCGTCATGGTTGATCTGATAGCTGATGTCCTGACCTCCCGACACCTAACTCACGCCGCCCGCATGCTCACGATCTTGCCGGGGCTGCGCGGCGGCTCGCCTTTCGGCAAAGCGTCCACGTGCTCCATGCCTTCCACCACCTGACCCCAGACCGTATATTTGCGGTCGAGGAAGGTCGCGTCGTCGAAGCAGATGAAGAACTGGCTGTTGGCTGAGTTCGGGTCGCTTGAACGCGCCATCGAACAAACGCCGCGCACGTGCGGCTCGGCGGAAAACTCTTGCTTCAGGTTCGGCATCTTGGAGCCGCCCATGCCCGTTCCGGTCGGGTCGCCGCCTTGCGCCATAAACCCGTCGATCACGCGGTGGAAAACCACGCCATCGTAAAAGCCCTCGTTCGCGAGCTCGCCGATACGCTGGACGTGTCCGGGCGCCAGGTCAGGCCGAAGCTTGATTTTGACCTCTCCGGTTTCGAGCGCCATTGTCAGGGTTGTAAAGTCAGCCACGCGTAGTCCTGTCGTTTGGTGAAGCAATGCGATGCCTGCTCACGGGATGAAGGGGATGATTGACCACCAGCGGCGGTCGCGGTTTTCGTTGCGCGGCACGCGCGCGGGTATCTCGACATCGCAGACCGAGAAATCGGCGCCACGTTCATCGCGCGTGTCGTCGATCAGATCGCGAAACCGGGGCCCGTCGGTGCGCAGCACGAATATCGGCGCGCGCTCGCTCTCGGGCACGTCAGCGGCCACCCGCACGGCAAGCATGCGATCAGGGTTAGCCGGCGGGTTGCCTACGGCGAGGTTCATCACCGCGTCCATCCCCCAAACGACGCGCCCAAAAATCGAGTAGCGCTTATCCAAGTCCGAGTTCGGCGCGCGCATGATGAAGAACTGGCTGTTCGCTGAGTTGGGCTCAGACGCGCGCGCCATCGAAACAACGCCCTGGCAATGCAAGGCGTTCGACGCAACCCGGCCGTCAGCGGTTACCGCCATCTGGCTGTCTGGCTGGCTTTCGATAGGAAGCGTCTTGTAAAAGCCAAGCCGCGCGCGCCCTTGGGTCGCTGCCTCGATGAACGGCATGTCCGCGCCGCGACGGAACCGGAACTCCTCGCGCAGATCGGGCAGCGTTGATGCGCCCTCGCCGGTGCCCAGCGGATCGCCCGTCTGGGCCATGAAATCATCGATAACGCGGTGGAATATCAGTCCATCGTAAAAACCCGCGCGGGCAAGCGTCTTGATCCGTTCGACATGGCGCGGCGCGATCTCCGGATAAAGCTCGACCACGATGCGCCCATGCACGGTGTCAACGTAGAGCGTGTTCTCAAGATCGACCTGGCGCCAGTTGCGCGGGTCAGGCGTTTGCGCGGCGGCCATACCGGCAGCCCCGAACAAGCCCAGCATCAACACGCCGGCGGCGAAAAACTCACGTAAGCGCAGCATCAAAGCACCCCGAACTTGGCCTTCAGCCGGCTTTCTACTTCTGGAGGCACGAATTGCGCGACGCTTCCTTGCAGTCGGGCGATTTCTTTCACCAAACGCGAGGCGACCGCCTGATGGGTCGGATCGGCCATCAGGAAGATCGTCTCAATGGCGGGATTGAGCTTCTGGTTCATCCCGACCATGGCGAATTCGTACTCGAAGTCAGCGACGGCTCTGAGACCTCTGACAATAATATGCGCCCCTACGCTCTCGGCGAACTTCATCAGCAATGTGTCAAAAGGTTGAACAACGATCTCGGCGCCGTCCCTTATCTTGGCGCACTGCTGCTCAACCATCTCCACCCGTTCAGCCAAGGAGAAAAGCGGGCCCTTATCCTGGTTGACGGCGATCCCAATCACCAGGCGATCCACCAAGGTCGCCGCGCGCGTGATGATGTCCACGTGGCCGTTGGTGACGGGATCGAAAGTGCCGGGGTAAAGCCCGATCCGCCTCTTGCTCGTCACGGCCCCGCCTCCTCGCCGTCGTCGCCAAACGCCTCAAGCCGCTCTGCCGCGACCACGTGCTCGTCGTCGCCCACATTGATCAAAATGACCCCCTGGGTGGCGCGACCAGCCACGCGGATATCCGCAACACTGGTTCGGATCAGCTGACCGCGATCGGTCACCAACAGGAGTTCCTCATCGTTCTTCACCGGGAAGGAGGCGACGAGGCGCGCATCGCCCGTCAGCTTGTGCGCGATCAGGCCTTTGCCGCCGCGATTGGTGACACGGTATTCGTAAGCGGATGCGCGTTTGCCCAAGCCATTCGACGTGACCGCGAGGATAAACTGCTCCTGCGTCTTGAGCCACGCAAGACGCTCGAAAGGCGTCGCCTCGCCCTCGGCCGCCGCCTCGTCAGCTTCGACTTCAACATCGCCGCGATCCTGCGCGTCCCATTTGAAGTAGTCCGCGACTTCCTTGGTCGACACTTCAACGTGACGCAACACGCCCATGCCAATGACGCTGTCGCCTTCGGCAAGCGTGACGCCGCGCACGCCCGTGGAATCGCGGCCCTTGAAGACACGCACATCCGTCGCTCTACACCGGACGCATTGGCCATTCGCCGTGGTCAGGAGAATGTCATCATCCTCGGAGCAAACCTGAACGTCGACGATGCCGTCGCCCTCGTCGGGCTTCATGGCGATCTTGCCGTTGCGATTGACCTGAACGAAATCGCTCAACTTGTTGCGCCGCACGCCGCCCGAGCGTGTCGCGAACATGACGTCGAGCTTTTCCCAGTCGCGCTCATCCTCGGGCAACGCCATCACCGACGTGATCGTCTCGCCTTGCCCGAGCGGGAGCAGGTTCACCAGCGCGCGCCCCTTGGTGCGCGGATCGCCCGCCGGTATGCGCCACGCCTTGATCTTGTAGACCATGCCCGAGGACGAGAAGAACAGGATCGGCGCGTGCGTCGAGGCGACGAACACCCGGGTCACGAAATCCTCATCCTTCATCGCCATGCCGGCGCGGCCCTTGCCGCCGCGGCGTTGCGTGCGATAGGCGGCAAGCGGCGTGCGCTTCACGTAACCGCCGTGGGTTACGGTCACCACCATGTCCTCGCGCGGGATCAACGCCTCATCGTCGATCTCGCCTTCCGATTCCGAGAAGGTCGTTCTCCGCGCTTCGCCGAAAGCTTCCTTAACCGCCGTCAGCTCTTCGCGAACGATGCCAAGAATGCGCTCTCGCGACGCCAGGATCGCGAGCAATTGCTTGATCTCTTCGGCGATCTCGTTAGCCGCCTTGGCGATGTCGTCACGGCCAAGGCCGGTGAGGCGCGCGAGTTGCAGCGAGAGAATGGCGCGCGCTTGCTCGTCAGAAAGACGAACCTTGTCGCCATCGGCGACCACCGTTCGCGGATCGGCGATCAAGGCAATCAGCGGCATCATATCGCCAGCAGGCCAATCGCGCGCCAACATGCGCTCGCGGGCCGTCGTCGGATCCGGGCTTTCGCGGATCAGCCTGATCACCTCGTCGATGTTGGCGACGGCGATGGCGAGGCCGACAGTTTCGTGGCCGCGTTTGCGCGCCTTCGCCAAACGATGCTTGGTGCGGCGCGTGACCACCTGTTCGCGAAACGAAAGGAAGATATCGAGGATCTTCCGCAGCCCCATCTGCTCGGGCTTGCCCTGGTTCAACGCCAGCATATTGACGCCGAACGACGTCTGCAGTTGCGAGTAGCGATAGAGCTGGTTCAGGACAACGTCGGCCACCGCGTCGCGCTTCAACTCGATCACGAGCCGAACGCCAAGACGGTTGGATTCATCGCGCACTTCCGCGATCCCCTCGACGCGCTTTTCGCGCACCTGCTCGCCGATCCTCTCCACCATCTCGGCCTTGTTCACCTGGTAGGGAATCTCGGTGAACACCAAAGCCTCGCGCCCACGAATGGTTTCGACGTGGTGCTTGGCGCGGATCGCGACCGAACCACGCCCCGTCATCAGCGCCATACGCGCGCCGGCGCGGCCGAGAATCTCTCCGCCGGTAGGGAAATCGGGCCCAGGCACGATGTCGAGCAATTCGAGATCAGGGATGTTCGGATTGTCGATCAGCGCGACGCACGCGTCGATAACCTCCGACAGATTATGCGGCGGAATATTCGTCGCCATGCCAACGGCGATGCCGCCGCCGCCATTGACCAGGAGATTTGGAAACCGCGCGGGCAGGACCGTCGGCTCCTGCATCGAGCCGTCGTAGTTGTCTTGGAAATCGACGGTGCCCTCGTCGATGTCATCGAGCAATGCGCGCGCCGATTTCGCCAGACGCGCCTCGGTGTAACGCATCGACGCCGGCATATCGCCGTCGATCGATCCGAAATTGCCTTGGCCGTCGATGAGCGTAAGGCCCATCGAGAAGTCCTGCGCCAAGCGCACCAGCGTCAAGTAGATCGCCTGGTCGCCATGCGGGTGATAGTTGCCCATCACGTCGCCGACGGACTTCGCGCTCTTGCGATACGCCTTGTCATGCGTGTTGCCCGCCTCATCCATGGCGAACAGGATACGCCGATGCACGGGCTTCAGGCCGTCGCGCGCATCGGGCAGCGCGCGCGAGACGATCACGCTCATCGCGTAGTCGAGGTAGGATCGCTTGAGCTCATCCTCGATAGTGATGAGCGAAACGCCTTTAGGGAGGGATGGGCCGCCGCTCTCGGCGGGATCTGACGTGTCTGACACCGATCGCCGGTCTTTTTCTAATCGCTTACGAAAACGCTGAAACGGCGAGAAAAACTCGCCCTCGAATCTGGCTTAGGCTAGCATCCGGCGCCGCCGATCGCAAACCGAGGAGAAGCCTCATGCGCCAACTCGCCGCCCTCGTTTCCGCCGCCTTTCTCAGTGGTTGCACCCTTTTTGGGTTCGGCGATGACGACTCCCCTGCACCGGATCCGGCGTTGGCCGAACGCACGGTCTGGATCGTGGGAACCGAAGGGCGCGCGATCGGGCAAGCGACCTTCAGCAGCGCCCCCGGCGGGACCTTGATTCGGCTTGAATTTTCCGAACGTTCCCTGCCCGCTGGCTGGCACGGCGCTCACCTGCATCACGTCGGCGATTGCAGCGACTTCGCGGCCGGCTTCCAGGCCTCGAGAGGACATCTTGGGGCGGGCGAACGGNNGACATCGTCAAGCAACGGGCCCGGAAGCTGGCGATCTCACCAACATCTACGCGCCGGCCTCGGGGGTGTTTGGGGCGGAGGTTTTCGCGCCTTATGTGCGCCTGGCGAGCCGACGCGTCCCAGGAAACGCCAACACGCGCGAGGTGCTGCCCTTGTTCGACGAAGACGGAACAGCGCTCGTCATCCACGCCAACCCCGACGATCACGCCTCGCAGCCGGTCGGCGGCGCGGGCTCGCGCTTGGCGTGCGCCGCGTTACGGGCGACGCCCTAAGCGCCCCGGCGTTCCGCCAACGCGACCAGCGCGACTCCTGCCATCGCCATGCCCGCGCCAATAAGGATTCGAGGCGTAATCGCGTCGCCCAGCGCAAGCGCCGCCAGCGTGAAGGAAATGATCGGCGTGAGCAGCATGTAAGGCGTCGTTCGCGACACTTCATACTTCTGCAGCAGGTGGAACATGAACGCGTTGGCGACAATGCTCGACACGAGCGCGCCGAACGCCACGCACGCCCAAGCGAGCCACGAAGCGTCGGCGATCGCCTGGGCGTGACCGCCCTCAAAAAAGAGCGATCCGCTGATCAGGGTTGGCGCGACCGCGAGCGCAATCCATGCTTGCATCGCCCAAGGGTCGCTGGCGCCGCCAAGCCGGCGCACCAGCACTGTTCCCAAACCGTAAAACACCGAGGCCAAGGCCACGAGCGCAAGCGCACCCCACTGCGCGAAGACAACGGGATCAAACGTCATGCCTGCCGCGCCGAGAAACGCGATGGCGACACCGCTCCAACGCAGCGCGCCGACACGCTCCCCCAGCAGGACGCTCGCGCAAGCCACCGAAGCCGGCGCCCAAAGCTGCATCGCCACCACCATGGGCGCGAGATCGCGCGCCAGCCCCAAGCCCACATATTGGACGCCAAAGTGCAGTGGCCCGATCACCGCGAGCATCATGAAGAACAGACGGGTCTTGCCTTGCGGCGGCGGGCGAATGAGCCAAAACAAACACCCAAACACGATCGCGAAGCGAACGCCCGCCACCATGAGCGGCGGCAACTCCCGCACCGCGATCATCGCGGCCACGTTGTTCACGCCCCATATGAGCGGAACGGCCAGAAGTCTCAGAAGATCAAGCGGCGCGAACGCGCGGGATGGAGCCACACCAGATCGCTACGCAAGCAAAGAGGCGCAAGCAAGCGCTTGCGCCTCACGTGTTGTTGCCAACTCCTACGCCCGTCTAAAATGGAATCTCGTCGTCCAGATCAGCGTTAAAGCTCTCGCGCGGCCCATCGCTCACGCGCTTGCTCCCAGCGCGCGATGAGAACGACCCGCCGCCCTCATCGTCGTAGGAACGCGCGCCGCCGTCGCCGCGCCCACCGAGCATGGTGAGCTCCCCGCGGTATTTCTGCAGCACGACCTCCGTCGTGTATTTTTCCTGACCGGATTGATCCGTCCACTTCCGGGTCTGCAGCTGACCTTCAATGTAAACGGTCGAGCCCTTCTTGAGATATTGCTCGGCGACCTTGGCAAGCTGCTCGTTGAAGATCACCACATTGTGCCACTCGGTCTTTTCCTTGCGCTCCCCGCTTTGCTTGTCGCGCCATGTCTCGGATGTAGCGATCCGAAGGTTCACCACGGGATCGCCCGAATTCAACCGCCGCACCTCCGGGTCCTTGCCCAGATTGCCGACCAAAATCACTTTGTTGACGCTGCCAGCCATCGCCGACCTCCTCTGTCCTGCGCATTCCTCGATGGCATCAGGCCGGATAGTCCGACCGATGTTCTCTTAATGTTCTATAAGCCGACTCGCGCCGTTGGTAAAGAGGTCGTAAACGCAATTGTTCGACATTTGTTCTTGATGGCCTTTCGACTCCCGCTACTAGATATGGACAACCGTCTTGCACGAAAGCCCCCACACCGTGACGCAGAAAGCGCCCGCCCTGTTCATCGGCCACGGCTCGCCAATGAACGCGATCGAAGACACGCCGTCCTCGCGCGGGTGGCGGGACATCGCGGCGCGATTTGCGAAACCGCGCGCGATTGTCTGCATCTCCGCCCATTGGGTGACCGAGGGCGTGCGCGTGACTTCGAACGAACGGCCGCGCACCATTCACGACTTCGGCGGATTTCCTCCCGAGCTCTTCGCCGTTCAGTATCCGGCGCCAGGCGACCCAGCGCTTGCGCACGATCTCGCGGGTCGCTTGTCGGCGTTCGTCGCAACCCTTGATGATCGCTGGGGTCTCGACCATGGCGCGTGGTCGATCCTCACCCACATGTATCCGCAAGCGGACATCCCTGTGCTCCAGCTGAGCCTCGACGCACGCCGCACCCCTCAGCAACACTACGCCATCGGCAAAGCGCTTGCGCCGTTGCGAGACGAAGGGGTTCTGATCGTCGGATCCGGGAATATCGTCCACAACTTGCGTGCGTTCTTTCATCGTCGGGCCGAGGATTCGACCGCGCAGGACGGCATCTTTGACGACGACATCGCCGCGGCAGCAGTGAGCCGTGATCACGACTTCATCTTGAGCTACCGCGCCCACCCGCTTGCACCGAACGCCGCGCCTGACTGGGATCACTTCTATCCGCTCTTTTATGTGCTTGGCGCCAGCGCGAGCGGCGAGGTGGCGCACGTGTTCAACCGCGCATTGTGTCCCGGTCTCTCCATGACCTCGATCGCGTTCGGCCTCACATGAGAAGAGGCGTTCGCACCTTCGCGTTAGGAGGATTGATCACCGCCTTCGCGGCGGTGGCCCTTGGCGTTTGGCTCGGCGGCGGGTTGAGTGACCAGCGCACAGCGTTGTTCACCGCCATTGTGCTCGTTATCGGCGACGTGGCCTCGGCTTTCGTTGCGGCCGGCGTGCAAGAAGCCCGCGCCAGACCGGTCGCCTGGGCGCGTGTCGGCCTCGTGGCCGCCGCTTTGAATTTCGTCGGTCTGTGGCTCCTCGTCATCCCGCCGACTTTCGTCGCCATCATAGGCGGCGCTGGCGCGGCGCCGATCTGGACCTACACGGGCGTTGCGCTCGCGGTCGCGGCAGGCGCCATCATCGTTTGGTATTCTCACCGGCTCGCCTGGCGGCGCGCCGCGCCGAAGAGCGATTCATGAAAGACGGCCTGACCCACATCCGTATTCGCGGCGCACGCGAGCACAACCTCAAAGGCGTGAACGTCGACATCCCGCGCAATGAATTGGTCGTCATCACCGGCCTCTCGGGATCGGGGAAATCCTCGCTAGCGTTCGACACAATCTATGCCGAAGGCCAACGGCGCTACGTGGAGTCGCTCTCCGCGTACGCGCGTCAGTTCCTCGAGCTGATGCAGAAACCCGATGTCGACTCGATTGAAGGCCTCTCGCCCGCTATATCGATCGAGCAGAAGACGACCTCGCGCAATCCGCGTTCGACGGTCGGCACCGTCACTGAAATCTACGACTATATGCGCCTGCTGTGGGCGCGCGTTGGCGTGCCGTTTTCGCCAGCGACGGGCTTGCCCATTGAAGCGATGCAAGTCGCCCAAATGGTCGACCGCATCATGGCCTTACCCGAGGGTTCTCGCCTTTACCTGCTCGCGCCAATCGTGCGCGACCGCAAAGGCGAGTATCGTAAGGAAATGGCGGAGCTTTTGAAGAAGGGCTACCAGCGCGCCAAAATTGATGGCGAGTATTACGAACTTTCCGATCCGCCGACGCTCGACAAGAAACTCAAGCACGACATCGAAGTCGTGATCGACCGCATCGCCGTGAAAGCGGGCATTGAAACCCGCCTGGCGGATTCCCTTGAGCAAGCGCTGCGGCTCGCCGACGGCATTGCGTATGCCGAATTCGCGGACGCCGCCAAGAAAGGCGAACGTCTGATTTTCTCTCAGAAGTTCGCCTGCCCCGTGTCGGGTTTTACGATCCCGGAAATCGAGCCCCGGCTGTTCTCATTCAACAATCCGGCCGGCGCCTGCCCCGCCTGCGACGGCTTGGGCGTGCAACTCAAGTTCGACGCGGCGATGGTCGTGCCCGAACACGACAAGTCGCTCAAAGACGGCGCCGTCGCCCCATGGGCAAAAGGGCCGTCGCCACTCTACGCGCAGACGCTGGAAGCGCTCGCCAAGCACTTCAAGGCGAAGACGACTACCCCTTGGCGCGACCTGCCCAAAACGCTCAAGGAAGCAATTCTCCATGGCACGGCCGAGCCCATAAAGTTCGTCTACGACGACGGCGTACGGCGCTACGAAACCACGAAAAACTTCGAAGGCGTGCTGCCCAACCTTGAGCGCCGCTGGAAGGAGACGGACTCCCAATGGGTGCGCGAAGAATTAGAGAAGTACCAATCGGAAGCGCCATGCCCGTCATGCAAGGGCAAGCGGTTGAAGCCGGAAGCGCTCGCCGTGCGCGTGGGCGGGCTGGACGTTTCGGAGGCGTCGAACTTCTCCATCCGCGTGGCGCGCGACTGGTTCTCCGCACTCAATGATCAACTGACGTCTAAGCAAAAAGAGATCGCCGTTCGCATCCTCAAGGAGATCAACGATCGCCTGCGCTTTCTCGTCGATGTTGGTCTGGATTACCTCTCCCTAGGGCGCGCATCGGGGACGCTGTCAGGCGGCGAGAGCCAACGCATTCGGCTGGCTTCGCAGATCGGCTCC
>DDSN01000014.1 GCA_002343395.1 Hyphomonadaceae bacterium UBA2389 | reverse complement strand
CTACATTTTGGACGAGCCGACGACCGGTTTACACTTCGAAGACGTAAAGAAGCTGCTCGAAGTGCTGCATGAACTGGTCGACAACGGCAACACGGTGCTCGTGATCGAGCACAATCTCGACGTCATCAAGACCGCGGACTGGGTGATCGACATGGGCCCCGAAGGCGGCGATGGCGGCGGCCGGATCGTCGCGCAAGGCGCGCCCGAAGAGGTGGCGAAGGTCAAGGAGAGCTGGACCGGCCGCTACTTGGATGAAGCGATGCAACGGCAACGTCAACGGCACGCACCGAAGGCGACGGCCACGCCGTCGGTCGCGAAACCGCCGCGCAAGCCGGCAAGGAAACGCGCCTCAGCTTAAGGCGGGCGTCACGCCTGCGCGCTCTTCCTCAGCCGCCTTCACCAAGCGTGCATTGACCCCATAATAAGCCACGTAGAACACGCAAACGACGGCCGCGATAACAGCCGCGTACAGCAAACCAAATGCGATGTATTGGGGCTGCGAGAAGGTGTCTCGTAGGGCGCGCAACAAGTTTTCCGGGTCGCCGTTGTTGAGCACCACGTCATGCCAGACCGGGGTGAGCACCGTGGCGAAAGGGATGCGCAAAATTGCGTCCAAAATGGTCGCCGCGATGATGTAGCCCACGATGACTAGAACGAACGCGCCAAGCGCCGGCCAGAATTTTCCGCGCGTCGCCTTCCAGGCATCCAGGAAGACAAGCCGCTTGTAGGCGATGCTGAGCGCGGCGGCGGGCGACAACCGCACGCCAGCCCAGATCACCAGCGCCGCTAGACCGAGCGGTGCGAGCGCTCCAACGAACACCGTCACCACGCCAAGCGCGGCATGAAGTCCGCTCACCGCGCGTAAGGCCACGTAGAATGCAACGACCAGCGCCAAGAAGATCAGACCGCAAAGGAACCATATCCAGTAGAGCGCGAACACACGCCAGGTGTCCGCCCCTAGGCCCAAACCGAGGAAGCCGCTGGTTTCGTTCCGCACAAGCCACCGCAGGCATGCTGCCTCAAACGCCGCCAAAACCAGCATCGAGAGGAGGCCGCTGCCGATGACAAGCGGCGCCAGGGCTGAAAGCGTTTGCCAAGGAGGCGCCGTCAACACGCCGCCATTGGCAACCGATCCGATCGCGTCGAGATACCAGCTCATCGCGGACGACAACAGCGGCCAAGCGATGGCCAAGAACGCCGCGCCAATCGTCAAGCGCAGGAGCAGATATCCAATCGCCGCGCGCGTCAGCACAAACCGGCGCTCGCGTCTTTTGAACGCATAAAGCGCGGCCTCGACAGGAGACAGCTCAGCCATGTGCGTTATGCCTCCGCTTTGATCTTACCTTCTTCCAGCGCCACGAGCGCTGCGCGTGCGTTGATCCCGAACATCGCGACGTAAAGGATCATCGAGGCCGCGGTCATGATCACGCCGATTGCGATCAGCATGATCATATATTGCGGGTTGGCGAACATGCGGAACGCCTCTTCGGCGCTTTGCGGCTCGCCGGTTTGCCCCACCTGGCTGGCCATCATCGTACCCATCGCGACGCCGAGCCCCATGGCGACCACGAGGTAGGCCACAAAAAACATCACAAACAGAAGGAAAAAAGCGCCAAACAGCGCCCAAAACCGACCCTTGCTGACGGTCCAGGCGTCGAAGAACGCAAAGCGCTTGCGCGCGATCGATGTCGCCGCGGCTGGCGCGAAGCGGATGGCGAAGTAAATCAGGCCGAGGATCAGCGCCAAACCGCCGCCGAACGCCACAAGCGCTGTCGTCGCATCCGGGGACGCACCGCCAGAACTCGCTACCACGCCAACCGCCACGCCGCCGACCACGAGCGCAGCGACGATGTAGAACGCGATAAGGAGGAAAAACCAAACCCAGTAACCGAACCACACGCGCCACATATCGGCGCCAAATGTGAGACCCAAGATCCCGCCTGTCTCACCACGCACCATCCACCGCAGGCATCCCGCTTCGTACGCGGCGAAGAGGACATAGATGAAAAACAAGAACAGAAGATACATCGGCCCCAAGGCCATCACGCTTTGCGGCGGCGTCATCGCGGCCATGGCGGTTGGATCGCCCGGCTTGGCGGCCTCAACCGAGGCGCCAAGGTTGGTCACCCAGTTGATGTAGTCGATGATCCCCTGCGCGTTCAGCAGGAAGAACGCGCCGCCGATCAGAATCGTGAGCCCGAGATAGGCCAGCGTCAGCATCGTTAAGACGCCGCCGCGCTCGCGTTTCTTGAAAGCGAAGAAGGTTGCGTTGAGAGCTTGCCTGTCGGTCATGATCCGATCCCCCGATCTAGAACCTGTCTTGCTCAGCATGACGTAGCGCGAAGCCGAGATCAATCAGACTCTCGAAACACGCTCGATCAGAATCGTCGGCACATTTCCTGTGCGGTTGCGGATACTTACGACACGGGTGCCGGGTTTTGCCCCCGCTCTCGCGTCGGATACGTCGAAACCGGCGCTTTCGAGGCGCTGCCGGGCGGCATCAATGTTCTCAACCCGCCACGACAGCCCCCAGAGCCGATCGCGGGCCTCGGCGACAGGCGTTTGGGCGACCTCCACGACAGAATCGCCACATCTGAAGAACAGCAGCCGCCTTCCCATCACTTCGCGGTCGAGCCGCATGTCGAGGCCCAGCCGCGCTCCGAAAAGCGCCGCCGCGCGTTCCAAATCGCCAGATTGAATGACGACGTGATCCAAGCCTGCGACCGCGCCGGGCTTGCGTTGCTGCGCCACCGCGCCCGCGGCGCGTTCGACAAGAAACAGGCGCAATCCGCTGGTCTTCGCGTCTGCGAGCCTAAATGACTGAAGATCGCCGCGATCGGCGATCGGGCCCGGATCAAGACCAACGCGCCCAGCGCGGCGATGCGCGGTCTCGATATCGCTCACCGCGAACACCAAGCTCTTCAAGCCTTCCCCATCTCCCAGCGCGGCGCGCAAACGATCCGCGCCCTCGCCGCCGCCTACCGGCGCTTTCAGCTCAACCGCGACGTTTCCGCCTGGCAGCACAATCGTCGCAACGCCATCGTCGACAATAGGTGCGCCCGCGTCACAACCAAGCAAGGCCGCGTAAGACGCGACGGCCGCCTCCAACTCAAACGTCGCGACAACGACGTGGTCGAGCCCGAGGATCATCAATCGCAGCCATCGCGTACGCCGTGGAAGACAACCCTTTCAGGACCATCTCCGACAATCGCGATGCGCAGACGCTCGCCATACACGTCCAGAAACACGCGCCCGCCCTCGAGCGATCCGCCATCTCCCTCGGCGACCTGCCAGCACGCAGTCGCGACGTCGCCTTCATCCAGTTGACACATGCTCCAACCGACTTCGCTCGTCTGCAGCGAGTAGTTCTGCACGTCCTGCGCGCCCGCCTGACCATACGTGGCGCGCACACCCTTCAGCATTCCCGCACGAGCGCGGTCCGGCAGCCAGCGCATCGTCACAACGCCAGCATCGCGGTTGATCCAACAGCCGGTGACGCGTTCCGGCGGCGTCGCCGAGGCGCCCACGCTCGCGCAGGACGCCAAAAGCAAGAGGGCGGGCAAGGCTCTCATGGCGCAGGCAAATCTCCCGAGGATTCGAGTTCAACAGGCCCCGTCATCAAGACCCGATCGTCGCCCGCGCGCCATTCAATCTCAAGTGAACCACCGTCCACGAGCACCTCAGCCGTGCGCCCAATCCGCCCTTGGCGGTGCGCCGCAACAACAGCGGCGCAGGCGCCTGTGCCGCAGGCCTTGGTGAGACCAACTCCGCGCTCCCACACGCGCAGCCGTATCTGTGAAGCCCCGCGCACCTCGGCGAAGCCCACGTTCACGCGCTGAGGAAACAGTGGATCGACCTCCACGGAGGCGCCAATCCGGGCGACCGGCGTACCTGAAACGTCCTCCACAAAGAAAACGACATGCGGGTTGCCCATGTTCACCGCGCCCGGGGCATCGAGTCCGTTCGCGGAAAAATCGAGGCGCGCGGTGTCCATGGCGCGCGACAGTGGAATTTCCTCCCACTTGAGCAAAGGCGATCCCATGTCCACGGTGATGAGGCTTGGCCCCGCGCGCTCGGCGTAAAGCATGCCTGCGGGGGTTTCGATCCGGCGATTAGCGGCGCCCCCTTCCTCCATGAGCAACCAGGCCACGCACCGGGTGGCGTTACCGCAGGCGTCAACCTCGCCCCCGTCAGCGTTCCATATCCTCATGAATGCATCGCCGCGGATTGAACGCTCGACCGCGATCACCTGATCGCACCCCACGCCCGTTTCGCGGTCAGCGATGGCGCGGGCCTGGGCCTGCGATAAGGGCAGCGCGCCGCGCGCGCGCGCGTCGATGATGACAAAGTCATTGCCGCAGCCGTTCATCTTCAGAAAGCGCATGTCCATTAACTTAGGCCGGTTCGGCGTTGGTCGCAAAGCCACGGGCGAGGCTTTTCAGGGCCGATGCGATCTGCTTGGGTGGCGGCGCAATTTCACCTGACCAGGGGTAGGCTAACCATGCGTTTCACAGCCTTGGCCGCGTCGATGCTGTCGGCGCTCACGCTGACCGCTTGCAGCACGCCCACCATGACTTCGGAGCCGGCGGCGATGAACGGGGCTGACCCATATTTGTGGCTGGAAGAGGTCGAAGGCGACCGCGCGCTCGCGTGGGTGCGGGAGCAGAATCAGCGCTCCCTCGCTACGCTCGAAGGCGACCCCCGCTACGCGGCGCTGCATGCAGATGCGCTCGCCATCGCCAACAACCGAGACCGGCTGCCGCTCGGCGGCATCCACGACGGCTACTATTACAACTTCTGGCAAGACGAGGCCCATGTCCGCGGCATCTATCGGCGAACCCCGCTTGCGGCCGTCGCACGCGGCGAACCCAATTGGGAAACGGTGCTCGACATCGACGCAGTAGCCGCCGCCGAGAACGCAAACTGGGTGTTCAAGGGCGCGGATTGCTTGGAAGGCTCCTCGCGTTGCATGGTGGCTTTGTCGGACGGCGGCAAGGACGCATCAACGTACCGTGAGTACGACCTGACCACCCGGCAATTCGTCGCCGACGGTTTTGTGGTGCCTGAAGCCAAGTCATCGGTCGCGTGGGTCGATGCAAACACGCTGCTTGTCGCCACCGATTGGGGCGCGGGCGCGATGACCGAAAGCGGCTACGCTTTCATCGTGAAGCGCTGGCGCAGAGGCGCGCCGCTTTCACAAGCGACGGAGCTGATACGCGGACAACAGACGGATGTGGGCGTATTCGCGGGTGTTTTGGTCGGCACGCGCGGCGAGCGCATCCCGATCGCAGTTGAAGCCGATACTTTTTTTGAGTCCAGGTACTGGCGGCTTGACGGGTCGGCGCCGCAACTCTTCACCCTCCCAGCGAAAGCCACCGTCCAGGGAATCTTCTCGGGCAACCTCATCGCAACGCTACAGCAGGAATGGACGCCGCCAGGCGCAACGGCGGCGATTCCAACTGGCTCGCTCATCGCGGTGACGCTAGGCACCGCGTCAAGCCAGACGCCGCGCACGCAAGTTCTCCTAGCGCCAGGAACGCGTGAGTCGATCGAGGCTGTCGCGATAACGCGCGATGCTGTGCTTGTTGCAGGCTATGAGAACGTGCGCGGGCGCCTTCTGCGGTTTGCGCTGAGCGGCGGCGCCTGGACCCGTTCTGCCCTTCCGCTTCCAGAAAACGGATCGATCAGTTTCGCCGGAGCGGACCCCAGCGCTTCCGAGGCGTTTGCGGTCTTCGAGGATTTCATCACGCCAGACACCCTCTTCGCGCTCGACGATCGAGCGACCCGGCCACGCGCCATTCGCGCGTTGCCACCGCTTTTTGACGCCTCCAATCTGGTTTCCGAGCAGTTCGAGGCGGTCAGCCGGGATGGAACGCGGGTTCCATACTTTGTTGTAAGGCGGCGCGACGTCGCTCTGAACGGTCAGAATCCGACACTGCTTTGGGCCTATGGCGGCTTTCAAGTCTCTTACACGCCGACCTACAGTCCCTTCGTTGGCAGGATGTGGCTTGAGCGTGGGGGCGTCTACGTGCTCGCAAATATTCGCGGCGGGGGAGAGTTTGGACCGTCCTGGCACCAAGCCGGCCTGCGCACGAACAGGCAGGTCATCTACGATGACTTCTACGCCGTAGAGCGCGACCTCGTCGAGCGCGGGATCACCACGCCGCGAAGGTTGGGAATTATGGGCGGTTCCAATGGCGGCTTGCTCATGGGCGTGATGCTCAACCAACACCCGGAAATGATCAATGCCGCCGTCGTTCAGGTGCCGCTGCTCGATATGCTGAGATACGATCAGTTGCTCGCGGGCGCTTCATGGGTTGATGAGTACGGTTCGCCTTCAAACCCGGAAGAGCGCGCGTTCCTGGAGACGATCTCGCCGTACCAAAATCTGAGAGCGCGTCCCGATTTCCCGCTCCCATTCGTGCTCACCTCAACCAAGGACGACCGCGTTCATCCTGGCCATGCGCGGAAATATGTGGCCCGCATGTTGGAACTCGGGATGCCGGTTATCTATTATGAGAACACGGACGGCGGACATTCCGCCGCCGCCAATCTCAATGAGGCGGCGCGTCGGCGGGCGCTTGAGTATACGTACCTCATGCAACAGCTGATCGATTAGTCGATGGAGTGCTTCCCATGAACGTGCTGCGCGCCCTTATCGGCGTCTTGGGTTTGGCGCTGCTAGGTTTGATCCTATGGGCCGCGTTCGCGAAAGCGGATCTGCACGGCTCCTTCATGGATCAGCTCGGCGTCATCACGACGCTCCCATGGGGAATCGTGTCCCTGTTCGACCTCTACGTTGGGTTTTTCTTTTTCGCAGTCATCGTGTTTCTGACCGAGCGTTCCTGGCTCGCCGCCGCCGCGTGGGCCGCGCCGATCTTCATCGTCGGCAATGTTTGGAGCGCGCTTTGGTTATTGCTCAAGCTGCCGTCTCTGGCGCGGAGGCTGAGCCGAACCGACTAGAACAGCGCCTTCAACGTTTCGGCGAGCAACCGGGCCTCCGGCTCGCGTGGGCCGCCTTCGCGCCAAGCCACGCCGAGGGAGCGCCCCACAACCGGCGCGGCAAATGAACGGAGCGCGACGTTCGCACCCGCAACCGCGCCCGCCTCCGCCGCCAGCTTCGGCAACAGCGTAACGCCGAGTCCTCCGCCGACCATTTGCACGAGTGTGTGGAGGCTGGTTGCTCCAACGTCCGCCGCCGGACGTTTTCCGGGGCTGAGATGACAGAGCGACAAAGCATGGTCGCGCAAACAATGCCCGTCATCCAACAAGAGCAGTTCGCTGGGGTCGATCTGCTCGGGCGCAAGATCATTGCGCTTCGCAAGCGGATGCTCGGGCGGGCAAAGAAACAGAAACTCATCGTCAACGATCGGCGCGGTCTCTATGCCCGGCGCCTCGAAGGGGAGCGCGATTAAGGCGGCGTCCAATGTGCGTGCTCGCAGAGCCTCGATGAGTCGCTGAGTAAGATCCTCCCGCAAGTGCAACTGGAGCTTCGGGAACTTCTTTTTCAGCAACGGCAAAGCACGCGGCAGTAAGAACGGCGCGATCGTCGGAATGGCGCCAAGCCGCAGAACGCCCGTGAGCGGTTCGCCGCCAGCGCGCACCGCGCGAACGATTTCATGCACGTCCTCAAGCGTCCGTGCGGCGCGCTCGGCGGCGATCTCGCCCGCCGGCGTCAAGTGCGCGCCAACTCGGCCGCGTTCAACCAACACCACGCCGAGCGCCGCCTCGAGCTCCTTGATGCCCGCGGACAATGTCGGTTGCGTGACGCCAACAGCATCCGCCGCACCAACGAAGCTGCCTTCGGCTCGCAGGGCGACCAGAAACTGCAACTGCCGGAACGTCGGCAACGACGAAGCTGGGATGC
This sequence comes from Hyphomonadaceae bacterium UBA2389, assembly GCA_002343395.1. GTDB lineage: Bacteria > Pseudomonadota > Alphaproteobacteria > Caulobacterales > Aquidulcibacteraceae > Vitreimonas. The sequence goes on along the minus strand of DDSN01000014.1, from coordinate 9,680 downwards.
GCTCACTCATCGAGATCGATCTAGGTCCGATATCTGGCCGCGCCAAGTCTTCAGGCCGCGATCGACGCCGCGCTCGCAACGCCCAAACGCATCGGGATGCGCAAGGTGAACGTCGATCCCTTGCCGACTTGGCTAGACGCATCAAGCTCGCCGCCCAGCGCGCGCGCGACCCGACGCGCGACCGCCAAGCCCAGCCCCATTCCGCCCGTCGTTCGAGTCTTGGTCGCGTCCAGTTGCGTGAACGCGTTGAAAATGCGTTCCCGGTCCGCCTCGGCTACGCCGCATCCAGTATCCGAAACCGCGATGATGAGTTGATCGCCACGTTCGCCCGCCTCCCGCGACACAGACACGGCCACCAGCCCATTCTCGGTGAATTTTATAGCGTTCGACAGCAACGCTGACACACAAACCGCGAGCTTTGTTCCATCGGTGTAGGCCACCTGCGCATCATCGCTCACACGCACCGCCATGCGGTTTCCCCGCTGTTCGGCGGCATCGCGCATCGCCGCCACGATCTCAGCCACCATTTGTTGCATGTCAACGCTACGTGGTTTGAGATCGTCATTGCCCGCATCGGCGCTTGTCAACTGCAACACTTGGTCGATCAAAGCAAGAAGATGGCGCGCGGACCTCTCGATACGGCTTGCGTCGCGCGCGAGGTCGACGCGCCCGGCGGCCGCCGCGTCCTCTTCGATCATCTCAGAGTAGCCAATGACCGCGTTGAGTGGTGTACGAAGCTCGTGGGTCACCACCGCCAAAAACTCCGACTTTGCGCGGTTGGCTTCGACTGCTTCGGCGTGCTTGGCTTCGGCTTCGAGTTGACGCTCGCGCGCATGCTTGTTGGCGGCCTCCAAACGCGCAATGACCGCGTCATTGTTCAGTGAAGCACGCAACACGTAAGCGAGAAACGCCAGCACCCCACAGGCAACCCCAAGCGCGCCTTCCAGAGAACTGGCGGGGCTTTCGTGGTCAGGCATGAATGGCATCATGATGAGCGCAATCGCGGCCGGCGTACCCACAACGGCCATCAACCCCCGCGCCCGTGACATAAACACCATGACGCGAACGAATGCGCTGGCGGCCATCAAGACGCCGAGCACCTGTCCAAACCCGCCGCCGTTGGCGGCCAACAACAGCGGCATGGCGGCGAACGCCATCGCGCTGAACGCGCATCCCCACGCGAACAGAACGCCAGCAGTGTTGCGTTCCGAAACGCTCCGCGTCGTGAGGTACGATTGCCCCAGCAGAGCGTCGAACCCTGCCGCCACCACCAAGACGAGATACCAGGCAAGCCCCGCCTGCCAAGCATTCAAAACCAGGGCCGCGCCGACGGCGAAAAGCGCCCACACCAGCAGCCGCCAGCGCAAGCTGACGACATGCGCGCGCGCCGCCGCGATCGTGGATGCTGCTTGGAAGTCGATCACGCTGGCGCGCCCCTAGACTTCGAGGAGTATCGCCCGCACAAATTGCGGATCGTTTAACTCAGCCCGCGAAGGCCGCGCGTTAGCTGTTTGTTGACCATGTTCGCCTGCGTGTCGTGTTGGAACCATGAGTGACTTTGACACTATTGTCGTCGGAGCGGGCGCTGTTGGGTTGGCCTGTGCTTTCGCCCTTACCAAGGCGGGGCGTTCCGTCCTTGTCCTGGAGAAGCAAAACCGCATCGGCGCGGGCGTCTCTTCACGCAATTCCGAGGTGATCCACGCCGGCATCCACTATCCGACGCACTCGCTTAAGGCGCGCCTTTGCGTCGAAGGCAGACGCGCCCTGTATCCGTTTCTTGAGACGCATGCTGTCGCCTACAAAAGATGCGGAAAGCTGATTGTCGCGACCAATCCTCAGGAGATCGCGGCCGTGGAGCGACTTGCGCTGCAGGGTGAAGTCAACGGCGTGGAGGGGGTGCGTTGGCTGAGCGCCGAACAGGCGCGCCGTCTCGAGCCGCAGCTCCACGCGGTCGCGGCTCTTGAATCGGTGGAAAGCGGGGTGTTCGACGCGCATGGCTACATGGCGGCGCTGGAAGGTGAGATCGTCGCCAACAGCGGCGTCGTCGCGCTCAATGCGCCTTTTGAAGGCGCTGACGCCTATCGCCAGGGCTTCACCGTACATGTTGGCGGCGCCGAGCCCATGACGCTGCAAGCACGCAACCTCATCATCGCCGCGGGCCTGAGCGCCCAGGCGTGCGCGCGTCTCCTTGACGGATTTCCGACGGCGCGCATCCCGACGCAACATCTCGGGAAGGGACACTATTTCTCACTTCAGGGTGTGCGGGCGCCATTCTCGCGTTTGATCTACCCGCCGCCGATCCCAGGCGCCCTCGGCGCCCACTACCGATGTGATCTCGGCGGCGTTGCGCGATTTGGCCCGGATCTGGAATGGGTCGAGCGCGAGGACTACGCTGTCGATCCGGGCCGCGCGGCGCAGTTCTACAAGTTGATCCGAACTTTCTGGCCCGCATTGCCCGATGGCGCGCTTGCGCCTGACTACGCAGGCATCCGTCCCAAGATTCATTGTCCCAACGAACCGCAGTCGGATTTCATTATCGACGACGAGGCCGGGCACGGCGTCGCCGGACTCGTGTGTCTCTTCGGAATCGAAAGCCCAGGGCTCACCTCTTCGCTCGCAATTGGAGAGGAAGTTGTGCGATGCCTTGCGGGTTAGCTCTTCGCGCGCGCGGCGCGCCCGCTCTTCTCAACGAATTCACGCAACATCTGCGACGGCCTGAAGGTCACCACACGCCGCGGCGTTATCGGCACCTCTTCGCCGGTTTTCGGATTTCGCCCAACGCGTTGCCGCTTGGAGCGGACATTGAAATTGCCGAAGCGCGATAGCTTCACGGTTTCGCCTGCAACGAGCGAATCCTGCATGATTTCGAGCAGCCGCGTGAGCAGACGATTGGCGTCGGACCTTTGCAGGCTCGAGCGCTTGACCAGCGCCTCCACCAAATCTGCTCGTGTAATGGTCTTACCTGCCACCGGAGCCCCCTCCGTCGAGCGCCTTAAGGGCGTTCGCTCATGACTAATCCCCCCGGCCTTTTACGTCAAATATTTCAAGACCTTCACAGACGAAGGAGCGCCGCGCCCCAAGTCAATCCCCCGCCGAGAGCCTCCAGAAGCACAAGGTCTCCGGGTTTGATCCGTCCGTCGCGGATACCGACGTCGAGCGCCAGCGGCACCGAAGCGGCGGAAGTGTTGCCGTGCAGCGCGACGGTTGAGATCACCTTGTCACCGGGGATGCCGAGCTTTCTCGCCACGCCGTCCAGGATGCGCTGATTGGCTTGGTGCGGAACGAACCAGTCGACGCTGTCGATCGGCACATCGGCGCGCGCGCACGCCTCAAGCATCGCGCCCGAGATGTGTTCAATGGCTTGGCGAAAAACCGCGTTGCCCACCATGCGCACGTGCCCGACGGAACGCGTTTGCGATGGGCCGCCATCGACATAGAGCAGATCATGCATGCGCCCGTCTGTGCGTAGGAACGTCGAAAGTACGCCCCTGCCGCGATCATCGCCACGCCGCAAAACAAGAGCGCCAGCGCCATCGCCGAATAGAACGCAGGTGCTTCTGTCTGACCAATCGATGATACGCGAAAATGTCTCCGCGCCGATCACAAGGGCCGTGTTCGCCTGCCCGCGTTCAAGGAAGTTATCGGCCGTCGCCAGCGCGAAAATGAAGCCCGAGCACACCGCCTGCAGATCGAAAGCGGCGCCTGAAGCGCCTAGCGCCGCCTGGATGCGGGCGGCGGTCGCGGGGAAGGTGAGATCCGGTGTCGTCGTCGCGACGATGATCAGATCAACATCCGCCCCGGAGAGCCCCGCTGCCTCCAGCGCCCGGCGTGACGCTGCGATGGCGAGATCAGAGGTTTTCTCGCCGTCCGAGGCAATGTGGCGCTGGCGAATGCCCGTACGTTCAACGATCCAGGCGTCGCTGGTGTCAACGCGCTCCGACAATTCGGCATTGGTCAGCACGCGCGCAGGCAGGTGCGCGCCAACGCCCAGCACGACTGAACCCATTAGCTTGCTTCCTTCGCCGCCTGGGACGCGCCTTGCGCCAACCGCTGCAGATTGCGCGCTATCTCGTCGCGATAGTGGCTACGCGCCATCTTCTCCGCCACGCCAATCGCTGCCGCGAAGCCCCGCCCATTGGCGCTGCCGTGGCTCTTCACCACCAGACCGTTCAACCCAAGAAAGAGGGCGCCGTTGAAGGTGCCCGGGTCCATGCGTGCGCGCAGCTTGCTCAACGCCGGATACGCTATGAGCGCACCCAACTGCGCCAGGACGCCGCTGGTCAAAGATTCTTTTAGCAGCTGGCCGACAAGGCGGGCGGTGCCCTCGCCCGTCTTGAGCGCGATATTTCCGGTAAAGCCGTCGGTGACGACGACATCCACCGTGCCTTTGGAAATGTCGTCGCCTTCGACAAAGCCCTGGAAATCGATGTCCACGCCCGCTTCTCGGATCAGTTGCGCGGCGGTGCGAATTTCCTCGTGCCCCTTTTGCTCCTCGGCGCCCACGTTCAGGAGCGCCACCGTTGGCCGCTGCTTGCCGGACACCGCCCGCTGGAAGGCCTCGCCCATGATGGCGAATTCCACGAGCTGTTCGCCGTCAGCCTGCACGTTCGCACCAACATCGAGCATGACGACATAGCCGCCGTTCGCCGCGGGCCAGCGCGCCGCCAGCGCTGGGCGATGGACGCCTTCCATGGTGCGCAGCCGGAACATGGCGATCGCCATGTAAGCGCCGGTGTTGCCTGCGGACACCACAGCGTGGGCGCGCCCTTCCTCAACGGCGGCCACCGCCCCCCACAAGCTCGATCCCTTACCCTGACGCAGTGCCTGGCTTGGCTTCACGTCCATGCCGATGGCCCGCTCAGCCACGACGACTTCCGAGGCGGCCTTCGCGTGCGGATGGCGGTCCAGCAGGGCGCCGAGCCGCGCCGGATCGCCGTGAATGAGGTATCTGACGCCGCCGTTGCGGCGGGCCGCGATGTCGACCCCCTCCACCACGATGTCAGGCGCGTGATCGCCACCCATCCCGTCGATCGAGAGCACCAGCCCGTCTGCCATTTCGGTATTTTCGTCCTGAGCGGGCCGCCCGTCGAGCCGCGAGGTCCGGACAATAAGGGCCCCACGCGCGCTTGCCAAATACTCGCTCAGCGAGACGGCGGGCTCCAGGCCTCATCGCTGAGCAGCGCCTCGATCGGACGCTGGGCTAGGGCGCGCGACAGTGAAAGCACATGGACCGCGAGCTGGGCGCCATAGGGATGTGCTTCATCGCCAAGGATATTCCGCCCCAATGCCCGGGCAAGCGCCGCTTGGTCGACCGCCTCCAACCCCGCCGAATAGGCCTTGAGACGCCCGTAAAAATCTCCCGCGAGGCGATGCATGCGTTTAGGGATCGCGGTGTCGGTCACCCCCGTTTCGCGCAGGCCGCCGTCCAGAACGCTAAAGAACCGATCCGTGAACGCCTGGGCCAACGGCTCGGCGGCAGGTTCGGATCGTAGCCGAAACAGCGCCAACACGGCGTGGACCGCCATCGCCTCGAAACGCCCCTGGACGGAGTCGGGAATTCGCCCATCCCCAAAGAGCGCTGGATTGCGGCTCGCGGCAGTGACCGCCGCAAGAAGCCGCTCCGCATCGACCTCGGCCTTTGAGCGCCTGAACGGCCAAATCGACATCCGCGCCTGCGCTCCCCCCTTGCCCGTTTGCACGGTCCGCCTTACCCGTGAGGCCCCGAAACAGGGCGGTGACCGCCCGCGAGGTGACCAAATGAATCGCGGACTTTTGCGTTTTTCGGCGGCCGCGGCTGTCGCCCTAGCCGCGGCGACCAGCGCGTGCGCCCCGGTGCAGCAGTACAATGGCTTTCGCCCGGACCGCAACAATGTGGAGATCCCGGACCCTCAAGTCGGCGTGGATACGCGCGATACGGTGATGCAACGCTTTGGGTCGCCGTCGACGACCGCCGTGTTTGACCAAACCGCCTGGTATTATGTGAGCGCGACGCAAGAGCGCGTGGCCTTCTACGCGCCACGCATCACAGAGCGCCGGGTGATGGTCGTTCGCTTCGATGGCGACACCGTCACCGGGGTCGAGAAATACGGTCTCGAGCGCGGCCGCCTGATCGCTTACGACGATCACGTCACCCCCACACGCGGACGCGAACTGGGCATCCTTGAGCAACTGCTCGGCAATGTTGGCGCGGGGTCGCCCATTCGTCCTGAAGAAGAAGGCGGCCGGCCCGGTCGCAACTAAGCTCAACACCGACAGCCACAAAAAAACGCCCCGACTTTCCGGTCGGGGCGTTTCATTTTGCGTTGGTCTTGCCGATCAGCCCGCGTGCGCCAGCACCGCCAGAAGCAGCAAAGCAACGATGTTGGTGATCTTGATCATTGGGTTCACCGCAGGACCGGCCGTGTCCTTATAAGGATCGCCGACGGTGTCGCCGGTCACGGCGGCNNTCGATCAGCTTCTTGGCGTTGTCCCAAGCGCCGCCGCCCGAGGTCATCGAGATGGCGACGAACAGGCCCGTCACGATCACGCCGACGAGCAAGGCGCCGAGTGCGGCCAGCGCTTGGCTCTCGCCAGCGATCGCCCACACAGCGAAGAACAGGGCCAGCGGCGCCAGCACCGGCAACATGGACGGCACCACCATCTCCTTGATGGCGGCTTGCGTCAGGATGTCGACGGCCCTGCCGTAGTCCGGCTTCGCCTTGCGCTCCATGATTCCCGGGATTTCCTTGAACTGGCGCCGAACCTCGCTCACCACCGCTTGCGCGGCGCGGCCCACCGCCGTCATCGACCATCCACCGAACAGGTATGGGAGAAGGCCGCCGATGAAGAGACCGACGATCACGTAGGGATTGTTAAGCGCGAAGAAACGATCAAGCTCCGCGAGCTCGACATTGGCGAAGAACGGATACTCCGCCGCGTTGCTCGCGTAGTAGCGCAAGTCCTCGAAGTAGGCCGCGAACAGGACAAGGGCGCCAAGGCCCGCCGATCCGATCGCATATCCCTTGGTCACCGCCTTGGTGGTGTTGCCGACGGCGTCGAGCGCATCGGTGGTGACGCGCACTTCCTTCGGCAGCTCGGCCATCTCCGCGATGCCGCCGGCGTTGTCGGTCACTGGGCCGAAGGCGTCGAGCGCGACGACAATGCCCGCCACGGAAAGCATGGTGGTCACCGCGATAGCGATGCCGAACAAGCCCGCGAGCGTGTAGCATGACACTATGCCCACAACGATGGCGATCGCCGGCAGCGCCGTCGACTCCATCGAGACCGCGAGGCCCTGGATCACGTTGGTGCCGTGGCCAGACTTCGACGCTTCCGCGACGCTCTTCACCGGACGGAAGCCGGTGCCCGTATAGTATTCCGTGATCCACACGATCGCGCCCGTCACCAGCAAGCCAATGACGCCGCAGATGAACAGATCTTGGCCGGTGATGCCCGCGAGCGCGGCCGGCGCGTTCACCGCGCTCACCAATTGGCCAAAGCCAATCGTCCCATGGATGGCGACGCCGAGGCCGACGGCGGACAAAACCCCAGCCGCGACCAATCCTTTGTAAAGCGCGCCCATGATGTTGTTCGAGGGACCGAGGCGCACAAAGAACGTGCCCAGAATGGACGCCACGATCGACAAACCGCCGATCGCGAGCGGCAACAGCATCACGTTCTCAACCACGCCCGCGTATTCGCGGAACAGGATCGATCCGAGCACCATCGTGGCGACCGTCGTCACCGCGTAGGTCTCGAACAAGTCGGCCGCCATGCCAGCGCAATCGCCGACGTTGTCGCCGACGTTATCGGCGATCGTCGCCGGATTACGTGGGTCGTCTTCCGGGATGCCAGCTTCGACCTTGCCGACCATGTCGCCGCCAACGTCAGCGCCCTTTGTGAAGATGCCGCCGCCCAAGCGCGCGAAGATCGAAATCAGCGAGGCGCCGAAGCCCAGAGCCACTAGCGAGTCAACAACCGTGCGGCTCGTGGGCTCCAAACCCATCCATTGGGTCAGCGCCAAGTAGTAAAACGCCACGCCGAACAACGCGCCGCCCGCGACCAGCATGCCGGTAACAGCGCCGGCCTTGAACGCCATCTTCAAACCGCCGGCAAGCGACGTGCGCGACGCTTCCGCGGTTCGGACGTTCGCTTGCACCGACACATTCATGCCGATGAAGCCCGCCGCGCCGGAAAGCACCGCGCCGATGATAAAGCCGACAGGAATCTGCCAAGTCGGCCAGAACGCGATTCCCAAGACGACGACAACACCGACCCCGACCATGGCGATCGTTGAATACTGCCTATTCAAATAAGCCTTGGCGCCTTCTTGGATTGCGGCGGCGATCTCCTTCATCCGGTCGGAGCCGGCGGAGGCTTTGATGATGACTTGAGTTTCGAGCCAGCCATAGCCAGCGGCCATAACGCCGCTGGCGACGACCAGCCAAAGGATCAGATTTTGGTCCATTGTACCTATCCTGGGCGCTGGAACCGCGCCGGTTGGGGAAATGGGTTGGCCGCCCCGCGACAGTCCGTCTGCGGAAACGCTTCCCCCGAAGGTGGCGCGTTACTGCCAAAACATGCCCGCTCGCGCAATGGCGCCTTGGCCAGAACCGCTATGCAGGAGCGGATTCTTGGGGCTTAGATGCCCGAACCCTGGCTCGAATAAACCGCCACAATCGAGATTCGACCTACGGCGCGCTCGCCTAGCGCCTGAATGGCGGCGGCGCGATACACCTCGAGGGCGCGCGCCTCGTTCAAGGCGTTGTTGTTCGTTGGATCGGCCAAATCGGTGCTGTGGCTCGCCCGCACGAGGGCGTCCCTTAGAAAGTGCGCCTGTTCGCGGGTGCGCCACAGATCGACGCCGTTCTGGATTTCGATCCTGAGCGACACGAAGAGGTAGTTGGCCAACTGCCCATCCCGCACGACCGGAACAGCCAGGTAGGGCGCGTCCATGGAGCGCGTGCTGTTTTCCTCCGCGCCTTCGGCGGCCTTGCCCTTTTCCTTGTCGCCCGAGGCATTCGCCAAGCCGGCCAACAGGGTCGACGCGATCATGGCCGCGGCGACGGCGCGGGCAATGGCATGGGCGCGCTTCATGGGCCGCACCTTCATGCCGCAATGGTTATCAAGACGTTAGCAACCTAGCCTGTGAACGTACCCGCGCGCGCCGAAAGCGATGGCGTCGCCCCCCACATCGACGAACGTCACGCCTTGGCCTTCCACAACCCGGCCAATCCGGCTGAGACGCAGGGCGCCGTCGGGATCGGCTTCGGCCAGTGCAGCGCGCGCATCGGGCGGCGCCGTGAAAAGCACGACATAGTCATCGCCGCCGACGATGAGCTGGCGCACATCGCCGCCTGTTTGCACCCATCGCAAAGCGGGAATGGCGAGCGGAATCGCGCCGATCTCAATCTGCAAGGCGACGTTCGACGCCTCAGCCATCTTCGCGGCGTCGGCGGCGAGACCGTCCGAGACATCCATCGACGCGCGCGCGTAACGCGCAACGATGTCGGCGCACTCAATCCGCACGAACGGGGCGAGATACGTCATCATCAGCCACGCCGCTTCCGCGTCAAACGTCTCGCCAGGTAGCGTAAGATAGGGGGGCATGCCCTCCGCTATCGCGCGAGACTGTTCCCGCGCCGCCGCCTCGTCGCGCCCGCGTTGCAGATCGGCCAGCGTCATCGCCCCTTGCCTCAACC